>JAJTYZ010000053.1 GCA_021463515.1 Chthoniobacterales bacterium | reverse complement strand
TCGAGGAACTTTCAGCCAGCGGCATGCGGTGCTCCATGATGCGGAAAATCATGAGGATTATATTCCGCTCAATCATTTGGCACCCGATCAGGCCAAGTTCTGCGTTTACAACAGCCTGCTTAGCGAGGCGGCGGTACTTGGATTCGATTACGGGTACTCGCTCGATTACCCTTCCATGCTGTGCTTGTGGGAAGCGCAATTCGGTGACTTCGTCAACGGAGCCCAGGTCATCATTGACCAGTTTATTTCGTCCGCAGAAGCCAAATGGCAACGCCCCAGCTCCCTCGTGATGCTCTTGCCACACGGCTACGAAGGTCAAGGCCCTGAGCACTCCAGCGGACGACTCGAAAGATTTTTGCAAATGTGCGCCCGCAACAACATGCAGGTCTGCAATCTCACTTCTCCTGCGCAGTATTTCCATGCGCTGCGGCGGCAAATCCATCGTGAATACCGCAAGCCCCTCATCATCATGACGCCGAAAAGCCTGCTGCGTCATTCGCAAGCGGTATCCACGGCGGACGATTTCACCAAGGGGCGGTTTTACGCCATCATGGCACCGCTGCCCTCAAAACCAGATACGGTAAAGCGCCTCATTTTCTGCTCAGGAAAAGTTTATTACGATCTCGTGGCCGAACGTGAAAAACGCGGTGTGGAGGACACCTACATCGTGCGTGTCGAACAACTTTATCCTCTGCATACCAAAAAAATTCAGGATATCGTTAACTCCTGCTCTAGCCTTAAACGCATTGTGTGGTGTCAGGAAGAGCCACAAAACATGGGCGCATGGACTTACATTGCGCCGCGTCTGCGCGAATTGCTGGGACGTCCCATTAGCTACGCGGGCCGTGCGGAGAGCTCGAGCCCAGCGGTTGGCTCCATGGCGATTCACCGCCTTCAACAGGCGGAACTCGTCAGCCACGCATTTGAAGTGTAGGAATACGAAATCATGAATACGGAGATTAAGGTACCCGCTGTCGGAGAATCTATTTCTTCGGGAATTATTTCGGTTTGGCACCATCAAGACGGTGACTATGTGCGCACGGGAGATCCGTTGTTCACATTGGAAACCGACAAGGTGGCCACGGAAGTTGCGGCTCAAGCATCGGGCCTTGTTCGCATCACCGCCCCGGCCGATACCGAAGTTAAAATTGGAGAAGTCGTGGGGCACATTGAAGAAGCACCCGAACCCACTGCCGAAGCGGCCTCGGACGCCGCTCCCGTAGCGACGCCTCCGCTTGCTGTCGAAGCCCCTGCGGCACCAACAACACCGCCTCCTGCAGCGAAACCTGCAGCACCAACCACATCCGTCGCTCCAGCGGCGGCACCACTCATTACCCCCACAGCTCCCGTGCAGCTTGAACCACAAGAGCGTCGGGTGACGCGGAAAAAACTTTCACCGCTACGGCGCAAAATTTCCACGCAGTTGGTGGCAGCGCAGCGCAATGCAGCGATTCTCACGACCTTCAACGAATGTGACATGGGTGCCGTGATGCGTTTTCGCACCGACGTGCAAGAAGGTTTCGTCGCACGACACGGCGTGAAACTGGGCTTCATGTCATTTTTTATCAAAGCCGTCGTGGAAGCCCTGCGTGCCGTTCCACAACTCAACTCTCGCCTCGATGGCGAGGAGCTTGTGCAAAATCATTTCTACGACATCGGCGTGGCGGTAGGCACGGAGCGGGGACTCATCGTTCCTGTGGTGCGCGATGCCGATCGCAAAACATTGGCCGAATTGGAACACGATCTTGCTTACTATGCGAAAAAAGCACGCGAGGGAGCCATTACGATTGAAGACCTTCAGGGCGGCGTTTTCACCGTTTCCAATGGTGGTGTCTATGGATCGCTCATGAGCACACCCATTCTCAACCCGCCGCAAAGCGGCATCCTCGGAATGCACAAAATTCAAGAGCGTCCCATCGCGGTCAACGGCCAAGTCGTGATTCGTCCGATGATGTATCTTGCGCTCAGCTACGACCATCGTGTGGTGGACGGTAAAGAAGCGGTGACGTTTTTAATTAAGGTCAAGGAAGCCATCGAAAATCCGCTGGGGCTTTTCATGGGCGATATTAAGTGAAACATACGTCCCTCGTATTGTGCCTGCTGCTCGGGATGGTATTAACATCCCTAGGGCAAAGTACGGATACCCCTGCCGCGCCTCCTCTCCTCGAACAGCATCGTCTTACCGCCATGCTGCGACGCGCCCAGCAGCTTTACGATGATGAACAATACCAAGAATCCTTAGCGTGTTTGAATTCCATAACCGGCTCTGCAGCACAAGATCCCGGCGTACGCAATATGCAAGGCACCATCCTCACAAAGCTCGGGAATTACGATCAAGCACGGCAAATTTTTCAAGGGATTTTGGAAACTACTCCAACTTTTGCTCCCGGCGTTTACAATCTCGGCGAAGTACAATTTGTACAAGGAAATTACGAGGGTGCCTTGGCTTCATTTGTCGAAATGAATCGTCAGGACCCTCGCAACGAACTCGTTCGTTTTAAGCTGGTTCTTATCCATCTGCTCCTTGGGCATCAGGCGGATGCCGAACAACTCGCCGCCAGTCTCATTCCTACGGGAAGTACGCCGGCATGGTATTACACTCAAGCCGCCCTCGCCAAAAAGCGTGGAGAAACAGGCGAGGAGAAAAAAAATATAACAGTCGCCCAAGAAATCTACGGCAAAAAAGCCTGCAAAGATTTCGACGCCGCCATCCATGCCGTGAAATTTTAACGTTCGTGAGGAAAACCGGAGTCGAAGGTGGAGGACGTAAAACGAGTTTTCCAACTCGTTTATCTCTCACAGAGCGCATTTTAACTTCACGCCCTTGCGTGATACATCTCTTCTCCCATTCCTCGCCGCGTCCGCTATTCCATCACATTATCAAACCAAGCGTCATGACGGCTATCGCGTGCTTCGCGACGCATGCGCTGACGGCTTTGAAATGACTCCCATGATTGATTGCGGTTACGAAGATTGCGCTGCATTTTGTAGTGAGGGTCTTGGTATGGGTCGTTGTTGGAGCATCCCGCAATCAGCGGTAAAACAATCGCGGTGATGAGCGCAAAACGAAGAGAGTTCATGGCATGACCCTAGGCGAATTGACGGGCTTTTGTGAAGTCTAACGCCGCGAGTCGTTGGGATGCTTCTTGCGTTCGCTCGCGACTGTTGAAGGCCGAGATGCGAAAATAGCCTTCGCCAGCCGAGCCGAATCCGCTGCCGGGTGTCGTAACAATGTTGGCATCCTGCAGGAGAAAATCAAAAAGCGCCCAACTCGAAATGTCTTCGGGTCCGCGCACCCAAATGTAAGGTGCATCTACGCCGCCATAAACTTGAAGTCCGGCAGCGACGACCGCCTCGCGCAGAAGACGTGCGTTTTCCATGTAAAAACCCACAAGGGCATCCACCTGCTGACGTCCTTCGGGAGAGTAAATTGCCTCCGCAGCACGCTGTACGGGATAAGCGACGCCATTGAATTTAGTCGTATGATGACGCAGCCAAAGCGGATGAAGTGGACGACTTTCTCCGGCACGTGTGTATGCAAGAAGATTCTTAGGTACCACGGTAAATGCACACCGTAAGCCGGTGAATCCGCCATTTTTGGAAAAGCTCCGAAACTCAATCGCACATTCGCGAGCACCCTCAATTTCGTAAATCGAGTGAGGAATTCCGGGTGTTAGAATATAGGCTTCGTACGCGGCATCGAAGAGAATGATGGCGTGATGTTCGCGTGCATATTTTACCCATGAGGTCAGTTGCGCCCGCGTGGCGACGGCACCTGTGGGATTGTTGGGATAGCAAAGGTAAATGATGTCCACGGATTCGTCGGGGAGTGCGGCGACAAAATTGTTCGCTGCCGTGCAGGGCAAATAAACCAAGCCCTCATAGCCGCCGGCGACTGGCTCGCCGGTATTGCCTGCCATGACATTAGTATCCACATAGACCGGATAAACCGGATTCATCACGGCAATGCGGTTGCCTACACCGAAGATGTCGAGAATGTGGCCACCATCGCATTTGGAACCGTCGGAGACAAAAATTTCATCATCCTCGATGGCAATGCCGCGATCCCGAAAGTCATGCTGCGCGATAGCATGACGCAAAAAATCATAACCCTGCTCCGGCCCATAGCCGCGAAAAGTATCATGGGCACCCATTTCATCCACCGCCTTGTGGAGAGCACGGATGCACGCCGCCGGAAGTGGCTCTGTCACATCGCCAATGCCGCAACGAATCAGGCGTGTCGCCACCTCGGGATGTGCGTCATTGAATGCTTTGACGCGCCGTGCAATTTCAGGAAAAAGATACCCCGCTTGGAGTTTGGCGTAATGTTCGTTAAGATAAGCCATCGTGTGAAATCACGAGCATAAAAAAGATCGGGCAGACCCGTCGAGCCTGCCCGATATAGAATTTCAAAGCGTGCCTGACTTTACAGTGCCGCTAAGTAATTTTTTTCCGCCTCATCCCAATTTACGACATTCCAAAATGCCTTGAGATAATCGGGGCGGCGGTTTTGGTAATGGAGATAGTAGGCGTGCTCCCAAACATCCACACCGATGACGGGTGTACCTTCGACGCCGGCAATCGCCTTGCCCATGAGAGGGCTGTCTTGATTGGCCGTGGAGACGACTTCGAGTTCGCCGTTTTTATTCACAATAAGCCACGCCCAACCGCTCCCAAAACGCGTGGCACCGGCTTTTTCAAAGGCGGCTTTGAAGTCTTCAAAACTTCCAAATTTTGCAAGGATGGCTTCCGCCAATTTTCCCTTGGGTTGCCCCCCGGCGTTAGGAGCCATGATTTGCCAGAAGAAGGAATGATTGCTATGGCCTCCGGCATTATTCCGCACCGCCCCGCGAATGGCTTCCGGCACGGAAGCGAGGTCGGCGAGAAGTTCATTCACCGGCTTGGCGGCGAGAGTGGGATGATCTTTTAAGGCATTGTTGGCGTTGTTGACATAAGCCTGATGGTGCTTGTCATGATGAATCTCCATCGTACGTGCATCAATGTGCGGTTCGAGCGCGTTATTAGCGTAAGGAAGTGGTGAGAGTTCGTAAGACATAATGTATTTTCGTTCGTTAAAACTTAAGTTTAGGCCCGAATATATCACGAGTCGATAAATTTGATGCAAGTCGCTTCTTTCTTGGTATGACATTCTTTTTTCTCGCGACGGGAACGCTCTCCAACGGGGTAGTGACAAGCATGAATGGCACGAAGATAGCGGATAATGTGAGAGGGGCTTCCCAATGTTGCTTTTCTGCGTTTGCGAGAAACGGGTACCACACCCGCCTCGTGTCTCGTGCCGTGCGCCTCGCACGGCACATCGTTGAGTGGTCTCACGACAATGCTGCCGACGAGGGCACCGAAGGCAACACCCGAGGCGGGTGTGCTCCCCTTCTCGTAAACGAGATCATCGAAACTTTTCCAAGCACGCCTTATCTTCGTGCCATTCTCGCCTGACCCTATTTCTCCCATTTCTCCAGCTTGGTGAGATGAAGGGTTAGGGGTGGCCTGTGTCACTTACTTTTTGCTCACGTGAATCGGAAATTGAATTAGGGTGCGTATTGCGCCGGTGATTGGAGCAATGAAACTTTCCCGTGGCCTGCATGTCGGTGTGCAAGACAAGTGCCGCAAGCAAGGAGGATGCAGGGTCGTGATCAAGCCCGGTCACTTCGACATAGCTGAATCCATGGAATGTAAATCGTGGTGTCCATTCCACCTCTGCATCGCTCTTGCAAATATAGGTGTCGCGGTTGCACGGGCCGTACGAAGATTGGCGCGATAGACGGTGCCATCCGCGTTTAGCATTTCTCCAAACTTGAGCGTGATCTTTTGCCCGCGTCGTCCGCGAGTAGTCAACCTGCAAATACCCGCGATGTTTTGCCCGAAATCAAAAACGAATATGCCAGATTGGGGTTCCGTCAGGCGATGCGTGTGCAGCGTTTGCGTGACGACGATTTCTTCGTTCACTTTTGAGACGAGTTCCCCATCGTAGGCTGGAAAAACATCCACCGGTCGCCATTCTTTTGTTCGCGAGGAAGAGGAAGCATCCCAGGCGGGAATTTCTCGCCGCGCATCGTAGGTTTCACCGTGGTAAATATCCGAAAAAAAATCGGTCCGTAGCGCATCTGCCATTGGCCATTGGTCACCACTTTTACCGCTTTGCCGTCGAGCAATTCGACATCAAGCCACGCAAGAAGTTGTGGATGCGTTCCCCAATGATTACGCTGATTATTTCCTTCTAAAGTTCCGGAATACCAACCGTCACCAAGAATCGCGCCAAGCATATTGGCTCCCGGATTTAAGAGCTTGGAGACATCGTGCGAAATCACTTGAACACGCCGGTGAAAATCGGACCAACCGGGCATAAGAAACCCCTTGCCGACTTTCTCACCGTTTAAATGCATGTCAGCCACTCCAAGTGCAGCCCAATGCAGGGTGGCACGCTTTACTGGTGTCGTTAGGAAAAATTGGTGCCGAAGAAATGGACAAGGAGGCTCGCCAGTAATGGCTCGTTGGCGATCACCAATCCATTGAGCATTTTGCGCGAAATTCACAGCATCTTCGATCGTATAACTTGTTTTGGTTCAGCGTAAACTCGGAAAAGCAACCATCCCACTGGAATCCGTAATTTCAGGAAAAAGTGGGCTGGCGTTGTTCGTTAAAACCTGCCACTTGGCAGGAGAAATGGGGCAGTAGTACAGGGCGATTGCATTAAAAATTTAACAGGCTTAGGAGGTAGGGGTAATTCCAGCCTGCGTTTTTCTGCTTGCCCTTGATCCCGCGATTCTTGGTGGTGTCGCGTTTGAGGATGTTCAATGTCATGTGGCGCAGGATCGAAAGATTTTCTGCCGCATGGCCGCAACGAACGCGACACTGGTCTTCACCAAAGCACACATCCAAACACCAATGAAGAGAATTCTCTACCGGCCAATAGCCGCGCACGGCACGAGCAAAATTCTTGGCATCTGCCCCAATGCTGGCGATGAAAAAGCGTATCTCCGTAGTTTGTTCTCCGTTAATCTCCCGAATGCTCTCTACCATGCCAAAGCTTCGCAGCCCCATCCAATCATCCTTGTCGGCAAACCAGCCGATATCCTCGGTAATCCAATAGCGGCGCGTTTCAATACGTCCGTGACCTTTCTCCACCGTTTCCAGAAAATCATGGGGTTCTTTGCCAAAATTTTTGCTTCCTTTAGCTTCCAATAAATAGCGGCGGACTTCTTCAAACATGATTTCATGATTGCCTTTGAGGGCCAACACGTAGTCGGCACCGGATTCACGAATCTTCTGGGCAATCTGCTTTTGCGTGCCCATGGCATCAATGGTAACGAGGCAACCATGAAGTTTTAACCTTGTATCTTCCGCCCCTCGGTATTTTTTTGATGAGAGGAGAAAGATACAAGGCTAACCCTACACGCCGGTTAAAGATTCGGACTCTCAGGCTACGGAAGCACGTTGGAAAACTCGTTTTTCGACGGTCGTACGAGCCAAATTATGGCGACTTTTCTACTTTAAAAATTTCCTTTTCGTCTTGTGTGACGACGTGTCGTCTGGCAGGTTAACCCTTCGCTTCGACCAGCCCCGATAGGGATTGCTGACCCCGAAGTGACAACCGAAACCGGAACCGAGGTATCTAAATATACACCATCAGTCCCACCTCCGCCACCGTGCGGATTTTATCATGACCCAAGTACAAGAATTGATCGCCAACGCGACCAAAAAATACAAAGAAGGCAGCATCGTCAAAGGCCGTATCCTAGAGGTTCGTCCCCGTGAATTTCTCGTGGACATTGGCTACAAATCCGAAGGCACCATCCCCGCCATTGAATTCGATGATCCCGCTGATGTCGCTGTCGGCGACGAAATTGAAGTCCTGCTCGTTCGCCTCGAAAATGACGAAGGCATGGTCGTTCTCTCCAAGGAAAAAGCCGCCTACCGCCAAAATTGGGATAAAATTAAAACCGTCTTCCAAAACGAAGGCATCATCAAAGGCCGCGTCAAAGCCGTTGTTAAAGGCGGCCTCCTCGTCAACATCGGCGTGGAATCTTTCCTGCCCTCGTCACAAATTGACATCATTCCGCCTAAGGACCTCAACCAATTCTTGGGCAATACCTACGATTTCAAAATTGTAAAACTCAACGACGATCGTAAAAACGTCGTTCTCAGCCGTCGCGAACTTATTGAACAAGAGCGCAGCGAAAAACGCCTCGAATTCATGGAAAGTACGGAAGTGGGCTCCACCGTTCTCGGCACCGTAAAAAATCTCACCGACTTCGGGGCATTTATTGACCTCGGCGGTATGGACGGACTCCTGCACATCACCGACATGACGTGGGGACGCCTCACACATCCGAGTGAGTTGCTGAAAGTCGGACAAGAAATCCAGTTGCAAGTTCTCGAAATCAACAAGGATAAAGAACGCGTTTCACTCGGCCTAAAACAAACCACGCACAATCCGTGGGACAAAATCGAGGAACGATTCCCGACGGGTACGAAAGTTACCGGCAAAATCACCAACCTCGTTCCTTACGGTGCTTTCGTCGAAATCGAAACAGGCGTCGAAGGTCTCATTCACGTGTCGGAATTGTCGTGGACAAAACGCATCACGCGCCCGTCCGATGTCCTCACACTCGGTCAGGATGTCGAAGCCGTGGTTCTCGGCGTCAATAAGGAAGAGCAAAAAATTTCTCTCGGCGTCCGCCAGCTCGAGCCGAATCCGTGGGATGAAATCGAACAGCGTTACATCATCGGCAAGCAGGTGAAGGGTACCGTTCGCAACATGACCGCTTACGGCGCGTTTGTGGAATTGGAGGAAGGTATTGATGGCATGGTTCACGTTTCCGACTTGAGCTGGACACGCAAGATCAATCATCCAAGCGAGGTCCTCAAAAAAGGTGATGAGGTGGAAGCCGTGGTCATTGACATTGATAAAGCCAACCAGCGCATCGCTCTTGGCGTGAAACAACTTGATGAAGACCCGTGGAAGGAAATTGATCGCCTCTACAAGATCGGTGATCTCGTCAAAGGCAAAGTCACCAAACTCGCCAACTTCGGTGCGTTTGTCGCGCTTGATCATGATATTGATGGCCTCGTTCATATCTCGCAGCTCAGCGAAGACCACGTGGCGAAAGTCAAAGACGTCATTAAAGTCGGTGACGAAGTGGAAGCCCGCGTCATTAAGGTGGACAAAGTGGAACGCCGTATCGGCCTCAGCATTAAAGCCGCGCATTACAGCGACGAAGCACTGCGCCGCGAGTCCGAAGCCATGGACACCGTGCGCCCTGGCGAAGAACTTGTTGGCCTTGCAAAAGCCTTTGAAGCTGCGGAACTCGAAGAGTACCGTCCGGGCGAAGGCAAAAAGAAATAAGGAAGTCTTTGTGGGTGGCGCGGTGGAAACATCGCGCCACCCATCCTTCCGATTAATCCACCACTCTTCCCCAAGCACATCCATCTCCATGCAGATTCTCATGCCAAAAAATCTCAGGGAGCCTCGGAACATCCCCATAAAAAAAATCAGGGGGCACAGGCGTCTCGCCTGTGATCCAATAACAACCACACGCCAGACGCATGTGTCCCCTAGTCAAACAAGCCTTTCCAATCACTCCCAACTCGCATGAAAAGCATGACCGGTTTTGGGCGCGGGGAATGTGTTCGTGCAGGAACGCGCACCACCGTGGAAATCAGCACTGTGAATCGGCGTAACGCCGAGTTGGTTTTCAATCTGCCTCGCGAATTAAGTGCCGCAGAAAATGTGCTGCGCGATGTTCTTACTCCGAAAATTTCTCGGGGACGCGCCACCGTCACTGCCATAATTTCTCCAAGCGGCAAAGCGCGTTCGCTTCTCGATCCCGCAACCTTCCGCCGCTTACACGCGGAGCTCCTCCAACTTCGACATTCTCTCCACATCGCCGAGAAACCTTCTCTCGCCGATCTCGTTCGGCTCTACGCCGGCACAGCACGTGAGGCATCCGCAACGCCACCGTTTGACTCCGACGCTCTTGCCCATGCCGCCCGTGCAGCACTGCGGGCACTCGAAGTGATGCGCAAAAAAGAAGGTGCTCATCTTGCCAAAGAATTGCGCCGTCTTCTCAGCGACTTCTGCCGCGAAGTAACGGCCATCACGAAGCTCGCCCCAACCGTCGCCGCGAAACATCGCGACGCCATGCGAGCACGCCTTGCGGCACTCTCTCCGGCCTTTGCGGCGGACGACGAACGCCTCACGCGAGAGTTAGCACTTTTTGCCGATCGCGCCGACATCACCGAAGAACTAAGCCGCCTGCAAAGTCACATGGCGCAATTTCGTGCGGGGCTTACATCGAACGAAGCCAATGGACGCTCGCTCGATTTTCTTGCGCAGGAAATGTTCCGCGAATGCAATACTATTGGCTCTAAGGCCAACTCTGCTGCGGTGACGCATCATGTGGTCTCTGCCAAAACCGAGCTGGAGCGTCTTCGCGAGCAAGTGCAAAATGTCGAATAAACATCCCATCCATCAACTATGAAGCGTCGCGGCATCCTTTTCGTTATTTCAGCACCTTCCGGCGCAGGAAAATCCACCATCTGCAGCTCCCTACGCCTAACGCCCGACACCGTGTATTCCGTCTCCTGCACAACACGTCCGCCGCGCCCGGGAGAAATTGATGGCGAGGACTATCATTTCATAGATGTGGATACTTTTGAAAAACACATCGCCGAGGGTGATTTTCTCGAATACGCCAATGTGCATGGTCGCTATTACGGAACGCTCCGGCAAACAATCGTCGATCATTTGCGCGATGGGATTGACGTGTTGGTGGATATAGATGTCCAAGGTGCCGCCAACATCCGCCAATGTACCGATCCATTTATCCAAGATTCTCTTGCCGACATTTTCATCATGCCTCCCAGTCTCGATGAACTTCGCTACCGCTTGCTCAAACGCGGCACCGAAACCGAAGAACAAATAGAACATCGCCTCACAACTGCTGCTTCCGAAATGAAATGCTGGCGCGATTATCGCTACACCATCATTAGCGGCTCCATGGAAGAAGACCTCCAAAAATTTCGCGCTATCACCCGCGCCGAACGTTACCTCAGCCGCCGCATCGTGACGTTGGAGGATTGACATTATGACCGCTAAAAAAACCATCATCCTCGGCGTGACAGGCTCCATTGCGGCTTACAAAGCAGCGGACCTCGCCAGCCTACTCGTGAAACGAGACTATGATGTCTTTGTGGTCATGACACAAAGCGCACAGCGGTTTATCACACCACTCACGTTGCAAACATTGAGTCGTCATCCCGTGATGACCGATGTGTTTGATGAGCAAAGTGGATGGTGTCCGGGGCACATTGAATTAGCAGACCGTACCGATCTTTTGCTCATCGCTCCCGCCTCGGCATCAACTCTCGCACGGCTTGCTCATGGCCTTGCGGAAGACGCACTCACATGTATCGCCTTGGCAACGCGCGCTCCTCTTCTCATTGCACCGGCGATGAACGGAAAGATGTGGGCGCATCCTGCAACAATGCACAATGCGGAAATTTTGCGTGAACGTGGCGCAACTTTTCTCGGACCCGATGAAGGCATTCTCGCCTGCGGGTACGAAGGCATGGGACGTTTGTTATCCGTAGAAGCGATCGCTGCGAAAGCCGATGAATTCTTGATTCGCGAACGTTCGTAAAAAATACCGCTCCATTTTTTTCCGCATTGTTCGTCTTTGTATGACGCGCAAATTTTTTTTCGGCGATAATTTTTCGAGAAAACCGTTGACGCTTTCGCGCATCAACCCTACCAACTTCTTTGTGAGTTGCACTAACAGCAAACTCCAAATCCGCCACTGCGGTTTGAAAGGAGGGATTTTGGATGGCCGTTAAAAAGAAACCCGCTAAAAAAGCTGCAAAGAAAGCAGTGAAAAAACCTGCGAAGAAAGCCGCTAAGAAAGCTGCTAAAAAACCTGTCGCTAAAAAGGCTGC
>JAJTYZ010000052.1 GCA_021463515.1 Chthoniobacterales bacterium | reverse complement strand
GGGAAGGCATGAGGTGCGGCAGGGTGGGGAGTTGCTGCTTGCGTCTCAAATGCCTTTCGGCTGAGGTTCTGGGGGGAAGGTTTGCAAAGATAGGAAAGTTGCTAACATTGTCAAGTCTCAAATGCCTTTCGGCTGAGGTTCTGGGGGGAAGAAGAGGTATAGGCATGAATATGTACTTAGTAATGAAGTCTCAAATGCCTTTCGGCTGAGGTTCTGGGGGGAAGTTTGTGGGTCGTTTTCCTACTCATTCTACTGTTGAGAGTCTCAAATGCCTTTCGGCTGAGGTTCTGGGGGGAAGCAAAGAGTACAAAAAGGCGGGGGGGAAGCTATGAAAAAGCGTCTCAAATGCCTTTCGGCTGAGGTTCTGGGGGGAAGGTAGCGAGTCGCGCCGGTTGCTCATTACCTTGTTAATAGTCTCAAATGCCTTTCGGCTGAGGTTCTGGGGGGAAGTTCGTCACTGCTACGATAGCTGAGTGTGTGGCTAACGTCTCAAATGCCTTTCGGCTGAGGTTCTGGGGGGAAGCCGTCCGAATTGGTCATGTATGGCCTTGGTTCCGTTGTCTCAAATGCCTTTCGGCTGAGGTTCTGGGGGGAAGATGTACTTAGTAATGAATGATGTTGAGCCTTTGGGGAGTCTCAAATGCCTTTCGGCTGAGGTTCTGGGGGGAAGGGCTCGCGGACAAAGAGTACAAAAAGGCGGGGGGCAGTCTCAAATGCCTTTCGGCTGAGGTTCTGGGGGGAAGCTTGAGTTGGGAAGGCATGGTGAAGTCAAAGCAACCGGGTCTCAAATGCCTTTCGGCTGAGGTTCTGGGGGGAAGTGTGCCATGCAAAGACAGTAAAGTTGCTAACACGTCTCAAATGCCTTTCGGCTGAGGTTCTGGGGGGAAGAGTTGCATTATAATTCCTTGGTTGTCAAGGGGCGAAAATGGAGTTGGGGCGGGAGGGTGGTTTGGGGCGTTTTTGTAGGGTGTATAAGGAGATGTAAGGAGGGTGAAATTATATGTAATTTACTTTTTATAAAACAATTAGAAATTCGGTCGGGAGTCATGGGAAAAAGGTATTATGAGACTGCCGCCCTAGAAAGACTTGATATCTTAAAAAACATAGGCGACAGCTTTTTCGCTATGGTGTTGGATTCCAGCATCGCGGATATTGCGGGCGCAGGCGAGGCAAATGGTGTAGGCGGTGACACGGTCGGAGGTAGGATCAATGAGGTCATTAAGGCGATTCCAAAATATGTCGAAACGATCGGCCTCAAGGCGACATTCAAAGACGGAGTATTGAATGCGCATCCCAAAGTCTTCGCAGAGAACGGCGACTTTGTGAAGACGCTTGGGCTCGGTGATGTCGTAGGCGATGAGGGTCAACATTTGTCGGGTGCCGCAGCGGTGTCCGGAGGCTTCGGAGGGTGAAAGGACAAGGCGAAAGGCGTTTTCCCACCAACCTTCGGGAGGTGCAAAGGGGTTTTGTGCGGGCGGCGGCGGCTTCGGGATGGTGACGGGGTAGGCGTCAAAGGCTGAGGCTCGGAGACGGGATAGAGGAGTGGCATAGCGGTGTGGCATTTTTAATTCATAAGGAAAGGAGTGAAAGGTTCGCCGTCCTGGAGCGAGGATTTGAGGGTGAGGGCTTGGTTTTCTAATTCACGGCGTAAGGTGGTGCGGCGTCCGTGTTGCTCGCTGGTGAACTCCCGATCCATGCGGCGCTCGTAAGCAACAAAGAATCGGCGGCGTCCGTCGGTGTTGAGATAAATCCCGCCTTCGCGGCGTTCAAAGTGGGTGACGGGGTGGAGGGTTCCGTGAGAGAGAAGATCAAGAGCCATGGCGTCGGCAACCGGGGCGCGAAAGGGTTCGATGAGGTCCAAGGCCAAGGATGGGCGGCGGTCGGCGGGTTCGTGAAGGAAGCCGAGGGCGGGATCGAGTCCGACGGAATACAAGCAGGATTCAGCTTCGGCGGCAAGGAGGGTGTAGGTGTAGGAGAGGATGGCGTTGGGAGGATTGTGAGGAGGGCGGCGGGAGCGGCGTTCAAAGGGTGCGGTAGGGGGAAAAAAGGTGCCGTAAGCTTCAAAGTAGGCCGCGGCGGCGGCACCTTCGCAGCCACGGAGAATGTCGAGACTGACGGCACGCACAGCGGTTTGGGCAGAATTTTGGAGGGAACAAAGAGTTTCCGCCATGGTGGAAGTTTCGCGGTTGGCAGCGAGGCGTTGGAGGACGCGGCGGCTGTTGAGTATTTTGGCTTCGACGAATAGGGCGGCTAAAGCAAGGGAAATGGTGTCATCGGTACTGGCGCGGTAGTGGGCAAGTCGGGAGGAACGGTGCGGCGCGGGAGGTTGGGCCAAGCCGGCGATACGCCCCGCGAAATCCGTGATGATCACGCAAATTCCTCGGCGAAGCATTGCCGCCAAAGCTGCCGTGCTGAGGGAGCAGGTTTCTGCGATGACGGCGCGTTCTATGTCCGCCAACGGAAGGTCGCGTGGTTCGGCGGGCGTGCCGTGAGGCGATGGCTCGATGTGCAACCTTTCACTGATAAGACTAACGCGGGTGCCGGGGGTGGTGATGATGAGGGAGGGCATGGGGGAGTTGAGAGTTGAGGGTTGCGTGAGGTTGTTGTGACCGGAGGGTGATTTATGTTCCGAAGATGGAGTTGGTGGTGCTGCGGGCTTTTTCGGTGTGTTCGGGGCGAATAATGCCGGTGACGGTGGCAAAGGCGGTGACGAGTGCAGCAGTATCATCGGCCAAGCCTGCAAGGGGAACGAAGTCGGGGCAGGCGTCGAAGGGCATGACGAGATAGGCAAGAGCACCGACGATCACCGGATAAGCCCAAAGGGGCGTGCGGGTGTCGGTGAGGACGTTAATGAGCGTGAGAGCTTTTTCGACGATTTCGCGTCCGAGCCAGCCGGTGTTGCCAAGAATGAAGCGGAGTGTTTGTGGAATGTCCATGCGCTCAAGATGCGGCATGGAACGCCGTGGTGCCAGCGGAGGGACATCCGGAGATGTGCCCGGAGGGATGAGACTTGAGACTTAAAACTTGAGTGAGGTTGTTGCAGCCGTCGGCAGGTAGAATTTTAATCTGGTCGTAGGGTTGCTGCCCTAAAACCAAACACCAAGAATCACAAAATCAAACAATCACAAAGCGGGAAAAATCAAGGATACGAGGCGTGACAGGCCAACGACATCCGGCTTTGAGAGCGGCGGATTTGATGTGGTTAAGTTCACGACGGAAATCGGAGTCTGCAACTTTCGCTGGACTTAGCTCACGCACTTGATCGTCCGCATTGTTCAGCCACACTGGAAATTTTTCCACAGCTTCGGCTTGGTCACGAATTTTCTCCGACTCAATAAGGAAGCGCAGCAGAATTTGGGCGCGGTGGCGCATGGGAATGGGAACGCCGTCGAGGTGGAGCGTTTTTCCAAGCAGATCGAAGGAGACGCGAACAGGACGCTTGGTTTCGGCTTTCATCGCCGAAGAATAACGTTCGACGAGCATGCGGAAGCTCCCGGGTTTTTCTCCGAGTTCGGCAAAGCCATTACGAAGCGGCACAAAGGGAATATCCGCCAGCTCGATGCGGGCGTCTTTGGTGGCAACGCGGCGAACCTCTTTCCCAAATCCTGCGGTGAGAGATTTCACGGGCTGTCTGGGGAAAAAGAAATCGCGGCAGATGTCAAAGGGAGCATTGACGAGAACATGGGTAAGCCGGTCGGTGTCGCGGGCGAGAAGACTCATCGCCGCATAGAGCAAAGCTCCCATGGTTTTGCGTCCGCCGGCAATGGACGCCATCACGCGGGTGTCCGGGTTTTCGGTGAGGCGTCGAACTTCTTCGAGGATAAAATCCGCAGCGGCCGCATTATCAGCGGCGGTGCGAAGATCGTCGGCGGGGGTTCGTACGCCGGTACGGCGATCGGGAAGCTCAATGAGGCGCGGCTTGGCAAGCTGAAGCCGTGAGTCGGTGTTGGCGGTGCGTCCGAGAAGTGTGCTTCGTAAAGCTTCCCAAACATGTCGTCCGCCCCAATCCTTACGCGGCGTGAGAAGCTGACGTTGCAAATCTTCTGCGCCTTGTGTGGTGGTGATGATGATAACTTCGTCAGGAATGATCGCCGGTTTTTCTTGTGCCAACGCCCAAAGGGTTTCGGTGAGGATGGCCGGGGACATGCCGGTGACGGCGAGAAGTACGATGCGCGGTGCTGGGCGACGGGTGGGCTGGCGAGTCGGCTTGGGATTTTGCTTTTTGCGGGGCGTTGGCATGGGAAAAAGTGGGGGAGTATTTTGGCTAAGTTGGGATCAATTGGGGTTGTGATCAAACACCGTGATGAGGCCGGTGACAGGAGAATCGTAGGTGAGGCAGCGAGCGATGCCGTGCAGAGTGTGGGCTAAGCGGAGGTAGAGCCAAACGGGAGCCGGACCAGTGAGAGTGACGTCCTCCCCGCGAGAAACCGCGTTTTTGGCCGCGGCTTCATAAGCAGGCAAATCAGCAAGTTTTGCCGTGCCGGTGCGGGCATAGAGCGTGGAAACGTCGAGAGTCATCGGGCGAAAGATTTCACAAGATCGTGAAGCTGTTCAGGGTTTGGTTTGGCATTTGGAAAAAGCTGCGAACGCAAGTCTTCAAATAGTCGAGATTTCAAGATAATGGGGAGATGATTACGGCGGGCAAATTCGGCGGCTTCGTCTGGTAATTTCGTTTTACGAATACAGAGAACTTGCCCTTGGATACCGCCCGCTTCACGAATGGCGATGAGATCCTCCTTAATGACTTTTGTTTGACCGATGGAGAGTTCCTTGGAAATGCGATTAAGCAAATCATTGGTAGCATCGGAAATGGAAAATGGGCCCAATTCGCGTTTTAAACCTTCGATAAGAGACTCCGGAGATTTTCGATCCTTACAATCCACGATCCAAAGTCGGCCACCCCACGTAAAAAGTAAATCGAGTTCCGCATGAGGCAACTTGGTTCCTACATTGTAGGAAGATTTTACTTTGAGACGCAGGCTTCTTTGCACTGTGTGAACACCTAATTTCAACAGAACGACCGCCGTATAAAATTCAAGAGCATCACCCTTTTTAGGCTTATCGTCGGCAATACCGGAGATTTTGAGGAACTGGGTGGGATCAACTCCCGTAGAAAGGCTCTTGAAAAGTTCGGATTCGTTAAGCTGTTCTCCCAACTCGTTAAGCACAAGGTGTTCGCCCTCCCTTTCGATTTCAGAGGCGTCAAGCTGACAGCGTAGCAAGGCAACTGGGTCCAAGTTATCCGCATTATGGGGGTTCAAAGTTGCGTGAGAACTCAATGTTTCCTTCGTTTGAAAATTAAACCAAGTAATTTGGTTGCGGCGTTCTAAATAAAAGGTACGAACATGCCGATATGATGCCCATTGGAAGGCCGCCGTAGCCATCAGTTTATTGCCACCGGTGATGTTTAAAACAATATCTGATAAATCAAAATTTCGTTTGGTAACAAGAGCGTCGAGGCTTTGCTGAATGGACGAAAAATCGTTGTCAGAAATAGATTCAAGTATACACCTTTCTACGCCAAGATCCGTCGGATCGTGTTTGTTAAGGAATTTTTTAAGTCGTTCAGCTGGCAAGCGTGATTCATTAGCGTCTTCACTATGAAGAAAAACGAGGCGTTCCGGTTTTAAATGCAGAGTCGTAAGAATGTGAGGCCAAATTTGTTTGGAAGCGAGAGAGAGTAAGATCATGGCGTGTTGCGCTCAAGGATGGCTTCGATTTCTGGATGGCATTGGGCGGGATCGGTAAGGAAATCTTCGTTGCCGTCGAGGGTGGGAAAACGCCAGGCGGTTTGGGGTCTGAGTTCTTGGGGAAAACGAGTGGTGAAATGCTCCGCTGCTTTGCGCATCACTTCCGAAAGCGACCAATCCTGCTGATGGGCGATCTCTTTAAGACGCTGATAAAGCGGAGCAGGAAGTTGTACTGCTAGGCGTGTCATAAGAAAAAATTCCACTCACCGAGTTCGAGCCAGCGTTTTGGGGCGGGTTTTTGTTGCAGCAAAGTTTGAGCCTGAGCAAGGATTCCACGAGGCGCGTGGGCGAGGAGGCAGAGGGATGGGCCGAGGCGAATGACTTTGAAGCGTGTGGGGGAAGGGAGGCGGCTGTTTTTCCCGCTATCGCCAAAAACATCTCGATGATTAGCTACCGTATCCGAAGCCGTGGCGCGGAGTTCAGCGGCTGTTTTGTCTGCGGCTTCGCCAATGAGGGCAACTTCTAGATTTTTTAGGCCGAGGGATGCAAGAATATCACGGAGTGCTTTGGCATCGGCAGGCACCCAGTCAGCCACGGGCCAAACGCTACCGGCGGCGCGGGCGGAGCGAAGGCCCAGCGTGCCGAGGAGCAGCCAAAGCTTGGTGGCTTTTTGAGCTATTTCCCATTGGGCGGCGGTGCAGTGCGGAAGTCGGGTGAGTTCCAAGGTGGCGCGGGTTCCTGCGGGGAGGGCGGGGCGTTTTCCGCCTTGTTTATTTTTATGCGGCAAAACTTCGCTTAATTCCTTGGAGACTGGAGGAAGCTCGAGAAATCGCATTGCCACACGGCTGCCCGTACCATCGCCGGAGGTATTCCCCCAGACAGCGTGGCAGGATTCCGCACCAAAGGCCATGTTGTGCCACATGCGAACATGACCGCGGATTGGCGGGACGCGAAGTTCGCTGTGACGAGCTTCTTTCCCCTCGGCGGTGCCGCTGAAGCAGTCGGTGAGGAATTCAAATTCGTAGGTGACGGTTGGAAGTTTCATGAGGGAAGCCAGTCTGGAGGAAACCAAGATTTATTGCGCAAAAGTTTGCGTATTTCTTTAAAATCTTTTGTGGCGAGTGTGGATTTGAGGATCTGCAAACGTACTTCGTTTTCAGGTTTCTGAAGTTTGGGGATTTCTTGCTCGAGGTCGTTTAGTTTTCCGCGATTAAGTTTGTCGAGCACGCGGATTTTGAAAGTTTGATCGTTGGGATAGGCCAATTGAAAAGATTTATGGGCTTTCGTGTGCAAAGCCTTGTCTTCCGCAGAACGATGCTGAGAGACGGCAGTAGCTTCGGAGGTAAGAGGCACCTTTTTATCGAAGCGTCCATAGCCGCTGGCGGTTTTTGCTCCCAAGCCAACTTGCGCGAGAGCTTCGACGAGCCAGCGTTCAGTCGTGTCGAGTAAAGTAGGCGCATCGGAAGTTCCCGGACGTGCATAAAACACGAAGTCCCAAGCCTTGCCAGGGCGGAGGGACAAAAAGGCATTGGGGGTGAGATGTTGTTTGTCGTGGCCTTGGTCGTCGTGATGCGGATTCACGATATCCAGATCAAGTTCCGGCGGTGCCTTGGGAAAACCACCGACAAAAATAATGTCCCCGGCGTGCTCGGAACCACGCGAATCATCGCTGCCGAAAATACGCAGCGCATGGGGAGACATGGAAAATTTTTCTCGTTGAAGAAGCCACTCGTTATCGTTGGAAGGAAAGGATCCTTCCGGCTTTTGATTGGCTTCCCATGTGGCCCAGGTGGAGAGCGTGCCTTTGAGTCCGCTACCGGGGATGACAGGAAGACCTGTCGTGCGGTCAGTATAAATCCCCACGTTTTCTAACACGCTGGAGCGACCAAGGTGCAAGAGAAGCGGACTGCTGCTGTAAAGCGTGACGCGGCGGAAACGATCCCCGTGGAATTTTTCTAAAGTCGTGAGCCATGCGGCCGTGCGTTTGGCTGTCTTGGTGAGGTGTGAGTCGGTGACGGCTTTGTAATACGCCACGGATTTCCGAAGCGCCTCCGTCTTGACCGTGTCGCCTCCGTCTCGAATAAAGCTTAACTTGTCGAGGAAGAGATTCCACGAATCGCAGCGTGGGTGCCGTTGAAGGGCGGTCGCGACGGCGGACTGAATAGCGAGCGGCATGACGATCAGGGAGTGAAGCGTTTGAGGTAATTGAGATAAGCCAACGCTTCGGCGGTAGCGCGGCGGAGAAGATCGGCATTTCCTCGGGCGAGTTCATCGGCAAAATCAGAAACCTTTTCCGCTGTGCAAATTTTGATGTCCGCATGGGAGAGATGTCGGGCGATGCTTTGCACAACAAGGTTGGCACCTTCTTGTTTGAGGCCGCCTTTGCTTTTCGTTTCGGCAGCAAATGCAACGGCGGCAAGAAGTCCATTGGTCTTAATCAACATGGCAAAACCGCTAAGCGCATCACCGCCCTTTTGTCCGTGCCCCATGC
This sequence comes from Chthoniobacterales bacterium, assembly GCA_021463515.1. Taxonomy (GTDB): domain Bacteria; phylum Verrucomicrobiota; class Verrucomicrobiia; order Chthoniobacterales; family JACTMZ01; genus JACTMZ01. The sequence continues at coordinate 4,715 of JAJTYZ010000052.1, read as the reverse complement.
CACGCACACGAGAAGCATTAAGCGCATTGGCGGCGCGGATTTGATCGAGATTTTTCATAGTTCCTCCTGCGTGAGTTCGCAAAGTCCATGCCCGGTCGTTTCATCGCCGCCGAGCTGGATGATCGTTTGGGCTTTGAGTAATTCGGTAAGATGAGAGTTGGCGTTGTCCGCGTCTTCCCTGCGCGGCGCAAGCACGGTAAGAACGCTGTAGAAGAGGGCTTCGCAGGGAACATTTTCCTGATTGAAAAGTGCCCCTCCTTCTACCGTGCGTGTGAGGGGATCAATTTTCACGCGGGTGACGACTTCGGTGCAGGTGGTGACAAAGTGTTGGAATACTTCGTCGTGAACGAGGGCAAGGCGTTTATCCAGAGCACTTGTCCAAAAGGAATCGCCGCAGGCGGATTTAAGAGCTTCGGCCAATCTGACGATGTCACCGGAATCTGCCGTGAGGGCATATTCTTCGAGGACGACGTTGCCATCGGTCACGAGATCGGAACCAGCCAACACATAATCCTTGGCGACTTCGGGAATTGCAAAATGCTTCCCGGTGTCACGCATGTAGCGATGAAGAACGGAAGGGCATGTGAGCCAAGCAAAGCAACCCTTGAGGGAGCGCACGGGAAACACGAGGAGCTTGGCTTCCATAATTTGCACGCATCCGGCGTTGGCACTTTGCTTTTTATCTGCGCCTTCCTCGATGGCACCGAAGAGCTGTTTGGCTTCGGCAGGGAGAGCGCCTTTGCTGCGGGCGTATGTTCCCGACTCAAAATGCTCGCGGGCAGCTTGGAGAAGGACGCCTTTGAGGCTGCTGCCGGGGATGACGGGGAAACGGGTAATGCGTTCCCGCATGATGGGAAGGTCCACAACATCCACGCTGGTGCCGCAACCGACATGGAGCGGAGAACGTGTGTAGAGGGTGATGAGATGCTTTTTCATGGTTGTGAGGTTAGTTGGTGAAAATGGCCTCCGCGAGTTGACGGATGTCCGGAGATGTCGGGTGAAGTTGCGTGGCGAAGCTGACAAGGCCATAGCCGCAGCCTTTTTCGCCGTAGTGGTCGGAGCGGGGATGCAGGTGGAGTTTCTTGGCAAGTTCGGCGGCGGTGCCGTGGTTTTCGCAAAGGAAATAATAGACAGATCCTGCGGGTGCCGCGAGCTGGGTGGGTTTGGCTTCGTTTTTGAGCATGTCCCAACCGGAAATGGATTCGGGACGTCCGAGGCACCACGAACCGAGGGCGGCACGACCGGGCAGAGGTAAGCAGACTTGACCGCCAGGGCGAGCTGCGGACGATGTATCCTTGCACCATCCAGGGATGTGACCATGGGCAAAAATCGCCGGAGTGATAAGCGACCATTTGAGCAAGACAGGACCGTCCTTGGCAGGGAGAGGAATTTGTGGCTCGCGGAAATCGGCAAAAGGATCGTCTGTTGTCGAATGCAAACGAACCAAGCGGCGATCGCCCCCGAGAAGCAACCAGTCGAGTGCAGCAAGGTTTTCTTGTTCCCCGTTCTTCATGTCGCGAAGTTCTGCTTGAAAGTAGAAACGAACGTCGTTCCGCAAACGAAGGTAACTCCCAGCGAAGAGCCGTCCCTCTTCGGCGGCCGAACTTGCGGCATCAATTTGCAATCCGGTGCGATGTTCCGATTGCCAGAGTTCCTCCGTGGCAACGGGTGTAAATGTCCCTTCGTTTTTGCCACGCAGGTAGGCGGCGTATTGCGAGAGCGTCCACCAACCATGAGGTTGTCCGTGTTTGTTGGGAGGGGCCGTAGCCACGGGAAGAAATTTGGGCGAAAGGTTCGTGTTGGGAGAATGGGCGGCAGGCAAAAGCTGATGAAAATGTATCCGGGTGCCATCATTCGCCAAAGTGACATCCAACGGAACGGGAAGAAGCAACTGATTTTTCCGCCATGGCCATGGGCCGAGGGTGGTGAGGGATTGGTATTCTTTGGAGCCAGTCGAGGGGACGGATTTGCCGCGCCCGAGCCAGCCGCCTTTACGCGGTGCGCCTGCGGGGCGAAAGGCGGCCGTGTTATTTTGGCGTCCGTATTTTGTAAAGAGGCTGGCACGCAAGGCCTCGTGCAAGGTGCTAGGAAATGGAAGGCGGCAGCCAGCGCCGTGACCTTGCCCTGCCGACATGGGAATACCATCGCGAAAAAAAAGAACGTCGGTAGGTTCAATGAGAAATGTGGGCATGACAGGATCAGGTTGAGGGTTCGGAAATGCGGCGGATAAAGGCCCATGCCATCCAGAAATGCAGAAATCCTGTCGGCGAAAGCACCGGATTTTCTGCCGTCCCTACGAGCGTATTTATCCAGCGTGCGGAATTGTGGGAGGCTTTTTCATTTTGCTGACCCGCCTGATTTTTAAGGACGTACTGGAGCTCGATTTGACAAGCTTCAATGAGGTCGGATGTCCATTTTGCTTCCCAGCCGGAATCAGATTTTGCATCCGAGCGCACGAGAAGTGGCTTGAGAAGTTGGAGGTAGCGATAAGCGAAACGCCCACTCAAATCGTGAATCCCCGCGTTGAGTTCCTCCCACACACTCCAGACGCTGGAGCCTTTTTCTACATTCGTCGCCGAGGCGGCAAAGCCAGCCGTAAAATCAGCACTCTCCCCGCTGCGTTTGAGGATGCGCAGGCAAAGAGCGTCCTTACCGGGCAAACTTTTGGCCGCACGTTCGGCTTCACGAGCCGCTTGGATAATGCCTTGCATGGGGCTGCGGACATGGCCAATGGCAATGCCTGCGCTGACGGTGGCTGTTGGCCCGGGAACGGTGAGTGGCCAATTCGGGCGAAGCTTTTCTGAGCGTCCGGCACCGACTTTGCAGCGTAGAAATCCACCTTCCGGCACGGGAAATTCAAACATCTCGTTCAGTTTCTCAACGATGGCTGATGGAGTTCCGTCCGGAATCATTCCTTGGAAAGCGCAGCGAAGGGCCATGGCACATTCGATGGCATAGTTGGCAGGAAGGATGGCCAAAACGTCATCGCCGCCTGCGTAAAAGAGCTGCCCGTGGAAGGCTTCGACAACTTGCCCGGCGGCATAGAGACCGAAGTTTCCCAATGATTCCGAAAGCGCAGCATGGTAGCTGGGCGAAAGTGGACGTTGAATTTTATCCGCCTCGGGAGTGCCTTTCCAATGTTTGCGAAAATAGGCGGTCGCTTTATCGGCAAGTGCTCGGGTGAGAGGAGGCGCCTTGGCACCGCTGACCCATTGTCCCATGTCATCCCCATCCATGCAGAGAATGGCGTAGTATTTCTCGCTGTCCGAATCGGCATCAATAGCCTGGGCGATGTCTGGCACAGACTCAAAATTCGGTTTGAAAGATTTCCATCCAAGTTTTTCACCGAGGTAGCAACGCGGCCAAAGACGTTTGATGACGGTAAGAGCACCGTAGCGTTGCTGGCCTTTGAATTCTCCTCGGTCTTCGCCTTGATAAGCCTCACGCAGAGCCGTCCAAAAAGCATCGGCAAATCGGCCCCCAATAATTTCGTCACGGCCATTGAGGTGATCCTTTTCGGAAAACAGGGTTGATACCCAAGGATCGAAGGCGCGGGCATTTTTCAGCGCAGCAAATTTCCACGCGGTCATTTCGTAATGCAACGCCCAGAGGCTGCCGATATTGGCGTGGGAGTGTTTCGAAGGATCAAGAATTTCGCGCCATTTTTCCGCATGATAGAGTGGATGCTGCTCCCAGCCGTTGAGCAGAGGCGGGGTGCCGTCGGCAGCTATTTTTTCGGCCTCCGGCTCCCATTCATGCAAGGTGTAATCAATCGAAGGAAAGCGTGCCACTTGCGCCTCCCAGATGTTGTCCCAATCGGGAAATTCTCCGCTTTTGAGGGGTTCGCCCAGCTTCGAGCAAATGTCCTCATGGACGGCATCGGCAATGCGTTTCCATTCCTCGCGGATGGCTTGCGCGGCAAGCTGAGCAATGCGTTGCCCTTCCTCGCCGGAGGGAACAAGCGCGAGAAAACGGTTGGGCAAGCTGGGTATGAGAAGCTCGTCGGGATGGAGGCGTCCGGCACCGAGATTAAAAGTGCCTTGAGGAAAAAGGCCGTCCTCCCTGCTCCACGCCCAGTCCAGGAGTGGCACGCCGCGAAGATTCGGGTAAATGATGGCGTCGGCACCCACTTCGAGCGCGATCGCGGCGAGAGCTTTGGAAATAAGATAGCTTAGCAAATAACTACCCGACCAAAGATCCTGCATCTTGCGACTTTGGGCGATGAATTCTTGCACGGGGCCAATTTGCATCATGAGAAAGGCGGCCTTTTTTTCATGAACGCTATCCAACGCACTGCACAGCGCGAGATGCTGCCAAATCGTGTGATCCGGAATGCGAGAATCTGCCGGGAGATAGGCCATGAGGTCGTTCTTTTCTCGGGCGGCCCGCTCGGCCCAAAATCGCCAAAGCCGAAAAAATCGCGAGCGGTCGTCCGCATCGTCAAAGCAAAGCCCGTGCAACGAGTCCTCAAGCCATTTTTCACCAACGGCAGAATTTTCACGCGGCTGCTGCGAGGGAGTAAAACGAGTTCCGGAAAGCGGATGGTGGAATTGCAAATGCCCATCCGTCTGCCAGTTCACCACGAGCTGACGGGCCCCAGGAAACGGATAACGATCCGCCGCCGAAGCCCACCAATCGAAAATCTTACTCCACCCTTTCATTTCTTCCTCCGTAATCCCCAGATGCCGGAGAATTGGCTCCCGTGCGACTTCGTG
>JAJTYZ010000051.1 GCA_021463515.1 Chthoniobacterales bacterium | reverse complement strand
CTGTGATGAGGGATTTTCGGAAAATTAGGGCTTGGATGCTGGCGGACGATTTGGCGGTCGCAGTTTATCGGGCTACGCGAGGATTTCCCAAGGAGGAACTCTATGGGATTACGAATCAGATGCGGCGGCCGTTGTTTCCGTTGCCGCAAACATTGTTGAGGGTTCGGCTCGAGAAGGCCCCAAGGAATATCTTCATTTTTTGCATGTTGCACGTGGCTCGCTCGCCGAAACGCAGTATTTTTTGCATCTCGCAAAGCGATTGGGTTATTTTGATCCCCCTCATTTTGATGAGTTGGATCAATCCGCAAGGCAGACATTTGCCTGTTTACACGGCTTAATAGCTTCCGTACGAAAGGAAACAGTAGCCCCTTAGTCTCTTGGTCTTTTTGTCCCTCCTCTCATGCACATTCTTCATGTTGTTCCGTTGATACAGGTTTCCACCGGCGGGCCGGCAGTTTCCGTCACGCGGTTGGCTTCGGAGCAGGTCAGGTTAGGGCATGAGGTGACGCTGGCTTGTTTGGATTATCCATGGTTGGGCCCTCAGATTGCTACTCCTCCTGGTGTGCGGGTTGTTAGTATGCGGGGAGGATTTTGTACGGAAAAAGGGCGGGGGTGGTGCCCTAAGTTTCGCCGAGTTATTATGGATTTGGCGGCGAGTGCGGATATTGTTCACAATCACGGTTTGTGGATGTGGCCTAATGCCTACGCACGGAAGGCGGCGGTAGCGGCTAAGAAACCTTTGGTGATTTCACCTCGGGGGATGTTGGAGAGTTGGTCTTTGAGGCGCAGTCGGTTTCGGAAAGCCTTGGCTTGGCGTCTGTTTGAACGAAAAAACTTGCAAGCAGCCGCCTTTTTTCATGCCACCGCAGAGTCGGAAGCTGTCAGTATTAAAAAATTAGGCTTAACGCAGTCTGTGGTGATTTCCCCCAATGGGGTGGATTTGCTGAACTTGAATGAAAGGCCTGGGCGCGAGTTAATTGAGGAAAAGTTTCCGCAATTACGGAATAAACGCTGGGTGGTGTTTATGTCGCGGTTGCATCCGAAGAAAGGAATTGACGTGCTTTTGCGAGCGTGGGAGGAGGGAGAGAGACTAAAAGAGGAAAAGACTAAAAGACTAAAAGACCAAGGGACTAAGAGACTAAAAGATGAAGAGGCGGAGGGAGGTGTTCTGGTTCTTGCGGGGCCAGATTTGATTGGTTATCGAGCGAAGGTGGAACGGATGATCAGGGAGCAGGGGCTTGGAGACTCTGTGATTTTGATTGGGGAGGTTCAAGGTAGAGAAAAGGAGGCGTTGCTTGGAAATGCCGAGGTGTTCGTATTGCCGAGCTATTCGGAGAATTTTGGGATCGTGGTGGCGGAAGCCTTGGCGTGGGGATTGCCGGTGATAACAACGACGGGAACTCCATGGGAAGAAATCGAGAAGATTGGAGCTGGATGGTGGGTGGAGCCGAAGGAGGAAGCATTGAGAGGGGCGTTAAATGATGTCTTGGGAAAAAGTAAGGATGAGCTACGGGAAATGGGCAAGAGAGGGCGACACTTAATTGAAGAGAAATATGGATGGCGGGAAGCCGCTGAAAAAGTTATCCGAGGATACGAAAAAATTTTGATACAGGGAAAAAGTGGATGAAAATCACCATTGCGACAGGACCGATATTCCCTTTTCCACCAGTGGGGGCGGCGGCAGTGCAGAAGGTGTTTTATGGACTGACGAGAGAATTTGCAGCGCGTGGTCATGAAGTGACAGTTTTTGCACGCTCGTGGCCCGGGCAGCCAGTAGAGGAAGTAATCGAAGGGGTGCAGGTGGTGCGGTGGGGGGGGTATTCGCAGGGGGTTAATATCTGGTATGATTTATGGAAGGATTTTTGGTATGCCGCACGGGCTTTTCGGCGAGTTCCCGCAGGGGATGTGGTCGTTGTTAATGATTTTTGGCTGCCGTTTTGGTTGAGATTCCGGCGAGGCGTTTTGGGAAAGCTTATCATCGAGGCGCAGCGATTTCCTAAGCATCAATACCGGCTTTATCGTCATGCAAGTGCTGTGATTGCCGTGTCGCGTTTTGTCGCGGAGGCGATTCAAGCGCAGGAATCGTCCATGGCAGGGCGTGTTCACGTGGTTAATAATCCCGTGGATACCACTGCGTTGTTTAGTGCCCCGAGGGTGCCGCGTGCAGAGATTATTCTGGGGTTTCTTGGGCGTATTCATCCGGAGAAGGGTTTGCACCTTTTGCTGGAAGCGTTGCGGAGGTTAGTGGGGAGCGGGGAGGTGGTGTGTTTGAAAATTGCCGGACCTTGGGAGGAGCGTGAGGGTGGAGGTGGTGAGAAATATTGGCAGAAGGTGCGTGCATTGTCCGAGGGGTTGCCGGTGGAGTTTCTCGGTTCGTTAAATACCGAAGTTCCGAACTTTTTGCGATCGGTGGATATTTTTTGCCTGCCGTCGCTGGCTGATTTTGGGGAAGCGTTTGGGCTCGCGCCGCTCGAGGCGATGACCTGTGGAGCGGTTCCGGTGGTTTCCAACCTTGCCGTATTTCGAGATTTTATCGTGGAAGGAGAAAATGGCTTGGTCTTTAATCATCATGCGCCCGATCCGACGGAATCCTTGGCCGAAGAATTGAGGAAACTCATCAAGGACACGGACAAGCGACAAAGGATGTCTAATGCGGCATCACAAACGGCGAAGCACTTTTCTATCTCGAGGATTGCCACGAAATATTTGGAGGTTTTTGAATCGATGTTAGCGAAGGAATGAAATGGAGAAGGATTTAGATATTGCAAAAAATCGTAGTGTGTCTCAATGGACGCCGCGCGAGTTAGCGGGGCGTGTGTTGTGGGCATGTTGCCGTCCGCTGTTTCGATGGAGTCCGCGTTTGTGCTGGGGATGGCGAAGATTTTTGCTGCGACTTTTTGGAGCCGATATCGGGAAAAATGTATGCATTCATCCATCGGTGGTGGTGTTTATTCCGTGGAATTTGAAGGTCGGGGATTGGTCATCGGTGGGGTTTGGGGCATTACTTTATAATTTGGGGTATTTGGAAATTGGTGAAAAGGTCACGATTTCTCAGCGGGCGCATTTGTGCGGGGGGACACATGATTTTCGAGATGCGACGATGCCTTTGATTAAGGCTCGAATAACCGTAGAGGATGGAGTGTGGGTGTGTGCGGATGCTTTTGTGGGGCCGGGGAGGAAGGTTGGGAAGGGTGCGGTGGTGGGGGCGCGTGCGGTTGTGATTAAGGATGTGGGTGCGGGGGAAGTTGTCGGAGGGAATCCGGCGAGAGTGATTGGGGCACGGAATTAGCAGAACCGATGAGCCTTCCTATCACAGTTTGTATCCCCACTCGGAATGAGGCAAAAAATTTGCCGATATGCTTGGAGTCATTACAGGGATCGTTTGCTCAAGTTGTGATAGTAGATTCGAATAGTACAGATGAAACACGAGCTATTGCCGAAACATTTGGAGCATCTGTATTGGATTTTCGCTGGAATGGAAAGTCTCCGAAAAAGCGAAATTGGGCTTTGCAAAATTATCCGTGGGAAACGCCATGGGTTCTTTTTTTAGATGCGGATGAGCGTGTAACCTCGGAGTTTATTTGTGAGTTGGAAGCGCGAATTCCGAAAGCGTCAGAAGTGGGATTTTGGGTGCGGTTTACGGATTGGTTTATGGGGAAACCGCTCCATTATGGCGATGTTTTCCGAAAATTAGCCCTCTTTCGGATTGGTGCGGGAGAATACGAACAGTTTCCCGAGGAGTGGTGGAGTGATTTAGATATGGAGGTGCATGAGCATCCGGTTTTAGATGGCGCCTTAGGGGATATCCAAGCGCGGCTGGAACATCATGATTATCGCGGACTTCATAGTTATATTTGGAGACATAATGAATATTCTACATGGGAGACCCAACGGTTTTTATGGCTTGCGTTGGCTGATGGCGCGGAATGGGGGAAATTGACCTCACGTCAGAAGTTCAAGTACCGGCATTTAGATAAAATCTGGTTCGCATCCTTATATTTTCTCACAAGCTATATTGTTAAGGGTGGTTTTAGAGATGGTGCTGCCGGTTGGTATTTTGCCATATTGAAGCGACGTTACTTTACTGATATTCGGCTCAAAATTTCGGAAGCTCGGCGCGGGGGGATGAGGGAGTAACTCGTGCGGTCGCAAAATTGTATTTGGGTACTGCGCCCGCCTCGGGTGCCGTTTCCCGCGCCCTCGCGGGAAACATTGTAAACCAAACAAAGGTTAGTCCGCAAGGGTGCGGACTGATACAGCCGAGGCGGCTGTGATCCCCCCTATTTCTTTTTGACCAACAAATCGTATGCGCACTTGCCTTTTTATCAATCGTGTCTATCCGCCTACGGCGGGAGCTACGGGTGAGATGCTTCGCGAGTTGGCAGAGGGATTGGTTGCAAAGGGATGGCGTGTTGTCGTGGTTACAGGTGCGATTTCGGGGCGGTCAAGACGCGAGAGACTTCAAGGAGTTGAAGTCGTGCGTGCGTGGGGCGGTTCATGGCAGCGCGGCACCTACGTCCAGCGGGCATGGAGATATGCGGTACTTTATCCACAATTAGCTTGGCTGACGGCGAGGATTGGGAAGGTGGATACGGTGGTAACCATGACGGATCCGCCGATGCAAATGGTATTGCAATCATGGTTTGGCTCACGTCGCACGCGAAAGATTCATTGGGCGCAAGATGTCTATCCCGATGTTGCCGAAAAGTTAGGAGTTATTACGGCGGGGGGATGGTTTGCAAGGAGACTTGGTACTTTGGCGAATAGCACCTTGCGCCATCAGGATCATATTGTGGCTTTAGGGCGATGTATGAGGGATGTGTTTGTTAAACGTGGAGTTGCTCCAGAGAAAATTGAGATTATCTCTAATTGGAGCTCCATTCGACAGGCGCCCCCTCAAGAAATAGAGGAAATGCGCATGCGGCTTGGGTGGAACGATGATTTTATCGTACTTTATTCGGGCAATTTTGGATTGGCGCATGATTTTAATACCGTAGCAAAGGCCATTCGGGATGATATGTTCGGAGCGGCGCGGGAAGGGCGAAAAGTGCGATTTGTTTTTGCAGGAGAAGGTCCCAGATTGGAGGCGTTGCACAACATGATTTCCCATGTGGAGTTTGTAAACTTTTTACCTAGACAAGATCGGAAAAACTTAGGTTCCTTTCTCGGAGCGGCGGATGCTCATTTGGTGACGGTGCGAGAGGAGTTAAGCGGACTTGTGGTGCCAAGCAAAGCCTATGGTGCGTTGGCTGTGGGGCGTCCCATCCTTTACGTAGGTGAAGAGGGAGGTGAGGTGGCGAGGTTGTTGAAAGAATCGGGGGCGGGAGTTGTTATTCCCAATGGAGATAGTGAGGGATTGGCGCATCAAGTGATGCGTCTGGCACGGGACCGGGAGGCTATGGAATTGATAGAAAGTAATGTACAGAAGTTATCGAAAAAGATTTCATTCGAGGCTGCATTAGAAAAATGGGAAGAGTTCTTGTTAAGAAATGAAACATCCTAAGCGAAGTTTTCGAGATTGGTGGCGTGTTCCTCGTGTGGGGTGGTACCTCCTGAAACGACCTCAGGATATTCCTTTCTATATTCGCTATGGTGTTAATACATTTCACTCACCTTTAGATTTAGGAATGCTCTGGTGGAGTTTTGGGGCAACCCGTACAATTGAAAAATGGCTTCGCCCCGAAATGGAAGCATTTGAATTTGGCTCAGGCGGGTCAAGTCTGTTTTTAGCGCTTCGAACATTACAAGTGACTTGTGTTGAGGATGAAACGAAATGGGTAGACCTTGTAAGGTTAACAGCAGCGCGCCAGGGAATCAAAAACTTAGAGGTGTTGCATTGTCCTTTTGACTTTCACCATACGGAAAAATTTCGGGAATCATCTTATCTTGCCGCTTTAGGGACGAAGCTCTATGATTTGATAATCGTTGATGGCAAGGAAGAAGGAGAGCCGGCTCGCCCAATTTGCTTTTGGGCAGTGGAGAAAAACATTAAATCTGGAGGTGTTATCGTGGTGGATGATTCTTGGCGGTATCCACAGATTAAGAATCGCCATAATGCCAAGCATTGGCATGAATATCGAGGAACGGGATATTGTCGTGCCGGCGTCACAAGTACTTGCCTTTTCTATTATTAAAAAATAGAGACTTTTATATCTAACATTATGAAAAAATTATTAGTCACAGGTTCCTCGGGACTTATTGGTTCGGAGGTTTGTAAGTATTTCTCTGCGGAAGGTTGGGAAATTCACGGAGTGGATAATAACCAAAGAGCTGTTTTTTTTGGCCCACAGGGAGATACGCGGTGGAATCAGAAACGGCTTATGCAGGAGCTCAAGAGTTTCTATCATCATGAATTGGACATTCGTGATCGGTCGGGAGTGCTTAATTTGGTGGCGGAAGTGAAGCCGGATGCCGTTGTTCATACGGCAGCCCAGCCATCTCATGATCGAGCGGCGGCAATTCCGTTTGAGGATTTTGATACCAATGCGGTGGGAACGATGAATTTATTGGAAGCAGTAAGGCAAGCGGTTCCCGAGGCACCCTTTGCACACATGAGCACAAACAAAGTCTATGGTGATGCACCTAATGCGCTACCCTTAGTTGAACGAGAAACACGGTGGGATTATGCCGATGAAGCGCACGTGCATGGTATTGCGGAATCCTTCACGATAGATCAGTCAAAACATTCTCTCTTTGGTGCCTCGAAAGTTGCCTCAGATATTATGGTGCAAGAATATGGACGTTATTTTGGGATGCCGACGTGTTGTTTAAGGGGTGGATGTCTCACGGGCCCGCATCATAGTGGCGTTGAACTCCATGGGTTTTTGAGCTATCTTATCAAATGCAATCTTGAAGGCCGTAAATATAAGGTGTTTGGCTATAAGGGCAAGCAGGTGCGAGACAATATTCATTCACTCGATGTGGCACGATTTATTCATGAGTTTATCTCCGCGCCGCGCTGTGGTGAAGTTTACAATATAGGCGGTGGCAAGGCGAACTCTTGCTCGATTTTGGAGGCGTTTCGATTGGCTGAGAGATTTAGTGGGAAAGAAATGGTCTATCAATATGTCGCTCAGAATAGAATTGGAGACCATATTTGTTATTATTCGGATTTGCGGAAAATGCGAAAGCATTATCCTTCATGGAATATCTCCATTTCCTTGGAGGAGACCGTTCATCAGATTGTGCAAGCGTGGCAATCGCGTGATCCCGTAGATGTGGCATGAAGAAGTATTGATTGATATTCCGCGAGAGAAAATGAAACCATTATGGCTATTCGTTGCGGGCATGTGGATTTGGCTGTTTTGGGCGTGTGCGGGTGAATGGGCGACTTCAAGCGATTATAGTTATGGATGGTTTGTGCCGCCCATCGCGTTGTATTTCCTGTGGAAACGCTGGGAGGCTGCGGGAAGGGAACGTTGGAAGGAAGATGCGCCATTAGCAAAAAGGGTGCTGGCTTGGAGCGTCCTTGTGCTGGTGCTTTTCTTAATTGCCCCGCTGGAAATGATACGCCAGACGCCGATTTATTGGCGTCCGATTCTTTGGGCCATTGGAGGCTTAACGGTAGGGAGTACGCTTTCTGTAGCATGGCTTGCGGGTGGGCCTCATGGGTTGCGAACGTTTTTTTTTCCGACGACTTTTCTACTCGTAGGGATTCCGTGGCCGACATTTATCGAGGGGGCGATTTCGTTTCCACTGATGCAATGGGTGACGGGGACATCGCTGGGGATTCTTCATTTATTGGGTTATCCGGCGACGGCTTCGGGCACAACGATTGCGCTTTCCAATTGTACCATTGGTGTGGAGGAGGCGTGCAGTGGTTTGCGTTCGTTGCAGACGGCTTTGATGGTGGGATTGGCGGCAGGAGAGTTGGTGTGGCTTACGATTTGGCGACGTGTGGTGCTTTTGGGCGTGGCCTTTGTGATGGCACTCCTTGGCAACCAACTCCGTGTGTTGTTACTGGCTTTGGCTGGGGTTAAGGGCGGTGCGGGGGCGATTGAGCAATTTCACGATGCGGCGGGCTATGTGGTACTGGTTGTTTTACTCGCAGGAGTTGGACTGGCGACGTGGGGATTAAAATCAAGAGGCGTGAAGCGGGAGCGTGCGACTGTAGCGGAAGTTGGAGTGATAGACCGAAGTGTGAAACGCGGGGGGATGTGGTTGGTGGCCGTGATGGGTTTTGCGGCTTTCTTAGGCGCCCATGGATGGTTTTGGTGGCACGGGGAAATGTCCGCAAAACCTACTGCTCCGCTCTTGGCCCCTAGCGCCGGCGCAGGTTTTGTGGTGGATAAGGACGTGCCAAAGGGGATTCTGGATGTTTTGCGCCCCGATCAATTCCGCTATATCCGAAAACTTCGAGAGAATGCTCCTCCGCAGGTGGTGGGGTATCATTTTTATTGGAATCCAAAGAGCGGTAATGCGAATCAGCTTTATCATCGCCCGGACCGCTGTATGCCCGGTGCGGGATGGTGGATTGATGGCTCTGTTATGCGTGAGGTGATTCACCTCGGGAGTCGAGATTTTGATTTTAATGTCTTTCCCTTTCGTCGGCCCGATGGAGTTGCCCTCATGCTTTGGGGTGCCTTCCTCAATGGGGAGCCGGTGGAAATGGAGTTTAATACGGACGTCTATCTCAACACGGCGACACTTTGGCAATTCCTACGCACGGGCACGCGAGTTCACAGTTTTGAAGTAGCGGCATTAATCATGCCCTACGAGGAGGGGAAACGTCCGTCATTAGCAGAAATCCAAGCGTATGCCGCGCGAGTGTTTTCCGTGCGTGGTGAGGGTGGATAGGAGCGGATCAGCGAGACCGAGAGGCCGTTGGTGAATAGCTAAAAAATAGCGTCGCATTTGGAAAAAATTCCATGCGACGGTGGGCGGAGCCTTGCCGAATTTTAGGGGGGGGGAGCAGTTTACGAGCCGGATTTTTCGGTGCTCAACTGACTACGAAGCGCGGCAACCCATTCATCCCAATTGGTATGCTGTGGGAATTCGCGGATGATTTGCAGCATGTCCTTTTGACCTGAGTTGACTTGGCCCACGAGGATTTTGTCATTGGCTCGCGCAAAGAGAAACAGTGGTCTGATGATTTTTTGTAGCTTTTCGGTTTCACTGCTTAAGGTGGATAACTGCGTTTGTTTTCCAAGGGTATCCATCTGAATGTCCCACGCGACGAGGATTTGCGGATCCTTTTTATCACGCAAAGGAGCACGTATATTGGATTCTAAAATACTATTGAGTTTGCCAGCGGCGGGTTCCCATTGTTTGTCATTGGGAAGGAGATCAGCGAGCAACAACCATCGCGAAAATAACCCTTCACGTGCGGGTTTTTGAAGCAAGTCCTCCGCTTCCTTTGGCACAGGATCGGTGGTTTTTGTCGTAAGAAAGGCAGCGAGTTCACGAGCATATTGAAGATAATTCGCAGGCATCTTTTCGGCATTCTCCTCGCCTGAGGTTTGTTGCAGACCGAGGAGCAAATAACGTAAATGAAGTCGCAGGGCGGATTGCATTCGCTCGGAGCGCAGGAGTGCCGCATTGTTTTTTTTCCATTCCGAAAACTCCGAAGCACTCGAACTTTTGCCCGCGAAGAACAAGTCTTTGGTGGCATCTTCGTAAAGCTTAGCCGCTGCAGAATTGCTGGTGAGGCCGCTTTGAAGGGTGCCTTGTAGCTTTTGCCGTCGTGTTTGCTGGGCGTTGGCTTGCTTGGCTTGTGCCTGATCAAGCTCATGGAGAACCGCTGCCGGGTCGAGGGGTGACGAGTCTTGTTGGGCATGGACACCGGCGAGAGCCAACGTGCAGACGCAGACAATCAGACGGGCGGGGAAATGCAATTGAAGCATGAACACAGGGTAATGTGGTGAAGCGAAATGGGCAAAGTTCTTTATGAATTCTGAAATCATTTTGTAGCGATGAAGGGCTTCTCACCAACAAGCTTCTATGAGATGCTTTATGATTTGCAAAATGAGCCCACCCGTTACCCCATCAACCCTCTCCGCTTCGTGGTATGCTGACGGAATAAGGCGCGGAGATTCCACTGTTTTAGCGCGGGCTATTACCTTGGTGGAAAGCACTTCTCCACGTCATTTGGAGACGGCGGCGGAGCTTATGCGCTTGCTTTTGCCTCATGGAGATCGCTCCGTGCGGGTAGGAATTACAGGCGTTCCGGGTGTGGGAAAGAGTACATTTATCGAAGCTTTTGGGCTTCATCTTTGTGAGGCTGGGCATCGTGTAGCTGTGCTTGCGGTGGATCCTACAAGTGCCATTTCCGGTGGAAGTATTCTTGGGGATAAAACGCGCATGGAAAAATTGTCGCGCCATGCGTCCGCTTATATTCGTCCGTCACCCTCGAGTGGCGCGTTGGGAGGGGTGAATCGCCAGACGCGGGAGACGATTACTTTGTGTGAGGCGGCGGGGTATGATGTGATTCTTGTCGAGACGGTGGGCGTGGGACAAAGTGAAATTGCGGTGCGATCTATGACGGACTTTTTTCTGCTTTTGGCACTGACCGGTGCAGGCGATGAGCTGCAGGGAATTAAAAAGGGCATTGTGGAAATGGCGGATGGCATTGTGGTGACAAAAGCTGATGGAGATAATGCGGTGGCTGCAGAAAAGTTGCGCTTGGAGTTTTCTCAAGTTTTGCGATTTCTTCATCCCGTGACGGCGGGGTGGTGCCCGGAAGTTTTGAAATGCTCTTCGTTAACGCGTGAGGGAATCGGCGAGGTGTGGGCTTTGGTGGAAAAGTTTCGTCAGGCCATGAAAGCTTCCGGAAAATGGAACGAGCGGCGACTGCATCAGGTACGGGAGGGATTGATGGAGTTTGCGCGGGAGCAAGTCGTGACCGCTTTGATGGCAAATGAGGCGGCTGCAGAGAGTGCGTATCATTGGAGTGAATCCATCGCGAGAAACGAAGTCACCTTGCGCGACACCGCAACTAACATTGTGAAGAATTTTCTCAAGGTACCTTGAGGGGGGATGAAGAATAATTTCTCTTTTTTCAGCAGACGCTTTCCATACGGCGTTGAGATTCGTTAGGATTCCCGTTTATGGCGAAACCTGCATTAGGGCGAGGTCTTGACGCACTGATTACTCCGGCGAAAGCATCTGGAACCACGGCTATTCCTGCGGTCGTCGAGGGTGAAGTGGTGCAGTCCGTAGCGTTGGCAAAAGTGGTGCCGAGTCCCTTACAACCGCGTGGAAGTTTTCCGGCAGAAAATTTGGCGGACTTGGTCGAGTCCGTGTGTGAGAACGGCATCATTCAGCCCTTGATTGTCCGTAAAGTGAAAGGGCAATTGGAGCTCATCGCTGGCGAACGTCGGTGGCGAGCCGCCGAGAAAGCGGGCTTGCGTGAGGTGCCCGTTATTGTCCGCGAGGCGACAGACCTTGAGGTTCTCGAATGGGCACTAGTCGAAAATTTACAACGCGAGGATTTGAACCCCATTGAGGAGGCGCGGGCTTACATGCGACTGGCCGGGGAGTTTAAGCTTAAGCAAGAAGACATCGCCAAACGCGTGGGCAAAAGTCGCGCTTCCGTGGCCAACACGATGCGGTTGCTGGATTTGACCGAAGGCATCCAAATACATTTAGTTCACGGGCGACTCAGCGTAGGACACGCAAAGGCGTTGTTGGGATTGGTCGCATCGCAGGAGCAGGATGCCATGGCAGATTTGATTTTACGTAAAGGGCTTTCCGTCCGCGCGACGGAGGAGGCGGTCAATGAGCATTTACGCAAGGATGGGACGCAACGTAAGGGAGGGCGACGCCGTAGTACGCCGGAGGTTTCGGCAGTGATTCGGCATTTGGAAAATCGTCTTCAGCAACATCTCTCCACCCGCATTGAAATTCGCTCGGGAGAAAAAAAGGGACACATTCTTATCGAGTTTTATGGCAATGACGATTTGCAGCGTTTGCTTGAACAATTCGGATTGCCGCAGGAGTAAAAAGTGCGTTGCCCTATGTTTTGTGTCGTGATGGAAGAAGGGAATTGCTGATATGCCGTCGCCCGTCGAGGAAGGTTTTCGTATGCCTGCCGAGTGGGAACCGCAGGCCGCCGTATGGTTTTCGTGGCCGCGACCGGGTGGAATTAGTTTTCCCGGTGCTTACGATCGTATTCCTGCTGCGATGGGGGCGTTGTTACGTGCGGCGGCGGAGTTCGAGCCGGTGCGGGTGAATGTGCGGGATACGGAGGAGGAGTCCGAAGTGCGGCGCTACGTGGGGCGCGGGGCGGATGTGCAGTTTTTTCATGTGCCGACTGATGAGCCATGGTGCCGAGACCATGGCCCGATATTTTTAATCCATGATGCAACGGGTGAGGTGGCGGTGGCGGATTTTGATTTTAATGCCTGGGGAGGAAAGTATGAGGGCGTGACGCGTGATCGCAAAGTACCTGCAGCTGTGGCGCGTATGTTGGGCATGCGTTGTTTCACGAATCCCATGGTGCTTGAAGGTGGTGCTGTGGATGTAAATGGAACGGGGGCAGTCCTCACCACGCGAAGTTGTTTGTTGAATCCCAATCGCAATGCGGGCATGACGCAGCGGCAGGTGGAGGATAATTTACGTGATTGGTTAGGGGCGCCGCATGTGTTGTGGCTGGGGGAGGGCATTGAGGGAGATGATACCGATGGGCACATTGATGATATGACGCGCTTCGTTGGCAAGTCGCGTATGGTGACGGCGGTGGAGGACAATACGGACGACGTGAATCATCACATTTTGGCGGCGAATTTTTCGCTGTTGCAGAAGATGCACAATGAAGAGGGGACGCCCTTGGAAATTGTCTCAATACCGATGCCTGCAAGACGGCTCGAATGGGAGGGGCAACGACTTCCCGCAAGCTATGCGAATTTTTTAATTCTCAATGACGGTGTGCTCATGCCGGTTTTTAGCGATCCGCGAGATGATGAAGCCGGTGCGGTGTTAGAGTCGGTTTTTCCCGAGCGTAAAATTGTTCCGGTGGATTGCCGAGAACTGATCATTGGGCTTGGAACGATACATTGCTTGAGTCAACAACAACCCGCAGGAAAGTAGAAAATATGGGAAAACGAATCGTATTCACACGCGCACAATGGGAACTAATACAGACGGCTTTGGTAGATAATATCAGTTACTTAAAAAAGATTCGCATCACAGAACAAGGTGATAAGGCGCAGATTGGGGGGCTTCATTGGAGAGCTTCTGATAGCACATTGGAAGCTGATGTGGACGACTTCACCGTGGAGCTAGAGTTTAAAAAGTCTCACGACCTCAACTCGAGTTGTACATGCTCTCAAGAAGGCTATTGTCGTCACCGTGTTCTCTTGCTCGTGTACTTGATGAAGCATAATCATAATTTGAGTGAAATGGATTTTGAGCCTAATGAGTCCAATTCTCGCGGGGCGTTGAGTCAGCTTGTGGCTGAAAAAGTCGAAGCAAAAGTTTCGCATCTCGCTAGGAAATTTCTTCGCGTCGCCGACCGGTGGTTTGAAGAAAAGGCTTCGGTTATCAATAGTGGAGAGTTGTCCAAGCTGTGCGGGCGTGCTGTTTTTTGGGGGTATAACGACAAAGATATTCCGCTTTTTCCCAAGGCACACCCACCTGCAACCGCCATGGAGTACCTTATTTGCTTAGCGATTATTGCCAAGCAGATGGACATTAATTTGCCTGCACCGATTCCGGATGTTCTCGATAAGGCCAGGATGGCGGAAATCGAGTTTAAGCGGGAAGAAGAAAAGCAGGTGAATCTTTGGCGAAGCACCTTGAGCAAATGGAAATCCGATAATAATTCGCACGCTTACCCCGAGGTGCGACTGCGGCTTTTTCAAGAATTTGTGATGGTGGAGAGTCGGGCAAAGCCCACGGATGAATTCGTCGAGGCCAAACAATCCAAGATGGCGGCACTTTTTCGTTCGAGGAGTAATAATGAAACAGGACGCCCACCCGCAGGTCATGAGTTGGTGTTCAGAGCTATGACGGATGCCTATGGAAACTTTCGTACCACGGATATTGTCCCTCATTCCCCGGCTTTGGTAGCTAGCTTGTCCGGTCTGTTTGCTTTCCCTGAATTATTTTCGCGTTATGTGGTGGGGAAAAATGGAGAGCCACTCACGCTGGTAAAAGAGCCTTTGCGTTGGCGTCTGAAAGAGCCTACGGATAGCGCGTTTTATAAGATTCTTCTCGTAGATGCTCAGGAGAAACCCGTTCCATTTTCGGTGGCAATTCTACCGGGCAGCACAAAGTATTATGTGACATCCTCCGCTGTTTATCCCCTGGAGCATTGGCCCAAAGGTCTGGATAAAAGCTCGATTTCTATGCGCATTCCCGTGCGTGCTCTCGAGTCAAACTCAGGATTAGAAGCTCTGCGCCTTTTGGATTTACCGATCCCGCCCAAATTGTCTGCACGCATTCAGATTTTGAAGCCGTCCGTGACGGTACAAGCGAAAATGACGGTTCCCTATAATTCAAAAAGCGACTACTTGCAGATGGTTGTGCGGGGAACGTACGGCACCAAGCATGTGCCGGATGTTCGGTGGTCAGGCGAATCTTGGTTAAAAGATTCGGAGCGGGAGCGGCGGAAAGCTGATGAAAATGAGGAAGTACTT
>JAJTYZ010000050.1 GCA_021463515.1 Chthoniobacterales bacterium | reverse complement strand
GTTTCGTGTCGGTCAGTGTGGCGAGACAGCGGCCCGAAGGTGGAAATTTTTTCACGAAACATCCTCCTTCACCGTGACATCCCCGATGGTGTCATGGCCTGCTGTTTTGAGCAGGCGTCCAAATGTGTCAGATTCGTCAATTTTGAGATCTCGGCATTGCATTTCCTTCAAGACCCCTTCCGCCAGCAATCCGGCAAAAAACGGGAAAAGTCGCTTCGCCGTGTGGGGCTGGGCACGCAAGGGAAGTGTCATGCTCACAGGACGCGCTGAGGACGCGGCCAAGTAAGCGGGGTCATAGGAAAAAATATATTCGCCATGCTCGGTTTCCTCGAGTTTGCCGGCAAGGCGTTCCTGACAAAAAACCAAGCCACGGCGGCTCATGAGCACTCCTTACTTTGCGCCTCGGGCGGTGTGGACACCTCAATAACGAACTTTAGCCCCAAAGCCGAAAGTAGCTTTTGGGCCACGGCAAGGGTGGGATTCCCTCGTCCGCTTTCAATGTCGGTAATCGTGTGGCGCCCTACCCCGGAAATATCAGCCAATAGGGATTGCGTGATGCGCAAAGAGCGACGACGCTGATGAATGGCTTCACCAAGACTAGATTGCTGATAATTGTTCACCATGATGAACAATAAGCCCGCTCCTTTATTATGCAAGAAGGAAAGCGAGATGAAATTTCATTTTAATGAACTTTTGCCTCAATATGTCCAAGTCTGCAACCGGGGCCTCTCGATCGCGAGAAGTTTCTGAATCAGCCGAGCACGCATTTCCGCGACGATTCCGGGGGACTGCGGCGCAATGTCGAAATAATCCCCGTGATCCTTGCGGGAGCGGAAGAGCATCTCGCGCCCATCGTCATGGACCAGATAGCGGTAATCCGGCGTCCGCAGTGCTTTCCAGCCACGGCCCTCGGTGAGTGCGTCGGGGTTGCGGCGATGACCGCCTTTTAACATGGAACGAAGGGATTCGCCCTGAATCCAGGGAGGGCTCTGGACGGCGGCTGCCTCCAGAAGTGTGGGAAGAATATCCACCCCTTCCACGATGTCTGTGATGTGTTGCGCGGGCGGACGTTGGCCGGGGAAGGCGACCAGCAGTGGAACGCGCGAGACGGCATCATCCGCCGGATAGCCTTTGCCGAATTTCCCGCGTTGCCCCAGCCATTCTCCATGATCGGAGGTGAAAACAATCACGGTTCGTTCCGTTAATCCGGCTTGGTCAAGCGCAGTCAGAATTAGCCCGATTTTTTCATCCACCTCGGAAATCATCGCGAAATACCCTTGTTTGAGGCTGCGAACTAGAGCCGGATCCTGATATGGGGAGTCTGGCGGCATGGTCCAACCTTCCGGATAGTTCGGCAACTCAAGGCTCTCCGGCGGGTAAAGGTCGAGGAAACGTTGAGGCGCGACCATCGGGCTGTGCGGCGCAAAGAAACTGGCGGTCAGGAAGAATGGTTCCTGCGGATGCCGTTGTAGAAACTCCACGGCATTGGCGGCGACAAAGGCGGAATGCGTGGCCTCCTCGGGCCCGGGAAATGCCCGGGCTCCCTTCATCTGGCGTGCGGAGAAATGCTGGATGTTTTCCTGAAGCCCAAGCGTCGTGCGCCAGACTTCGGCTTTTGGAGGGAGGCCGAGGCTGATGTGATCGAGAGCGTCGGGGAAGTTTTGGCGACCCCACGCACGGTAGGCGTCTTCGTAAGGGCCGGGCTCGTCGGAAACGAGAAGATGCTGGTATCCGTAGGAAGGATGTGGCTCACGATGATCGCGGTTTCCGTGGGGAAGAAAGTGCAGTTTTCCGATGTGTGCGGTGTGGTAACCGGACTTCTCAAGCAAATGAGAAAGCGTGGGAATATCCTCGGGAACGGGAACTCCCATGTGCTGCAAACGCAGGGTGGAAGGATAGCAGCCGGTGAGCATGCTGGCACGACTGGGCATGCAGACAGGGCTTTGCACAAAGCAGTTGTCAAAAACCGCCGCTCGCTTCGCCAGTGCGTCCAAATGGGGCGTATGCACCACATCTCCGCTGGAAAATCCCAAAGCGTCGGCGCGGAGTTGGTCAGCTTGAAGGAAAAGGATGTTGGGGCGCATGATCACGAGGATATGGTGAACGAGTATCTGATGAAAGCGATCCGTTCAACCGGTAGCTGTGGGCGGAGGACAAGCCGTTTCACCGGATGCGTGATGCCCACGTCGTCCATAAAGGATTTTTCCTCCATGGCGGGGAGATGGGCCGTGTCGAATAGTGCCAGGAGCAAGCTCCGGCTGCCGTTTTCGATTCTTGCGGTTTGACTGTCGAGCAGGGTTATGTGGCCGAAGGTGATAATGGCACTTTCCACCGTTCCCGGCCTGACAAGATGGAAGACGTCCTCGATGGTGAGGCGAAAGGGGTGGCGTTCAAGGGTGAAGGTGCGCGTAATTTTTTCGTGCCCGCTCTCCCGTGGATAACACCGGGTAAGGTCCAGCGAGAAATACCCCGGATTCAACGAGTGCCCCAGAACTACGCTGGCTGCAGTCTCGCCGGAAATTTGTTCGCAGCCATTGATCTCCGGAACTGAGTGCCCATGCGATCTGGCGGCAAGAGAATCGTAGCGGCGAGGGCCGAAAAACTTTTTGTCATACTGCGGCATGCCCAGCTCAGAGATGAGAGGACATCCGTCGAGGTGAACGATGTAGGAACCACAGTCGTTGTGGTTATGTCCTTCATTATTGTGCCCACCTTTGGCCGCGACCGACCATTGTTTTCCATCCGTTTCTTCGCCACGGATATTCCAAACTTGAAGTTGCGGAAGGTAAAACTGACGCACCGGCCACCACAGCATCCGGGATTTGCGAAGCGTGGCCGGAGAAAATAGAAAACGGCGGCTGAGCTGAAGAAAATGAAGTCGCCGCGTGTTTTTTGCACGCCAGTCGGGCTCTTCGGCGAGAGTGAGGCACCAAAGTTCCCGTGCAGCAGCCGTCAAATCCGCCCGACCCAGACGAGTCGCCAGGTAAGAAATCAATCCCGGGTCAGGCTGCCCTCGAGCCGGAGCGTCGGCGAAGTTGATTTGGCCTTCCGGTGGAACAAACATTCGAATGCCGAACCGAGAAATTTTTGGGATGCGAGCGTCACTCTCGATGAGGCTCCAGCGTCCCGCAGTGGCCGTTTCCACCGCATGGTTCAGCCACGAGAATCGGCTGAACCCGTAGTTCCAGTAAGCAGGCCCCTCGGAGGTTCCTCCATCCTTGGTGAACCCTTCCAAATAATATGGAAGCCAACGGGTCATTCGGGAACACATTTGGGCCAATTTATTTGACGGCGTCGGAAGATTGAGCCCGATGGAAATCATCCCATAGTGACAGACGGCGTTCCAATTATGGCGGACGGTAAACCAAGGTTCGGGTGGATCGTGGGAAGCAATATAGCGATCCAGCATCCGTTGAAGACGTTGCTCTGTTTGCTCCACAAGGCTCAAGGGTGCTACCGCACGAAACATAGCGCAAATTTCTGCCAACGTGGCAGCCGCTTCCATAGCTTTCAAATCCGGCGTGTCCGTTTCTAACTCCGGAGCTTTTTGAATGCTGCCCGCCCAGGAATTCTCCTCAAGCGTCTCAGCCCAGCGCCGAAAAAGTGCGTCTCGCAATGTAGAATTGTCTGGGCGCAGCAGAGCCGCTACGGCGGCTTGCCCAAGCAAACGTCGCCTTTCCAAATAGCAGCGATCAAATTCTCCACGCTCGCCTGATTCTTCGTAGGCACGAAACATGGTGGAGGTTAATTTGGGCAAAGGTACGTTGGCCTCCGCCATGGCGAAATTGAGAAATTGCGTGATTTGGTGTCGAATGGGCGAACGGAAGGCAATCTCCTCCCAACGGACATCTCCGAAGGCCGGAAGCACCGGAGCTAATGAAAATTTTTGCAGCACCGTTTCAATCTGCTCGCAGGAAAATTGAGCGATCAAAAGGTTTCGAGGTGTTGTCATATAAGACCAGGCTGTACACGCAGGATTTCCAATGGCTGTTCAGGGTTCGCATGTATTGCAACCGTAGAAAGCGCAGCGGCAGAGAGGAATTTTTCTCCACGATGAAGGGGGAGTGAAGAGAGGCCATCTTCGACATATCCGACGCCACCAACAACCACCCAAAGGCTGAAGAACCCGGCACTTGGGAGTTGAGCCGCCCCATGGACGCACCATCTTTCAATCCGAAAACAAGTTGTGTCCTTTTCATCAAGAAGCACCTCGCTAGTAAAGCCCTCACCGGAAATGCCCAAGCGCGGAGCTATGCGAAAGTTATCCTTTGCGTCGGAAACGGAATAATTTGTGTGGTCAAAAATCTGCAAAGCATGGCTTGGATCCAAACCCATGAACCGCGCTTCGGGTGGAACCGGGATGCCATTCATTTCAAACTCGCACCGCACGACCCAATCGCTTGGTTCCATAACTTCCAACATAAACAACCCCGGACCGAGAGCATGAGGAATACCGCCTGGAACTTTCCAGACCTCACCGGGTGCTACGGGAATTGGTTCGAAACAGGCTGCCATCGCCGCTTTATCCTGTTCTAAAATGATACGCTGCCATGCCTCAGCGCCAGGCGAGTTTTGAAACCCCGCGAAAAGGTGCGGCGCAATACCTTCCCGCGTTGCAAGAATCACATAGGCCTCAAATTTTCCCCAAGGCGAACCAAGATAGCGTTGGGAAAACTCTGCCGTAGGATGCCCTTGAAAATGCAACCGAACGGAGGAATCGAGGAGTTTCGCTAGAAATAGTGCCCCCCGATGACGAAATCGTTCCGCATGAGGCCCAAGATAAAAGCCTGCTTCCTTTTCCAGAAGATCGCGCCAAAGCAGGGTCTGTCCGCTTTTCAGCCGAACCACGGACAAGCCTTCGTCCGGTATTTCCGACATCCCGGGGTTCCGCGCTGCTGTCGTCGAAGCCATCCAATCTTCTGGTCGATTTTCATCGCGAGGATGAGGATCATTTGACCACTCCTCGAGCACGCGGCCTCCAAGATAATTCCGGCGAACACGGTTTGGGGTAAGTGGGATAAGCGGCTGCTGAAGTGCGGCATTTTGCACGAGATAAAAAGAGTTGCACGATCCTTGTGGGGAAGCGATGATCCTAAACGTGTTCATTTTTTAGGCATGGTATAATACCGTCGCCGCCGGTTATATGAACGCCCTGCGCCGCCTCATCGAAAAACCCGCGTTGCTGCTGATGTAGTTTGCAGCGGAGAAGTCTCGCGCAGAGGCGCGGTGACGCGGAGCGTGGAGAGAATCAGATAGCGGAGAAGATGAGAGAAATTCCTGCGGGAGTGTGTCTAAAAAATAGTCATGTTTTCTGCACTTTTGCCGGTCAGTTTCTCGGCGCCTAGTGATCCATTATGAGTAGTTCATCCGGTTCCGTCCGACTTTGGTCGGCCACGCCTACGCCGTTTTACTAAGGTCTGACTTCAGAGTTTCGCAAACCATAAGTTCTAACAAAATGATGTTATGGAGTTTATAACCGGACACTCATACTATGGCTTTACACTTTGCCGCCATGGCGTTTGCGGAATTGTGCGGGAGTGATGCCATTGTAGGTCGCAAAGGCCCGGTGAAATGCCACCTGATCCCCATAGCCGATCATGGTGCTGATTTCTTTCAGGTTGAACGGCGATTCCAGCAACAGCCGGCGTGCTTCCTTCATTCTCAATTCCAGCAAAAAACGCCCCGGAGGCTGCCCGGTTTGCGCCTCAAATAATGTGCGAAAATGGCTGATGGAAAAACCGGCCTGTCGCGCTAATTTCTCCACTGTCATGTTCTCCGACAAATGTCCCTTAGCCCAAAAAGTGAGTCTGTCCCACGGAGTGTCCGAAGTTTGTGCAACGAATCGCAGCTCTTCCAACAACGCGAAAAAATAAACCTCCGCACCACGATGCCACTCGGATGCGCCATGATACAGGCTGCTGAGTCGCTCCATCACGCGCCCCGCAAGTTCTGACGCAACCGCCTTGGGCAGCATCCACACGCCGGCCTGCCGCGACCTGCTGTAATGGCGGGGCTGAAAACCTTTGTGTTGGAAATGTAACACCCACATGGCACAGGCGTCATTTTTGCTGACTCCGTGAAAGCGAACGTGCGGCGGAATGATGACCGCGTCGCCATCGCGCAGACTCATGCTGCCCGCGTCCGTCTGAAAACGTAGCGCCCCTTTTTGCACGATGAAAAGGTCGTGGTGAGGCCAAGAACTCGGACCAAATGAGGTGCCATTTTTGTAATAACCTATGCCGTGGTAGAGAAGTTTCATGAGGCGGAAAACGGCTGTTTTATCACATAAAAGGCGATTTTATCAATTCAACGCTATTTTCATCGGCTTATCTTTATGAAAATAAATCTTTTTATCAAAAGCCCATGAATCCCAAACAATCTGTCCTTGTCATCGGTGCCGGTGGAATCGGCGAACGGCATGTACGCTGTTTTCAGCAGACAGGCCGTGCGGAAGTCTTCGTCTGCGAGCCGGAAGAAACCCGCCGCGTGGAGATTGCGGATCGTTACAAAACGACCGGTTTCGCGAGT
The DNA here is from genome assembly GCA_021463515.1 of Chthoniobacterales bacterium. Classification (GTDB taxonomy): domain Bacteria; phylum Verrucomicrobiota; class Verrucomicrobiia; order Chthoniobacterales; family JACTMZ01; genus JACTMZ01. Next base: position 5,634 of record JAJTYZ010000050.1, on the reverse strand, counting down.
GTGGCGGAAGCTTTGCAGAACCGGAAAATTGATGCCGCCGTGATCTGCACGCCGGCGCCCACGCATATTTCTATTGCGGAAACCTGTATGGAGGCGGGTCTTCACGTGCTCATCGAAAAGCCTCTGGCGACTTCACTAGAAGGTGTGGATCGCTTGCTGGAAACGGAAAGAAAAACGCAACGTGTCGCCCGCGTGGCCTATGTGTATCGCTCCATCCCTGCGGTGCAACGGGCGCGGGAAATTGTCCAATCCGGACGCCTCGGAACGATACGGCATGTCATCTCCGTGTCGGGGCAGAATTATCCCTCGTTTCGTCCGGACTATCGCCGCATTTATTACGCCAAGCGTGAAAGTGGCGGTGGTGCGGTGCAGGATGCCCTGACTCACCTCGTGCATGGCGTCGAATGGATCATGGGGCCTATTACGGACGTGGCCTGCATGGCGTATCATCAGTCGCTCGAAGGCGTCGAGGTTGATGATACCGTGAATCTGATCTGTTTGCATGGAGCCGGTTGCTTAACGTCCTTTGCGCTGAATCAATTCCAGGCACCCAATGAAAGTCGCATTTTATTTCATGGTGAAAAAGCAAGTTTGTCGCTGGAGATTGTGAATCAACGCGTCGGCCTCCGAGGTTTTGGTGACGAGGATTGGACATGGGAGGTTGTGCCGCACGGAGAACGCGACGCGATGTTTATCGCGCAGGCGAATGGTTTTCTCGATGCCGTGGAGGGCAAGCCCGACCATCTCAGTGGCATCGCGGATGCGCTCCAGACATTGAAGGTCAATCTTGCCGCGTTGAAATCCTCCGACACGCGATCTTTTGTCAAAATATGAATGCTAAAAAACTGCGCATTGCCATGCTGGGGATGATCCCCGGCAACGGACACCCGTATTCATGGTCTGCTATCGTGAATGGCTATAATCCAGAGGAAATGGCCAAGTGTCCTTATCCCGCCATTGCGAATTATCTGGGCGAACAACCACTGGAAAACGTGGGAATTCCAAACGCGCAAGTGACGCATATTTGGACCGACAATCCGATGGATGCACCGCTTGTCGCGGCCGCATCAAAAATTCCCCATGTTGTCAAAAATATGGAAGACGTGATCGGTGAAGTTGATTTGGTGATTATTGCTACCGACGATGGCACAGATCACGTGCGCCGTGCTCGACCGTTTGTGGAGGCGGATATTCCCGTGTTTGTGGACAAGCCGTTGGCGATCACCCGTGAAGAATTGCGGCAATTTATTGCTTGGAAAAATGCCGGAGCAAAAATTCTTTCGTCTAGTGGATTGCGCTATGCCGATGACCTTAAAAAAATCGAGAGACGAGAGTGGCTATGGCTCAATAGCATCACCTGTAAAACATGGGAACGCTATGGAATTCACGCGCTGGAACCATTGTTCAAGGTTGTTGGCCCGGGGTTCACACATGTTCGTAATGAATCGAAAGCAGATTCCAGTATCGTCTATTGCGATCACAAATGTGGCGTGCAATTAACCGTGTGTGCTTTCAAGGACGCGATTGGTAGCCGTGAAGTCATCAATGCTTATGGTTGTGAGAAGCATGAATGCCTTACGACTATCCACAAGACGTATCATGTTTTTCGCAACCAGTTGCTTTCTATTGTTGAGTGGGGGATTACCGGAGTTGACCCATATCCGTTTGAGGAAACGCTCGAGCTTATGGCGATTATCATCGCGGGGATAGACAGCCGTAAACAGAACGGGGCTTTGGTCTCCGTCGAATCCGTTTTTGCAACACTCTAACTTTTACTATCTATGAGAAACAGCCGTTTATTACGCGAAGTAAAGGAAGGGAAACTCGTGCCCTGCCTAAAACTGAACATTGTTCATCCCAGTATTATAGAGCTTGCCGGTCTTGCGGGTGCATCCTGTGTGTGGCTCTGCAATGAACATATTCCTAATGATTGGAGCACGCTGGATCATGCGATTCGGGCTGCAAAAATTCACGATATGGATGTGATTGTGCGCATCAGTAAGGGAAGCTATAGCGACTATATAAAGCCATTTGAAGCGGATGCTGCAGGCATCATGGTACCGCATATAACCAGTGCGGAGGAAGCACGCTGGGTCGTGGATAATTGCCGCTTTCAACCCATCGGCCATCGCGCTCTGGATGGCGGAAATATAGACGGCCATTTCTGCCAGATTCCGATGCAGGAATATCTCGAGCAGAGCAACCGCGAGAAATTTATTATTCTTCAAATTGAATCCCCGGAAGCTGTGGAAGTGATTGATGATATCGCTGCCGTTCCCGGATATGATTTTCTTTTGTTCGGTCCCGGAGATTATGCGCATCGTGTCGGTCAGGCGGGAAATATTCATCACCCTGACGTTTTGAAAGGACGTAAGAAAGTGGAGGAAGCCGCAAAACGGCATGGCAAAATGCTCTTTGCCGTTGGGGCACAGGGAACCGCGTGTGAGTTATTGGAACGTGGTTATGTTGTGTCCAGCGTCGGTGGCGATGTGGTGAAGTTGTATGATGCTTTCAAAACGGCTGTGGAAAGCGTGTGCCTCGATGAAGTTTTGAAAACACAATATAATAAATAAAAGCCCCATGTTAGAACGCTTCTCACTTAAAAATAAAATCGTCCTGTTGACGGGCGGTGCGGGATTGTATGGACGCGGTCTTGCGAAGGATGTGGCTGCCGCTGGTGCCAGATTGATCATTGCCTCGCGTAATAAGGACTCCTGCGAAGCCGTGGCGGAGGATATTCGCAGGGACGGCTTTGAGGCCCATAGCGAGGTACTGGATCAAGGCTCGGAAGATTCGATTCTCGGCCTACGGGAGCGTGTTATGGAAAAATTCGGGCGCATGGATGGTCTGGTGAACAATTCCGTCGCTCGCCCGATGCGCGGCCCAGATGCTGATCTGCAGGCTTGGGAAGAATCCATGAAAGTCAACGGGACAGGTGTTTACCTTATGCATCGTCATTTTGGAAAAATCATGACCGAGCAGGGGAGTGGCAGTATCGTCAATATCGGTTCGATGATGGGGATGGTCGGCCCTTCGCCGGCACTGTATGAGAACACGGATATGGGGCTGCCGCCGCCGGATTACTTTTTTCATAAAGGCGGCATGATTAATTTGACTCGTTATTATGCGTCCATTTACGGAGCTGATGGTGTTCGCGTGAACTGCCTGTCTCCCGGCGGTTTTTTTAACAACCAGCCGAAACCATTTTTGGAGCGTTATGTCAAGCAGACTTTTCTCGGGAGAATGGGGAATGACACCGATCTTGGCGGTGCTGTTGTTTTCTTTCTGAGCGACGCCTCGCTCTATATCACGGGAACCAATCTCCCCGTGGATGGCGGCTACACGGCAAAATAAGCCCATGGAAGACGGATGGTGTGAAGCTGTGCAGGGTGGCGATGCCGTATCACGCCATGACGGCGAATTTTTCTGCGTTGATTTCCCCGCTCATGGGTTTTCCACGATGGTATTCGAGCAACTGATCTACCACGCTCTGTCCTTGACGCAGGCAGCCTGTTGTCAAGGCCCCGGCAAGATGCGGCAACAGCACCACATTCGGCAAATGGCGGAAAGGATGTCCGGCTGCAGGAGGCTCGGGGAATGTCACGTCGAGAATGGCGGAGATGCGTCCGCTCTGTAATTCAAGCGCAAGCGCGACTTCATCCACCAGCATTCCTCGGGCGGTATTGATGAAAATGGCGTCGTTTTTCATCGCTGAAAACTCGCGTGCTTTCAGCATGTGGCGCAGTTCCGGCAGCGCGGGCGCATGCAGGGAAATAACATCCGAAATCCGCATCAGCTCCTCCATCTCCACCAGCCGCGCCCCCAGCAGCGCGGCTTCGGCGGTATCAATCGTCGGATCGCAAAGTACCACGTCGGCATCGAATTCCGACAGCAGGCGCAACACATGACGCCCCGTGCGGCTCGCGCCGATGATGCCGATGGTAACGTCGTAAAGCTCGCGCACGCGGCCAAATCCCTGTCGCGGGATAGCGCTTTGCCAGGCTCCGGTTCTGGTCAACGCAGCGCATGGGAACAGACCCTTGAGTCCGGCGATGATGAGGCCCAGCGTTGTTTCCGCGACACCTTGCCCCAGCACATCATTACAGGTTGAAATGTGGATGTTGGAGTTCCACACGGTATCGGGAATGAACGGGCGGATGGAACCGGCGGAGTGCAGGATGACTTCGAGGTGCGGCGCAGCGGCGAGCATTTCTTCCGTGAGCGTGGGGGAGTCCCACCCGGTCACGACGGCGTGAAGTTTCGGCGCGATGGCATCCCATGCGGCGCGCAGCCGGCTGGGGCTGTCGGTCTCGGGCACCTGCCAGTCAAAATAAGCGTCGAGCCGTCGGAGGTCTTTTTCCGCGAAGCATTGGCGAAACATGCTTTTCGGGAGATGAAATAAAACCCGGGGCCGTTCAAGAGGGAACTGGAAGCGAGAATTGGCTATGCGTTGAATCATGGTTTTTGAAAAAATTCGAAGACTTGTCCGCGTTCGTTGGCGGCGCCGATCCGTCCGGGTTGGATGAACAGCGCGCTGGTGAAAACGCCGGGGAAGATTTTGGAAAAAGTTCCCTCTGCGGAGTACAAAAACAGACCTTCTCGTGCGGCGAGCACCGCACCGCCGGAACCGTCAGGCTGGATTTGGTTGACGGATAGTGGCAGCGGCTTGACCGATACGGCGGACTTTCCCGGGCGCCGTGAGTCGAGCGTGACTGTCCAGAACAAGCCGTCCATAGTGGCGAGGCAAAATTCGATCCGTTGCTCCGTCTCGTGGAGCAGAGCGGCGGCGGTGATGGGCGTGGGCGGCTGCCAGCTTAACGTCCATTTTCGGGAAACCGCGTCGTAAAGCCCGGCGTAGTTGCCGCGCGCGACGAAAACGAATTGCGGTTTTCCGCCGAATTTTTTGAGCACCTGAAAGGCGTGGACGGGCGCGCCGGAGAGCAGGGCGGAGTCGATGCCTTTCGGCCCGGCGGCGGATTGTTCATAGACTTGCGGCCAGAATTTCGTGCCTCCCGGCTCGCGTACGCGGGGCGTGGCGTTGCCGCTGATTTGGACGAGGTTGAAGCGTTCCAGCAGCAGCACCTCTTCTTTGCCGTCGCCGTCGAAATCCATGCCTGCGGGCAGCAGGGCGGGCGACGCGTAGGAAGGGAAATTCAGGATGCCTTCGAATTTTCGGTTTTGATCGAGAAACGCGATGCTGCCGTAGCGTCCGATCACCCATTTGCGCGCGCCCTTGGCGTCGGGCCGCCAGAGGCCGAAGGAAAACGGCATGTAATGGCCCCCGGCGGGAGCGCGGATGTTGTCGTGGCCAAAGCGTTTTTGAAAATCTGCGCTCTGCGCGTAGAGGTCAATGGGTTCGCGCGGCTCGCCGTGCAGCGAAAAGGTGTCAATACGCACATCCATCCGTAGCACGAAAATTTCCGCGTCGCCCTTGCCGCGCTGGTCGGCGACAAGCACGTCCTGCACGGGACCGTTGATGTCGATTTGCGTGATGGCTTCGCCGGTTTCCGGACGCAGGAGCGCGAGGGAAAAATCATCGTCGCGCCAGAGCCGAGGGAAGGCCGGGAAACGGCCATTGTCCGCGAGCAGGAGCGATTTTTGGTCGGGCAAATCCGTGACCAGCCGCAGACGAAC
>JAJTYZ010000005.1 GCA_021463515.1 Chthoniobacterales bacterium | reverse complement strand
GTGGTTGTATCTTTGCGGCTTGGGGGCTGGAAGGCTTTCGCCCTCTCTTGGCTGGCCTCCCTCACTTTCCATCATGCCCGACGGCCAAAGCCGCTATCCGCTGCTACAGGCGCTACAGGGAAAAGAAAAATAAGCGGGAATCAGACCAATTTATTATGAAATAGGGCGTGTTTTTCCATGACGTTGCAGGAGCATCGAGAGTGGGTTATAGGTCGAGAAGGAAGGCGGTTCTTTACTGTCGGTCAAAGTAGTTAGTGGAGGCAGGATTTGGACGTTTACTTGGCGTGACGGAATGATTGGGTGTGGTGGTATTTTTTCTTGTAGATTGAAGGCTGACGTTTAAGGCTTTTTGTCATGTATCTTTGGGGTGTTGATCTTGGTGGGACAAAAATTGAAGGGGTGCTTCTCGATCGCCGGTGTCCGGACAAGGCGGTTTATCGTCTCCGAGTTCCGACGGAGAGTGCGAAGGGTTACGAGCATATCGTGAGTCAAATTGCGAGCGTTGTTTCGCAGTTGGAGGATGTTTCTGGAATTCGCTGCCCGTCGTGCATTGGCGTGGGAACGCCAGGCACCACAGAACCGGTCTCAGGAGTGCTCAAAAATTCTAATACACGTTGTCTTAATGGACGTCGCTTGCGAGAAGACCTTTCGGCGTGTTTAGGAGTCGAGGCGCGACTTGCGAATGATGCGAACTGTTTTGCCTTAGCGGAGGCGACGCTTGGGGCGGCAAAAGGGCTTCCTGTGGTTGTGGGGCTTATTCTTGGAACGGGTGTAGGTGGAGGGATTGTGATTCAGGGGCACCTCATTGAGGGGCTTCATGGACTAGGCGGCGAATGGGGGCATAATCCGCTGTGTGGCGAAACGACTCTGTGTTTTTGTGGGCGGAAAGGATGTATTGAAACGGTCATTGCCGGTCCTTCGTTGGAGCGATTTTACCTGGAGCAAACAGGGAAGCGTGCCTTGCTCCCCGAAATCGCATCACGTGCGAAGCAGGGAGAGCTTGGGGCACAAGCAACGCTCCAACGATTGCAGGAAAAATTTAGCGAAGCCATAGCACCCATGATCAATGTTCTCGATCCTCATGCCATCGTCATTGGCGGTGGTGTGGGTAATTTGGATGTGTTTTATACGGATGAAATGCGAGCGGCAGTTTTGCGGCATGTCTTCAATGGAGAATTGCGAACTCAATTTCTCAAACCAACTCTTGGTGATAGTGCTGGTGTTTTTGGCGCCGCCATGCTGTGTGCTGCGGTACCGACCGAATAAAATACCGGAGAACTATATCTCCTTATGATGAAATCACGAGGTTGTGAGAATGAGGAGGGGGCTTCCTCGATTGGGTGTAGGATGGTGTATTTTGGAGAGGGGAGAGGAACTGTTAAGAAAAATTAGTGGACTTAGACGAGTTGGATTTTTTGCCAGTCATGGCGGTGGTGGTAGTTGGGGATGAGGTGAGGGGAGGTGGAGGAGAGGATGGGCTTTTTCGTGTTGCCGGCATCGTAGCGGCAGAAGGAGGCGTTGAGAATTTGGCCTGCAATGAAGGGATCGTAGGGTGCAAGAATAGCGGCGGGGACGTTGGTGAGAACTTCCCAAAAATTAGCACCGTGGGGTTTGTTGACCCATGCGGGAAAGGCAACGGGATTTTGACGGTAGTTGTCGAGAGTGGCTTTGCCTTGGGCGATTTGGTCGCGCCAATTCTGAGGAAAGGCGAGGTGCAGGCGATGGCCAGCGGGAGCGGTGTGAAGCTCGAGATAAAAGGGGATGCCGTCGCGTTCGATGAAAACTTCAAAGACATCCCCAAGCGTCCAAAGGTCTTGGCTGTCGGCTGTGCTGTCCGTGGTGATGTGGTTGTCGGGGAGATGGGCTAAAACCCAAAATGCCTCGGGTTCCCACGCAAAATAGACGGAGGCCACTAGAAGTTGGGGGTGTTCTTTTTCGAGCCATGCTTGGCGCATTTTCCATGGGCCGCCGGTGATTTGACGATGAGCGGATGCAAAATCGAGGGTGCCAGAGGTTGTGATACGCGGGGCGGGCGTGGGTGTCATGGGAAGATGGATTTACGCAGGTAATGGTTCTGTGCGGCAGGCGGCACGGAGGACTTCCGCAGGATGGAGCGCCGTCCGTCCGGTGCCATCGCTGATTTGATGGCGGCAGCTTGTGCCCGGGGAAGAAATGATGATTTCGGGGCCCATGGTGCGAACAGCGGGAAAGAGGACGAGTTCTCCGATGTCCATGGAAACATCATAGTGCTCTTTCTCGTAGCCAAAGGAACCGGCCATACCGCAACATCCGGAAGGAATGGCTTTGGCGGTGTAATTTTTCGGCAGCGACAACATGCGCACGGTGGGATGGATGGAGCCAAGGGATTTTTGGTGGCAATGGCCTTGAATGTGGATGGTACGGGCTTCGTCGGTGAAAAACTCAGGGCCGATTTTTTTACGCCCCGCTTCACGTTCGAGGAATTCGTCGAGCATGAGACAGTTTGGGGCGAGTTTTCGTGCGTCGTCCTTGAGAGATTTTTCAACAAGGGCCGGATACTCGTCGCGGAAGCTGAGGATAGCCGAGGGTTCAATGCCGATGAGCGGTTCTTCGACGGTGACGATGTTGGCGAGGAGACGGACGTTTTTATTGGCAAACTGAGCTGCGCGGCGAACGAGACCTTTGGAGAGCGAGGCGCGTCCGCTTTCGGTGTGTGTGGGAAGATGAACCTCATAGCCGAGAAGTTCCAGCAATTCCACGGTCGCGATGCCCGCGGAGAGATCATTGTAATTGGTGAACTCGTCGCAAAAAAGGTGCACGCGGCCTTGACGTTTTCCGAGGGGTGCAAGCGGTCGATGTTTTTTAAACCACCGGTGAAAGGTGATGGGATTGAGCTTGGGCAGCGTGCGGCGCGGATGGAAGCCGACGGTGCGGTTGAACATCCGGCGGATGAGAGGTGTGGTAAAAAGGCGGTTGTAGAGCCACGGCCAAAGGGAGGCGAGACGCGAGGCGCCCGAGAAATGCGCAATCATCCGTGCGCGTAGCGGAACGCCATGGAGATCGTAGTAATGCTGGAAAAATTCCGCCTTCATTCGTGTCATATCCACGCTCGAAGGACACTCGCTTTTGCAGGCTTTGCAGGAGAGGCAGAGATCGAGGGCTTCTTTAATTTCGGGGCTGTCGAAAGGTTTGTCGGGGTCACGGGGGTTGGTGAGCATCTGCCGCAGCATGTTGGCGCGCCCGCGTGTGGTGTGTTTTTCTTCGCGTGTGGCCTGATAGCTGGGGCACATCGAGCCACCCATGAGGTGCGATTTAAGGCAGTCGCCGGAGCCATTGCATTTTTCTGCGGCACGGACGAGTCCGCCGACATCGCCAAAATCGAACACCGTTTCGTAATCGGGTGTTGGCGTTGCGGCGGAATAGCGCAAATGTGTATCCATCGGCGGCGTATCAATGATTTTTCCCGGGTTAAAAATATTATCCGGATCAAAGGCCTCCTTTATGGAGCGCATCAGGTCATAACATTCCTCACCGACCATGAGCGGAATAAACTCCCCGCGAAGGCGTCCGTCGCCATGTTCGCCGCTCAGCGAACCACGGTATTTTTTGACAAGATGCGCAATGTCTGTTGCGACGCCGCGAAAGGTTTTGAGGCCCTCGGGAGTTTTGAGATTAAAGAGTGGGCGCGTGTGCAATTCGCCGGAGCCGGCATGAGCGTAATACACACATTCAATACCGTATTTGGATTTGAGTAGGGCATCAAACTCGCGGATGTAGCACGGGAGATCGTGAACATCCACGGCGGTGTCTTCCACGACTTCACGAGGCTTGGCATCGCCGGAGACATTGCTCATCAGCCCTTGACCTGCACGGCGCAATTCCCAGACCTTGGCACTCTCCTTGCCGCGTAGAATCGGCACTGCGTAGCCTAAACCGGCGGCTTGCCATTGTTCTTGGAGGGAGGCCACGGTCGCTTCGAGATCGGCTTCGTTGTCGCGGCGTATCTCGACCACGAGAATGGCTCCGGGATCGCCGACCACGAAGGATCGGTTGCGCTGCTGGGCGAGGTTGGACTTGGTACATTCGAGGATGTGACGGTCAATGAGTTCGCACGCAGAGGGCGCATGGGTCACGGCCACAAGGTTGGCCCGTAGGGCTTCGTCCACAGAATGGAAATGTCCGCAGACTAACGCGGCGTGGGGTGGCGGAAGGAGATCGCAACTTAGCTCAAACTCCATGCCAAAAAACAGCGTGCCTTCGGAGCCTGCGAGAAGTTGGCAAAAATTGAACGGACGTTTTGAGGCAGGATCGAGTGCCGACGCATCCATCAGCAAATCCAGCGCGTAGCCGGTATTGCGGCGAGGAATGGACGCAAGGGGGAAATTTTCCGTGATGAGGCGACGATTGTTGGCGTCGCCTAACAAGTGACGCGCTGTGCGATAAACGTGACCCTCAAGACCTTCGGCCTCGCGACATTTGGCATGAAATTCTTCCGGCGTGAGCGCATGAAAAATGCCTTCCGTTCCATCGCTAAAAAATCCTCGCGCCGACACGAGATGATCGCGGGTGTTTCCATAAATGATCGAGTTTGAACCGCAGGAATTATTGCCGACCATGCCTCCAATCATGGCTCGGTTGGCCGTGGAGGTTTCGGGGCCAAAGATGAGTCCATGCCGTGCCAGTTCGAGATTGAGCGCATCGCGCACCACACCGGGTTGCACGACGACGCGGCGGGCGGCTTTATCAATGCGCACGATATTGTTGAGGAAGTGGCCCATGTCCACAATGAGCCCGTTGCCCACGACTTGACCGGCGAGCGAGGTTCCGGCGGTTCGTGGGATGAGGGGAATGCGGTGATGACGCGCAAAAAGAATAATTTCGCGTACATCATTTTCTGTCGCAGGAAAAGCTACGCCGAGGGGAAGCTCTTGGTATTCCGACGCATCGGTTGCGTAGAGTCGCCGCATGAACTCGCGGTCCGTGACTTGCCCGGAAACTTTCCGCTGCAGATCCTTCAAAAGCGAGGGCATGGCTTGGAGAGCAATTATTGGTAGCTCTTTTTATTGGGCGTCAGGCGCAAGTCTTGCTGGAGCGGACGATGCGGACGAATGCCGGTTTGCTGAAGGACATTGTGATAAACTTTCACGGCTTCCACCGGCGCAATTTCGCCATCGGCGATACGGCGGAGCAGATCAATAAAGGCAAGCGGGCTCTCGGCAAAATTGATTTTGCGTCCGAACAGCGCCACACGGGCTCCGTATTTTTTGGCGTCGTGCAGAAGTTGAAACGCATCCAGCGTGGTTCCAGCACTCCCGCCGAGAATACCGACAATCATTCGCGGATCGTAGGAGACCAAATCCTCCAACGGGCCCGGACCATTGTAGGGAATTTTGAGAAAGAGCGGTCGTCCAATAGACGTGACACCAGCGAGGGCGCGAACGATGTGGTCATTGAGGAACGAGGCGACGGTTTTGTCGGGAATCCCCGGGTCCGTGTTCGGGTTAAACACTTCGAGGAAATAGCGAAAATGTTTCCGCTCCGCCTCCAAGCGGAATTCGTGGAAGTCCTCCAATGCTTTGTGGTCCCAATCAATGTTGTTGGTGAATGTGATGGAGTAAAGTCCGAGATCCGCTCCCGGAAAGGGTTTCGAGCAGTCTTCCATGATTTTGCCATATTTGATGTGGCAAATGTTGGCCGTACGAAAAGAGCGCGACGGGTGGTTGGCGGAGTATTTTCCCCCACGAACGGCCCAGATATCCGTGGTGTCATTGGCGCGGGCAGCGGGAGTGATGGGCGAATTATCAAAAAGTTTTTCCTCAATCGCCAAGCGTTCGACGTTTGAGGCCGAGAGGAGCATGATGTCCACGATGTCCTGGGCGACGATGGCGCGGATGCGGCTGAGGTAATCCGTGAGCGTTCTCCAACATCCTTCCGATTCGTTGTAGCCGTGGCGGCAAGCACCGGTTTGTGGACCCGGTGCGGTAACGCCATAAGCCATGTCGGCATCCTTGGCGTCGGCAATGATGAAATCCTTAGCACCCGAAGGGTCGCGAAGGATGTTGGCGATTTTTTGATCGAGGCGTTTCATGAGTTTTCAGGTTGTAGGTTGAGTAGTATTAAGCCGTGCGGGAAAGCATACTGCTCTTTGTTCATTCGGTAAATGCCACACCTAAAAAGTTTCTTCTTGTCATAGTTCACAAAATCGAACATTGTGTCAATATGCCTTCCGAGAAGACACGACATCTTCCTGCGGCCGTGCGGCTGCAGAGGATACGTCAGGCGTTGAAAAAATCTCCCGGGGTGTCGGTGCGTGTGATGGCGGAGCAGTTGCGAGTGAGTGAAATGACCATTCGGCGCGATTTGGAAAAATTGCAACAAGCTGCCGATGTGCGGCGAACGCATGGAGGGGCGGTCGTGGCGGAGAGAACGGTCTTTGAATTTTCTTATCAGGAGCGGCAGCGGGCACGTCAGACCGAAAAAAAATCTATTGCGTTTGCGGCGCGTCAATTGATCGAGGAAGGGCAACGCATTATTCTCGATACGGGAACCACGACACTGCATCTTGCGAGGTTACTTAAAGATGTGCGCGGTCTCACGGTGATTACGCCCAGCCTTGCGGTGGCTTCGGAGCTGCAATATGCGCCCGAGGTGAGTGTGGTTTTGTTGGGTGGGGTGATTCATCGAGGGAGTCCAGATCTTACGGGTCCGCTCACCGAGCATTGCCTCGATGTGTTTTCCGCAGACTGGGCCTTTCAAGGTGCCGAGGCCATTGATTCCAGCGGGCATGTTTACAATACCGATCTTCAATTAGCGCAGGTGGATCGCAGGATGCGGGAAAAGGCCACGCGTTCCTGCCTTTTGGCCGATAGCAGCAAATATGGCCATACAGCACTTATTCGCAGCGGCACGCTGAAAGATTTTGAAATTCTCATCACCGATAAAAATGCACCTCGTACCTTATGTAACTTGGCGCGGAAAATGTCCTGCCGAGTGATCACAGCCTAAACAACAACTCCAAAACCAACATCTATCTATGACAACAACAGCCTCAAAAAAATCAGCCGACGGTTTCAGTACTCTCGAATGGGGAGCGGCGGACCTCACTAAATATCCTCACATGGTCACCGAAGCACCCGGGCCTCGTAGCAAAGAATGGCATACGCGGTGTACGAAGTATTTCAAGGGACTGAGCGGTCAGGTGAAGCTCTTTCCCGTGGCGTTTGAGTCCGGTCGCGGGTGTATCCTGAAGGACGTAGATGGCAACGAGTACATTGATTTTTCCTCGGGCATTTATGTAACCACGCTCGGGCACTGTCATCCGAAAATCAGTGAGGCCGTAGCGAAGGCAGCGCACCAATTGATGAACGCCCACGATTTTACGACGCCGGTGAAAACGGAGCTGATGGAGAAATTGGCGGAAGTTCTTCCGGGGGATTTGAGCGGATTCCAGCTCTACGATTCCGGAACGACGGCGGTCGAAGCCGGACAGCGTGTGCTGCGTGCGGCCACGGGAAAAAACGAAATGATTTCGTGTTTCTATGATTATCATGGAAAAACCTACGGGGGCGTCTCACTCGGGCATATTCGCTCACAGGTTTATGGTCGTGTTCGTGCGCCCGGAATGCACATGGTACCACGCCCGGATGTTTATCGTCCGGTATGGACAAAAGCCGATGGGACGATTGATACCGACGCCTACCTCACGTTTTACGCAGAATACATGGACAAGGCGACGGTTGGGGATGTGGCGGGCTTTGTGCTCGAGCCCATTCAGGGCTGGGGCGGGTCGGTGATGCCGCCCGATGACTTTTTCCCGAAGCTGCGGAAGTTCTGCGACGAGCATAAGATTCTGCTGATGATTGACGAAGTACTCACAAGCTGGGGACGCACGGGTAAGTTTCTCTGCATGGAGCATTGGGGCGTCGTGCCGGATATCGTAACGATCGGGAAGGGCTTTGGAAATGGTTTCCCGGTGACCTGCGTGGCAGTGCGTGGCGCTTACAAGGAGAGTTTCGAAGCGATCTCGGCGTCGAGCAGCTATGGCGGTAACCCCATGGCGTGCGCGGCGGCGTTGGCATCCACACAGGTGATTGAGGAGGAAAATCTCAACGAATGGTCGCAGCATCTCGGGGAAGTTGCACTCAAGCACATGCAAGACATGCAGACGCGTCACCCGATTGTCGGACACGTTCGGGCGAAGGGCTGCCTCATGGGCATTGAGCTCGTCAAAGATCGCAACACCAAAGAGCCCTTTAACAAGGCCGGCGAGCAGGTTTATCAAAAAGCCTTTGCCAAGGGTCTCGCGTGGATCCCCGCCGGACATATTCTGCGCATGAGTCCGCCGATTGTCATGGACGAGAAAACGCTCATCAAGGGCCTCGACATCATCGAGGAATCCATTAGCGAAGTTGAAAAAGAACACGGCTATGCCTGAGACAACCTCCACCACCAAGCACGCGGCGCCGGTACAGGATGCGGTGCTTCGTACGTCGCTGCATAATTTTAAGGCGGCGGCGGCGAGGCTGGGATTGCCGGAAGCTATTGAACACCGGTTGGAACATCCAAAGGAAAAAATCACGTTGCAGCTCCATCCGGCGCTGCCCGATGGGCGGGTGCTTGATGTGCAGGCTTACATTGTTCGGCACTGCGACGCGCTTGGGCCGGCTAAGGGCGGTATTCGCATGAATGCGGCCGTTACGATGGACATGATCACCGGCCTTGCCATGGAAATGACGTGGAAGACCGCGCTCGTGGGCGTTCCGTTTGGTGGGGGGAAATCCGGGATTGTTTGTAATCCGCATTCCTTGTCGGACGACGGAAAGGAAATCCTTATCCGTTCCTTTGTACGTGCGGGTCTGCGGCACATTGGGCCGGAAATCTATGTTCCGGCACCGGACATGGGAACGGCCCAAAAGGACATGGGATTCATTCGGGATTGCATTTCCTATTCCGGCGGGGTGGCCATTCCACGGGGATGTTATGTCACGGGAAAACCGGCGATTCTCGGCGGTATTCGCGGGCGGCGCGAGGCCACGGGACGCGGTGTTGTGGCCACATTGGAAAGTGCCTGTCGGCATCTTGGGCGGGATTTGACGCGTTCGACAGTCGCGGTGCAGGGCTTTGGCAATGTTGGTGCCGTGGCGGCTGCGGAATTGTATCGTCGCGGAGCAAAAGTTATCGCCGTGGGCGATCTCACCGGCGGCGTCTATAAAGCCAGTGGCGTTGATATTCCCGCATTGCAGGAACACGTAACGCGCACGGGAAAGTTGGCCGGATTTGTCGGCGCGGAGGAATTGGACCCTGCACTTATCCACGCAGTGGACTGCGACATTTTGATTCCTGCCGCCGCAGGATCAACGATTCACGCGGGGAATGCGTCAGAAATTAAAGCCCGCATTATTGCCGAGGGGGCTAATGCGCCGGTCACTCCCGAGGCGGATAAAATCCTGACCGAGGCCGGTGTGTTTTTTATTCCGGACATCCTTTGTAACGCAGGGGGCGTCTTTGTTTCCTATCTCGAATACACGCAGGAAACGCAGCGCGAGCAGATGGACAAATCTGAAGTCGAGTCGCGGCTTCAAGAGCGTATGGAGACCACATTTCACGAAGTTTTGGCTTACAGCCTCGAAAAAAACATCCCTATGCGCGAAGCCGCCATGGATATTGCGGTGCGTCGGGTGGCCGAAGCGATCACTGCACGAGGGATTCACCCGTAAAAAGCAACACACCAATTACATTATGAAAACCATTCGTTTTGGAATTATCGGAGCTGGCCTTATGGCCCGCGAATTTGCCAGTGCTGCCGCACGTTGGTGTCATTTGAACGACCCGCAAGGACGTCCAGAAATCGTGGGCGTATGCGATCAGAACCCCTCCAGCCTTGACTGGTTCCGAACGCATTTCCCATCGGTGAACCAATACACCTCCGATTATCGCGAGCTACTGGCTAACGACCAAGTGGATGCCGTGTATGCAGCCGTTCCTCACAATTTGCATGAGGAAATTTACGGAGCGACGATCCGAGCCGGCAAGCATCTGATGGGAGAAAAACCTTTCGGGATAGACCTTCCGGCGAACACCGCCATCCTGAATGCCATTACCGAAACGCCCGATTCTTTCGTGCGATGCTCGTCGCAATTTCCGTTTTTTCCCGCCATGCAACGCATGGGAGAAATGATCGAACGACGCGCCTTTGGCCGCATCTTGGAAGCGAACACCGGGTTTTTGCATTCGAGTGATCTCGATCCTACAAAGCCGATCAACTGGAAGCGCATGATCGAATTCAACGGGGAATATGGCGTGATGGGAGATTTGGGAATGCACGCCTGTCACATTCCGTTTCGCGCCGGATGGCAGGCTCTCAATGTCCGCGCCATTCTCTCGGATATCATCACGGAACGTCCGGATGGCAAGGGAGGCATCGTGCCATGCAAAACGTGGGATAATGCGACCTTGCTTTGTGAGGCGCGAGATCCGGCGGACGGAGTTCAATTTCCTTGGGTGCTCAAAACCCAGCGGATTGCGCCCGGGCAGCGGGATACTTGGTATGCGGAGATTCTTGGTACGAAAGCTTGCGCACGCTGGTCGAGCGCGAATCCCAATGTACTGCAACTCCTCGAATACACCGGTTCCGAGCAATCCTACCGCTCGGTAGAGACCGGATATAATCCAGCCTACAAAACAATCACCGGCGCAAATTTTGAATTTGGATTTACGGATGCGATTCTGCAAATGTGGGCAGC
>JAJTYZ010000049.1 GCA_021463515.1 Chthoniobacterales bacterium | reverse complement strand
TTCGTAGAATATTTACCCGTTTTGAAAAGCTTGATGAAATGTTCATAGCATTTATTATCGTTGCTCTGATATATCAAGCTATTTTACCTTGACAGGCCCTAGCCTTCCCATGGTGCCTATCAGGGTGCCCTGCTTCGTAGCCGCCCAAATGAGAAGTGCTTTCATACCAATCCCCATAAGATCGGCGGGGAGGTTGCAGCTCCAACCAATAATCCGTGCTATCCCCCGCAAGAAGTGTTGTGGAAGGCTTCGCTATCAACGCTGAATTAAATCGGAAGTTGATATTGTGAGGAGGTGGAGCCGCAGAATTCGGGCCGTCGCCGTAAGTTATGAAAGGAAAAACCATGCCATAACCCGCTGTCACATAAACCCTAAAGGATGGCTCCTTACCATATACACGATAGTACTCGGGGCAATAGGAGGCTTTGATGCGGTGAAGATCTGCATCTCTGTTGGAATAACCTCGGCGATCACTCCCTAAGTAGGGATAAAGCTCAACCATCCAATTGTTTTGAGTCGGGTTTTTTCGCGAATCCACAGCAATAAAGCTATCAGGTGGAATGTAGTCACTACGGCCTCGTGGTGCCGGATAGAGGTTGTTATTGTCCAGCGCGTAAAGTCGAAAAGCGTTGCCAATCTCTCGCTAATTACTGGCACAATTTGCGGAGAGTGCCACGGATCTCCATTTCTGAATGCCCGGAACTACCAGCATGGCTAAAATACTGAGGATTACTAAGCAAACGAGCAATTCCACCAAGCTGAAACCTCGGCGGGGGTGTTGTCAAAATTGTCGCAAAGAAAATGCCATGGCGATTCAATTCATTGATGACACAAAGCCCAACCTCGTAGAAATGCAAAAAAGTCAAACTGTTGCTTGGGCGAACTCCTCCAAAGCCACCATGGCGCAGTCAACACGTTGACTTTATTCTCGCTGGAACGATTTCCTCCGAAAGCGAATCTTATGAATGATGAAACGCACATATTCTCTCCTTATTTTTTCCGTTCTCTTGGGGCTGATCACTTTCTTTGTTGCTCTACGGCTACGGCGAGACACGACTCAAATTGCGGCGAGGCCCGACACCCCTCCCGCAACTTCGGCAGCGTCACCAACGGCCACGCCCCCAAGCCCCGAGGTAACGATGGCAACCTCGGTCACCCAATATGGCATTACGTGGACATTCGATAAGCCACATCAAGTCGGTCAATTCATCACGGGAGACTGGTGGGTTGTTGGCCCGGTTAATGTCGTGAGCGTCACCCCACCCCCGGCCCGGCATCGGCAGAGGAACCAATCACTGATGTGAGAAGCTTCTACAACGCGCCCGCATTGCATGACGATAAGACCCTTCGCAACGGCTCTATGATTATCCTCGGCCCTGATCCAAAATGGGGCTTCAACATACAGGGCTACGACTCACGCGCCCGGAATTTCGATCCTACGCAAACCATTCAATTTCCCCACCTTCTTCCAGCAGGCCAGTCGCTCATTTCGACCATCAGCAGCGAAAACTATGTGGATGGGAAATTGACGACACCCTACATACCGGGAGCCTTGATGAGCGAAATCAAACAGACCAAAAAGGAACCAGGGGTTTCGGAAGTGGCTCTTGATACAGCGGCGATACTTACGAGTCTTGCTGAAGTGCCGCCGGCGGACGCCTTTCGTCCGGCTTACGCCGGCACGGACAAAACGATTTATCGTGCCAAAGATATACAATGGGACCTTTTGCCCAACCTGCCGCCCATCACTTCCACACCCGATTGGGAAAAGATGGCCAGAATTTACGAGCGTCCGTGGCTCGATCATGTCAGCAGTTGGATCATCCAATACACAGCACCCGGACGTAATCAACCGGCGTATGGCTGCGATGTTCTGAAAATGAATGGTTACGCTTCTCTTTTATTGCTCACGGATGCCCCTCGCGAGCAGAAAGAGAAGTTGCTCACGCGGTTTCTCCAATATGGGATAGATTTGCATGGTTTAGCTCTTAGTGGACGGCAGTGGGTTTCCGATGGCGGGCATTGGATCGGCCGAAAATGGCCCATCCTCTTTGCCAGTTTAATGCTCGACAAACCGGAACTAAGCCGCTTCCCGAAAATCTCCAGTTTCCCACCCCCCTATGAATTTAAACTCGATCCCGATGCCGAAGGTGCGGAACCGACGACCCTTTTTTCGGAGGATATGGACACCTATTATGGGCAAGGAGGCAATGGGCAGCAGGTTCTCTGGCAAGTGGTGTACCATGGGCGCCCTCGTGCTCCTTACCAAGAAAAACCTTACAGTGCATGGGATGATCAGGAAAAATTCCAGAACAATTACATGTGGACGACCGGCAATTGGAGCAGTCACGCTTTAGCCGCACTTTACATGAAGGCAAAAGCCTTATGGAATCACGACGCTTTTTTTGACTTTTGCGACTGGTTCATGGAGCCAGGGCAAGTAAGCCACGAGACCAAAACAGGAGAGCTTAAACCAACACGGCGCTATACGGATAAGTTCGTTCAGCAAATGTGGGACACCTACCGAAAGGATGCTCCGACCCAAGCGGATGGCAAAGATAACCTCCAATGGGTGTGGAACTCCGATCATAAAGGCTCCTTCATTCAGAATCCAAAACCGGAGAAAAGAACCCCCTAAGCCAGCGGAGCCGGTGCCAAGGCGTCTTTCTAAAAGTTGAGTTCAAAGCCTTACATCGCAATTAACTAAGGGATATACACTTATAATATTATATTAAAATGTCTTACGCATATTATGCAGGATTTAATCGCTACGGAACTAAAAGTCAGAACACCTACATAGCGTAAAAAGCCCTGCGGCATGCCCTGACTGCCGAGTATCGCCACGGTTTCTCCACCTCCTACGAGGTCCATCACGCCTCCCTCTATGCAGCATCCATCCCCGTAGATTTAAGTCCGCCCGGCGTGCTCGTGCTGGTGGGATGGCCTGACGACTTTTCGGGAGCAAAAATGAAGACGCTCGAAGCAAAATTGAAAGGAAATTCCGAACGACAATCTCGAATGTACAGCAAGTAAAAGGGCATCGAGCCGAGATAAGCTCCTATGTGGCGCGTCTTATATTTTGTCTCGCACCGAAACAAATGGCGGGGACAATGCGTTGAATGCCTCGGGTGCGAACTTTGATTGTTGGGATTCCCTTGGTGCTGGCTGCCGTGACGGCGGTGGCACTGTGGGTGGTGCTCCGTGCTTCCGCCGATAAAAAAAACGAGATGTTCATCGGCAGCATCGCCGAACCCGCAACTCTCAATCCCATCCAAGCCGCAGACTCCGCTTCAAGTTCCGTACTTGGCGTGATTTTTAATGGCTTGCTTAAATATGATGCCGATTTGCATGTCGCAGGCGATCTCGCCGAAAGGTGGACTTTAAGTCAGCGAAGTACGTTTTTTTTCGCAACGCCAGAAAATGCCATGCAGGCAGCTGCGAATATGGAAACCTCGTTACTCGATCGCGAAAAATTGCACCTGCGTCAATACCGCGTGGAGAACAATCGGTTAGTATTGGAACTTTCTTTGCCGGGAACGGCTGACTCGTTGGCACTCGCCAAACTTTTTGGTGCGGCACAACCACAGCCTGTCGCCACGCTTTCCATTGTTGCACCGAAGGAACTCGGAGATGTTCTCTCCGAGTTTTCATCTCTCACTCCCTCAGCACGCATTGTTCGCACATGGGCCATTGGCAACCTCGGCGAAATCGTATTCCTCGGGGACTCGAAAGTTGTACAACAACACTTACAGGAATTTCTCACGGAAAAATTCGGCGCGGAAGGTCTCGTGGTAGAATCCGTGGCCGCACCAACTTTTCTTGCAGAACCCGAAGTGACATTTCATCTCCGCGAGGGTGTGCAATGGCATGATGGCACACCTTTCACTGCCCGTGATGTGAAGTTCACCTACGATGCCATCATGGATGATCGTGTCGCCTCACCGCGCAAATCGGATTACGAGTTGGTGCTATCCGTGGAAACCCCCGACGATCACACCGTACGCGTGGTTTATCGGCGCCCGTTTTCCCCGGCACTGGAAAGCTGGATGATGAGCATTCTTCCCGCGCATTTGCTGGCCCACACGCCGCCGGATCAATGGCCACTCACATTCAATCGCGCCCCTGTCGGTACCGGGCCATTCAAATTTTCAGAATGGAAAACAAACCAATTTGTGCGCGTCGTGCGCAATGAGGATTACTTCCGAGGACGCCCTCATCTTGATGGCATTGTCTTTCGCGTGCTGCCCGATCCGCTCACTCTACGCTTAGCGTTTGAAACACGGCAGGTGGACTTTTGGACAGCAGACCCGTGGGCTGTCGGAAGCTTCAAAATGGACCCGCGTTTCTCGGTGTTCACCTCGCCGAGCAATTCCTACAATTATATTGGGTGGAATTTGCGCCGTCCGATGTTTCAGGACTTGCGCGTGCGGCAGGCCTTAGCTCACGCCGTTAATGTGGAGCAAATGATTCGCTATGTTCTCTACGGCTATGGAACACAAAGCACCGGAATTTTTACGCCCGACATGTGGTTTTTTAATCCGCACGTTCGCCCCTTACCCTTTAATCCGGAAAAAGCACGGGAGCTTTTAGACGAAGCAGGATGGAACTTAGGGCCCGATGGTATCCGCGTGAAAAACGGGGAGCGCTTTGCCTTCACACTCATCACCAACAATGGCAATGCCGTGCGAAGTGATATTGCCACGCTCGTACAAGCGGACCTCAAAGCTGTGGGGATTGAGGTGAAAGTTGAAATGTATGAGTGGGCTGTGTTTTTGAAAAATTTCATCACCAAGGGAGAGTTTGATGCGATGGTACTCGGATGGGCTTTGGGACAGGGCTTCGATCAATTTCAAATTTGGCACTCGTCGCAAACGGGGCCGGAACAACTTAACACCGTGGGCTATAAAAACGCGAAGGTTGATCGGTTGTTGGAGGCGGTGCGCGAGGAGTTCGACCGTAAAAAAATCATTTCCCTTTGCGGCGAGCTGCAACAACGCATCTACGATGACCAACCCTACCTTTTCCTTTTTGTTCCCGAAGGAACTTCCGTCATGTGGAAGGATGCCTTCCGCGTACGCCGCCCGGGGCCGGATGGCCAATGGATTGATGAACCTGTCACCATGACCAAAGCGGGTTGGAGCTATTATCTCGAATGGTTTTATCGCCCGGAATACGCGAAAGGAGCGGCACAGCCATGACATCCTTTATCATTCGCCGCCTCCTCATCTCCGTCCTGCTGCTGTTTATCATCAGCGTCATTTCATTTTTTATCATCACCCTCACACCCGGCAGTCCGTATCCGTGGGGTGAGCTTAACCCCAAAGTTTCGCCCGAAGTGAAACGCGTGTTTCGCGAAAAATTCCATCTCGATCGCCCACTCACCGAACAATACACCCTCATTATGCGCGACCTCTTTAGCGGACGTCTGCGCAGCATTAAAGACGAGCGACCGGTGTTAGAAAAAATCGGAGAACGCTTGCCGGCCACGCTGGTTCTCAATCTCGGCGCACTCGCGCTATCGCTCAGCTTCGGCCTCATGCTCGGCGTTTATGGAGCGCGTCATGCAGGACGACTTCCCGATGTGGTCACGAGCGTTTTGGCCTTCACTTTTATTGCGCTTCCCGGATTTTGGATTTCGTATCTCATGGCCATTGTCTTAGTAAATTGGGCGGCTGTACCAATTCTGGGAACCCACACAATCGGTGTGGATTTTACCAATGGATTGGAAGTTTTTCTCGATGGTTGGTGGCACATTATGCTGCCCGCGTCCATTCTCGCTATTGGCGGTATTGCCGTTCAGTCACGCTTTATTCGCGCCAGCATGATTGACACCCTACGCGAAGATTACATCCGCACAGCGCGAGCAAAAGGATTAGACGAAAATGCCGTGTTTTATCGTCATGCCCTCCGCAATTCCATCCGCCCCCTGCTCACTGGCGTGGGTATGTTGCTGCCCACACTCATCAGCGGCTCGGTGATTATCGAAAGCATCTTTGCTTATCCGGGTATGGGGCGCCTCGGCTACGAAGCCGTCTTGGAACGCGACTATCCCACACTCGTGGCACTCAATTTCGTTACAGCTGCCCTCGTGTTGGGAGGAAATCTACTCGCCGATTTGCTCTACGCCGTGGTGGACCCAAGGGTGAGACTCGAATGATTATCAACACGCCAGAACCCCTCGCTCTTGTGCCGGCCAGTCCCGCCGGACGTGCATGGCGTCGTTTTCGAGATAATAAAATCGGCATGGTTGCCTTGGGCGTCGTTCTCCTACTTGCCTTGATCGGCGTCGTTTTCTTCACCCTCAATCATCTCGGCATCCCCTTCCCCGCCGATCCCGACGCCACCAATCTCGAAAGGAAACTCCTCGCCCCTAATGCCGTCAATTGGCTGGGCACTGACAACCTAGGACGCGATGTGTTAAGTCGTCTGCTTAATGGGGCGCATATCTCACTTACCGTCGGATTCATCGCTGTGTTTGTTTCCCTTTTCATCGGTGTGACCGTGGGCGCGGTGGCCGGATACTTCGGAAAATGGGTGGACAACATCATCATGCGCATTGTGGATGCCATCATGTGCTTCCCCACATTTTTTCTCATTCTCACAGCGGTTGCCCTCCTCGGCCCGAGCATCATCAATATCGTTGTTGTCATTGGATTAGTGAGCTGGACGGGAACCGCGCGGCTCGTGCGGGCAGAGTTTCTCACATTGCGTGAAACTTCCTATGTGCAAGCAACCCGTGCTCTAGGCCAACAGGCACCACGCATCATTTTCCGTCATATTCTCCCCAACGCCGCCGCCCCCATTCTTGTCACCGCCGTGCTTGGCGTTCCGGATGCGATTCTTGCGGAAGCCGGACTTAGTTTCCTAGGCTTTGGCGTTCAGCCTCCTCAAGCCACGTGGGGCAATATCATTGCCGATGGAAAAACCTACATTCTTGATGCGTGGTGGCTGATTCTTTTCCCCGGGCTTGCCATCCTCATCGCCGCTCTTTCATTTTATTTAGCGGGTGACGCACTGCGCCAAGCCGTAGAAACTCGATCCGCACGCCAATGACACAGCCTCTTCTCCAAGTGCGCGACCTCTGCGTAGATTTCGTTCTCGAAGACCGAACAATTGAAGCCGTACGCAGTGCCTCGTTTGAAGTGGCCGCAGCCGAAACGCTCGCCATCGTCGGTGAAAGCGGCAGTGGAAAAAGCGTGACGGCACTCGCCCTCACGCGACTTCTCCCGATGCCCCCGGCCGTGATTCGCCGCGGTGCCATTTCATTTCAGGAAGAAAATGTATTGGCCATGAATTCCTCGCAATTGCGCCAACTACGCGGCGGAAAGATTGCTTATATTTTTCAAGAGCCTTCCACGTCGCTGAATCCGGTGTTCACGGTACGCAGTCAGATTGCGGAGGCCATTCACCTCCATCGTCAGGATATTCACGATGTGAACGCTGAAGTCGTACGTTGGCTCGATGCCGTAGGAATCACCAATCCCGCCCAGCGCATGCACGATTATCCGCACCAACTCAGTGGCGGGATGCAGCAACGCGTGATGATCGCCATGGCCCTGGCCTGCCAACCGGACATCCTCATCGCCGACGAACCAACCACCGCCCTCGATGTGACCATTCAGGCGCAGATTATGGATTTGCTGGCATCGCTCAAAGAACGCTTTGGCATGGCCGTTATTCTCATCACGCATAATTTCGGAATCGTCTCCGGTTTTGCCGCTCGCGTACTCGTGATGTATCGCGGACGCATTGTCGAACAAGGGCCCACGGAAGAAATTCTACGGCATCCGCAGCATCCTTACACACGCGCTCTCATTGACTGCATTCCTCAGCTCGGCACAAAAGAAAAACGCCTGCGCACCATTGATCACGAAGCTCTCCGTGCGGAATAATGGGATCCGCCACCGTTTTTCGCATGGGAAAACACGACATCATCGCCGCTCAAATTGCCGAACGATGGGCGGGCATCCAAACACCCTATCATCCGTGCTATCTCGAATACTTCCGCTTATTTAACACCCAAGATTACTACGGCGCCCACGATGTGCTTGAACACATCTGGCTCAAATCCATCGGGGAAAAGTACACCTTTTACAAAGCACTCATCCAATTGGCCGGCGGCTTTGTACATTTGAAGCAGCAACACAACGAACCAACGCACCACGTTCACGGGCGACGCTTACGCCCTGCGGCCAGACTTTTTCAGCGCTGTGCCATGATGCTTGGAAATTTCCCGTCCGTTTACGAAGGAATGGATGTGGCCGTTCCCCGAAACCTAGCAACAACCATGGTAGAAGCATTGGAGCAATCAAACTTTACTCTCAATCCCTGGTGCCCCACCACCGCTCCTCAGCTCAATATGCCGCTTTGAGATTCATGAAAAGAGGGGATTTCATAATAAGTAGGTCTGACCCTCTTAGCCTTTGGGCATCGTGAATCAGGTTTAGGAAATTGCGTTACGTCCGTTAATTTTGAAGGCGGAAGCTGCGGCCAAGAGATGACGATCATTACTGAAAATTTCCTTGAACCCATGCTCGGTCGCACAGGTGAGATGCAGTGCATCTGCAGAACGCAAATAAGTCGTCGGTTTCAGGGCACGAAATTTCGCGGCGGATGTCACAAGCAGGTCGGAGCTGACGGGAAGCCAAGTACAGATGTGATTGGATTCATCGAGATCAATCTGGGCGAAAATAATCCGACATTGATGCCGGGTGATCTTTCCCTCGCGCAGATTCCGATGAATGGTGGCCGCGAGTTCAAGCTGTCCAAAGGCACAGCAAGCAATGCGCCCTGATTCCGCAGCAAGTTTTCGTACAGCATCGCTGCCATGCTCATTGAGGTAGCACTTCGCAAGATAAGCCGTATCGAAATAAATCATGTTCGTTCCCGATCCTCCGAGAGGTAGCGAGTAGAATCATGACGCGATCTTGGGAGTGCCGAGAATCCCTTCACCAAAGGCCGTTCGGCAAAAGACTTTCCTGCATCTTCCGCAGTAAATGGAACAAGTTTTACAACCGGTCGGCGGCGATCCATCACTACGATATTACCCATCTGAGTCGCCTTGCGCACCCAATCACCAGTTTTCATGTGCAGGTCGCGAATGGAAATTTGAACCATGTGCTCAATGTTACACATTTTCGCTTTGTCAGCAAGCGTGCCATAAAGTTAGGTGTTATAAATGGATGGGAAGCCTCGTAATCACCGAGTTTACACGGAATATTGACAGAAAAACAGCATAAAAAGGGATTGAGGAATGAAGTCGCTATGAAATTTTTATCCTCTTGAGCGTAAATCTCCGGTGTGCTTGATAAGCAAAGCATCAAGATTAAATTTTACAGCCATCCCATAGCTTTGGCATAACGGCTTCAAGACCTTAATTTTACTCAGGTCGGGTTTGTTAATTTCGTTGGTGGCGATTGCGAGCCTTTCGATGCGGTTGGCTATATTATCCAGAAGTAGAGCGGATGCCATCCCATAGGATTTCAAATGATCGAGCAGGTCAATTCGCTCCCAAAGCACCGCACGGCTTACCGTGAAAAGCCGGGTAAAACTATGGCCCCAGGCTGAGAGATGCGCCAAGTAAAGATGATCAAAATCCACATAAGCTTTGTCGAAAACGACGATCTCGCCCTTGCCCACGCCCGCGCACACTTCATGCACTCTCCTGTTGCCGTGGTGCGCCGCAGTATCCACCACGGTAAATGAGGGCAGGAAGCTGTGCAAGTCGAGCCGCAGGTGCATCTTGGCTGCCACCTTGCGATTACGGTGCTTGGCCTAGTCAATGCAGTTGGCTACCAGTTGACGTGCCACCCTACCTATTCGTATTCCTACGGTCGTCCTCTTTGTTACAAACCCCTTTCGTGTGGTGTTCCTTACGGAACCCGTCTTGTCTTTCAGCACGATTGCTGCCACGACTTCCAGCCATTTATTTCTCGTTTTTTTTGCCAATCTGACTTGCTCATGCCCATGCTGGGAACACGGAAACGGGCCCCGTTTAGAAAAATCCAAAACTCATCAACGCCATGGAACCTTCCCACACCTTGAACGCCCTTATTGATCCATTCATCCTGCACCTCGCCACCGAGCGCGGGCTCTCAGATAATTATCAATTAAGCACCCGCGCCTCGCTCGAATTGTTTGCGCAATGGGCCACAGAAAATAAAAGGGCAACAACGTGGAGTGATGTGACTCCCGAACACATCGGTGAGTTTCTGGGGTGGCGCAAAAAAGCCGGTATAGCTGCGGCGACAATTAAACTCCATGCGGTGGCACTGCGGATATTTTTTCGCCATTTATTGCAACGAGGACAACTGACGAAAGACCCCACGGAATTTCTCGGTGTCCCCAAAATTGAACGCTATCTCCCAGAAACTTTATCGGCGCCTGAAGTGGAAAAGTTGCTGTCGGCAGCAGCAGGAAAATCGCCTCTCGAATTACGTGATCGGGCCATTGTCGAACTTCTCTACGCAAGCGGTCTTCGTGCTTCGGAGCTTTGCGGCGCACGCCTCGAAAATCTTGACCTCGAAAAAAGCTTCATTCGCGTCGTCGGCAAGGGTAATAAACAGCGCCTTATTCCCGTAGGCACTCAGGCGCGTGAAGCGTTGGAACGTTATCTGCAATTGGGGCGTCCCGAACTGGTTGGCAAACGAACTGGCGGAGAAATTTTTTTATCTGTTCGCGGACGCAAATTAACCAATCAGCGCATTTGGCAACTAATGAATGCTCTTGGAAAGCGAGCGGGATTAGAAAAGGCGATTCACCCTCACATGCTGCGGCATTCTTTTGCCACGCATCTTCTCGAAGGTGGCGCGGACTTGCGCATCATTCAAGAAATGCTGGGACATGCCGATATTTCTACGACGCAAATCTACACGCATGTGGACTCACGCCATTTGCATAAAGCGCATCGTCAATTTCATCCGCGTGCGCGGACCTCTTGATTTTAGCGTGGTGCCATTCCCGCAGGTGCCTCGAGGTAACCATAACGATTGGGTGCGGCGTTGACGTAATAAAGTCGGTTGCTTGCCACGCGTCCGGTCGCGGTGTCAAACACCATAACCGGACGCCCCCCCGTCGCGGGTTTTTCGGCAAATGTATCCACGAGGATGTAACGTGGAATCCGTGCGCCGCGTTGTTGGGCATCCATAACGAGGGTTTGTCCACGCTGTTCAGCATATCGCCTTTGGTCGCGATTGACCTGCCATTTTGAAACACCATAACCCAGCGCACCCGCTCCAGCAGCGGCGCCCAAGGCGACCGGCAATGTCGTTCCCACGGGTACTCCGGTCGTGCCCAGAGCGATGCCTGTGGCGGCCCCCGCAAGGCCTGCCGCAATAAGTGCGTTTTCTCCGGCGGTCATATTTTCACAACCCGAAGTCATGAGGGAACCCGCAACAACCGTGATAACGAGAAGACGAAAAGTTTTTTCCATGAGTGTTACATAAGCAGTAGAAGCATATTTGCAAGTCCGAGAACACCAGCCATGCGGCTTTGCAGCGGGAGTAAAACAAGGTAGGCTTACGGCCATGACGCTAACCGACGAACAAAAGGCAACCGTCGCATCGTGGATTGAGGGAGGTTCTTCTTTATCCGATGTGCAAAAAAACCTTCAGGAACATTTTAATCTCAAGCTGACCTACATGGATGTGCGCTTTCTCGTAGATGATTTGCAGCTGCAAATAAAGGATGCGCCGCGCCAAAGTGAAGCCGTGGAGCGTCTGGAATCTGCAAAACAACAAGGTGAAAGCGAGCGCCGTGGCGTGGCCCCGGGTTCCGTTCACGTGACAATGGACCAAATCACCAAACCGCAGGCGTTGATCAGCGGAAAGGTGACATTTTCCGATGGTGAAACTGCCGATTGGATGCTGGATCGCACGGGCCGACTGGGACTCCATCCCACAAAGCCGTCCTATCGCCCGAGTCAGGAAGACGTCATGGCTTTCCAAGACGAGCTTCAACGCCTCGCGCAATCGCAAGGTCTCGCCTAAAAGTTTTACGCGTTACAATTGTTCCGGATGATTGAGCAAATCGGCAATGCGCGATAAAAGCCGCCCGGCGGCACCACCATCCAACACGCGGTGATCGAAGCTGAGGGTGAAACGTGCAACGGTTGCGGGAACAAATTGTTGCCTGTCCTTGTCCCATTGCGGCTCAATGCGCCCCGCTCCCAGCCCTAAAAGAACCGTCTGCTCCGGCAACGGAATCGGCGTGGCAAATGTGAGGCCGAAAGTGCCGTAGTTGGTAACCGTGGAAATACAATGCCCCATGTCGGCAGGTGCTAAGCGACGCTGACGAGCCAGCTCCACAAGTCGTGCATAAATTGGCACTAACTCCACCAGCGTGTGCTTATCCGCCTCACGAATAACCGGTACCAACACCCCATCTTCCGCCTCCACCGCAAAGCCAATATCAATGGAACCCGGATGCACAATCTGGCTTCCAATAAGTCGCCCCGCCGGTGCGCTATTTTCGCTCAAAGCCATGGCCAAAGCACGCAGAGCATAAAGAGAAACACCCGCCTTTTCCTTCGATGCTTTACGGTGCGTTAATAAATTATCGAGGGGCACAGGAATCACCACCGTTGCCAACGGACGCGTCCAACTACGTCGCATCGCATCGGCTACGGCCACACGCATGGGCGAAGCATCGGTGACTTTTTGGCGATCGAGATTTTCCATGAATTTCTCAAAGTCCTCAATCGTCACACGTCCGCCTGCACCACTCCCGGCCACACCTGCCAAATCCGCCGCACTTAATCCCAGTTCAACCATCCGCGCTTTCATGCGTGGAGAAAGATACGAAGCTCCACCCGCATGAGCAGGTACAGGAAGCCCCTTAATCGTCGGCTCGACTTTATCCGAATGTACAGGCTCCGGCTTGGGAGTGCGTTTCTTTTTCGGTTTCTCCGGAGCACCCGCCGGCATCGAGCCCACCGGCTGTACCGTCGGCTCTTCTTCCGGTTCGAGATAACCCATACGATCTGCGTCTTCCTCCGAAACCTCCAAATATCCCAACACCGCCCCCACCGCATAACTCTCACCTTCCACCGCACGAATCTCCACCAGCGTGCCATTGCAAGGGGCGACAACACCCATGACCGCTTTGTTCGTTTCGACTTCCATCACGTCGGAATCCGCTACCACAGCGTCTCCAGTGGCGGCAATGAGGCGGACAATCGTGGCCTCGGCGATGGATTCACCGAGTTGAGGCATGTGAAGGGGAATGCGAATCATGACGAGAGAATTATTGAGTGAGAAGTTGACGCAGACGGGCAGCAATTGTTTCTGCCGTCGGTCGGAAAGTAGCCCAAAGATCAGGATGATAAGGAATGGGCGTGTCCTTAGCATTAAGTCGCATGGGCGCGGCGTCGAGCAAACCAAAACCCTCGGAAGTCACACGCGCCACCACTTCCGCTGTCACTCCGCCCCAAGGCCAGGCCTCGCCAACCGCGAGAAGCCGACCCGTGCGCGCAACGGAAGCCAAAATCGTATCGGTATCGAGAGGCTTCACGGTGCGCAAATCAATCACTTCAATTTGCCACCCTTCCTCAATCAATTCATCGGCTGCCTGCAACGCTTCATGCAGCATCGCGCTATAAGTCACGAGGGTCACATCGCGCCCCATTCGCGCCACACGCGCCTTTCCCGAAGGCATCGCTGAATCGGGAAGTTTGTCCGCTTTAAGATGGTAATAGAGCAGCTTGTGTTCGCAAAAAATCACCGGATCATCCAGCGTCACCGCTTCCAACAACATACTATAAGCATCCTCCACCGTGGCAGGCGTCATCACGATGAGCCCGGGATAATGCGCATAAATCGCTTCGAGGCTTTGACTATGAAAAGGGCCGCCGCCCACCGTTCCCCCGCTGGGCAGGCGCACAACCATCGGACACGAAACGCCGGTGCGAAAATAGAGCGTGGCGGCTTGATTGACGATTTGGTTGAACCCCACCGTCGAAAAGTCGGCAAACTGCATTTCAACAATCGGGCGTGCGCCCTCAATCGCCGCTCCAATAGCCATTCCCACGATGGCGTCTTCGCTAATAGGCGCATCCATCACGCGCCCGGGAAATGCTGCTGCAAGGTTTTTGGTCGCCTTAAATGCCCCCCCAAAAACACCGACATCCTGACCGTAAATAAAAACCCGTGGATCCGTTTCCAAAGCGCGTTCCTGAGCGGAACGAATGGCCTCAAGGTAAGTAACGCTCATGCGTCCTCCTCCTCATCATCATAGCAACCATCCACCAAGCGTTCGGTGGAAATTGCCCGCCAATCTTCGTTATTGGGATCAGGACCCTTTTCACGCTGCGCAATACTCAAGGCTGCTTCTACCTCCGCCTGTGCTTCTGCAGTCCACGCCTCAATATCCGCCACCGTCGCCAGTCCGGCCTCTGTGATTTCCTGCGCACCAACCTCCATACAATCACGACCCACATTGGCTTTGCGCAAATTGGCATCCACGTAGCTGGCATCATCATGTTCCCCATGGCCCACCAAGCGTAGCAACGAGGCCAATACCATTTGCGGTCCACCACCCTCTCGCGCCGCACTTACCGCATGTTCAAGCGTTTCGAGGCAGGCCATAATATCCGTCCCATCCGTTCTGTGCCCCGCAATCCCATAGCCTTTCGCACGATCAAGCAAATCCGCGCAGGCAAATTGTCGACTATTCGGCGTGGAATAAGCATATTGATTGTTGGCCACCACAATCACGACGGGAAGTTTTTCTACTGCCAAAAAATTCACGCCCTCGTGAAATGCGCCCGTTGACGTCCCCCCTTCGCCAATGGACGTCACCCCCACGGCTCCCGTTTCTCCGCGTAGCCGCCGCGCATAAAGCCCGCCACCGACCACCGCCATCATCGAACCAAGGTGGCTAATCATGGCATAAGAACCTTCCTTCGGACGCCCTCGGTGGATATTTCCATCCCGTCCACGCATCGGCCCCTGCGCCGACCCAAAATACGTTCGCAATGTATCGAGCATCGTATCGCCAAACGCGAGGCGCCCGGCCTGGTCTCGAATGCAAGGCCCATAAATATCTCCCTTCCGCAAAAAAATCGTCGAAGCCGTGCTGAGAGCTTCCTGCCCTTTCCCCAAAAAGACACCGCCCTTAATCATTCCCGCACGATAAAGGCTCGCCAACTTCTCCTCGATGATACGAGCACGGAGCATCACACGGTATGCACGCACAGGCAAAGGGACGCTTTGCGCCAACTTCTCGCTTTCCTGCGCTTCGTCCTTAATTGCAGCAGCCATCAGAGCGCACAGGATAAGTCGAGATTATCCCCCGCTGCAAAGGTAAAACGGAAAATCATGCAACAACCGCTCCGCAGGCCACTCGCCCGCGAGTCCTTGGCCTCATTTTCATATTTGCCCTTTTCCTTCCCTCCATGCCTCTCTAAATACCCTTTTCGCCAATGAATTACTTTTTAACACGAGGTGGTCGTCGCTATGGGCACGCACTTTTTCTTGGGGTCATTTTATCCCTAGCATTTCACACCACGGGGTAAGCAGAAGCAATGAAGCTGGAGGCCAAGGCGGGGCAACTTAATACAAGCCGCGTGGAGATCATGATGCAGAATTCGTTTCCGAATCAGCAGAGCGTGACTCTCAAAGTTGACGTCGCCCCTTCCGCAATGGACAACACCGCCCCCCCCACAAGTGAACCGGACCTCATCCTTCCCGTACGAGCACCGAAACCCGGACGCTACATTGTTTCCACCTATGCCACGATCAATGAAACGGGTATCGAGCGATTGAAGACTGCCAAATCGAAATTTGAATCCCTCTTCCTTTGGTTTCAAATTGATAAACAAAGGCCCACACGGCGTGTGGTATTCGAGCCGTGGGGGAAGCCGGCAAAGATAGAGAAAGAGCATACGGGCGTCTTTGAATTCACGGGGGAAGAGCAGCAGATTCGCCTCTGGTTGCCAGCGGGTGTCAATTTACATCGCCTCGAGCTCACTCCCTACATAGCACCGCTCGTTCCGCCGGAAGCGGGGGCATACCAACCGACCATCGTCCCTCCTGCGGAGCATCCGCGCCTGTGGGTGACGAAAGACTCACTTGCCAAAGTGCGTGCAAATCTCACGCATCCGGAAAACCGTCCTTACTGGGAGAGCGTGAGTGCTCAAGCGGCAAAGCCCTTCGAGTTCCATCCCACCGGCGATGCCGAGGTTCCTTTCAACACGCCATTGGAACATGCGGCGATGGCAAAGGCCTTTTTCTATCTCATGCAAGGCGACCAAAAAATCGGACGAGAAGCCGCCGATCTCATGCTCGCCTATCTTCCACGCGTTGAGTTCGGCAATTTGCTCGACATCACACGCCAAATCGGTGCGGCAATCTACACCGGAGCCTGCGTGTATGACTGGTGCTATGACCTGCTCTCGCCTGCCGAACGTGACACCCTACGTCATCATTTCTTGCGCCTCGCAGAGCAGATGGAATGTGGCTGGCCACCGTTTCTCCAAACTATCGTCAACGGCCACGGCAACGAAGCGCAGATCAACCGCGATCTCCTCGCCATGGCCATCGCCATTTATAATGAAGACCCGCTTCCCTACAAATACTGCGCCTATCCGTTACTCGAACAACTCGTGCCCATGCGACGCTTCGAATACCAATCTCCGCGCCACAATCAAGGCATCAGTTATGGGGATTTTCGCTTTGGATGGGAAATGCACGCAGCATGGTTATTGCGACGCATGAGCGGACACGAAGTCTTCGATTCCAATATCAAACGCGTACCGCTTTATTGGCTCTACTTCCGCCTCCCCGACGGCTCCATGTTACGCGATGGCGACGGCGTAAAATCCGCAGGGAAGTATTGGAAATATGCACGCACAGCCCTGCTATGCTCGGCATACAATGGCGACCCAATTATGAAAGGCGAACTTCAACGTCAGGGTGGTTTTATGGCTGATCCCGCGTTGTTTCTCCTGCTCAACGATCCCGCGATTACGCCCGAGCTAAGCCTCGACTCTCTACCCCTGACCATGGATTTTGGCCCTATCCTTGGAGGGATGGTGGCACGCACCGGCTGGACATTAGGAGAAACTTCACCGGACGTCATCGCGGCCATTCGTGGAGGGGGATACCATTTTGGAAACCACCAACATTCCGATGCGGGGGCGATCCAAATTTACTATCATGGAATGCAGGTCGGGCCGTTGGCGCAATATAGGTTCTACGGCACGCCTTACGATTTAAACTTCGGAAAACGTTCTGTCGCCCAAAGCATGATGCTTGTCTTCGATCCCAACGAAGCAATCCCCAACAATCAAGCCAACGACGGCGGCTCGCGCTACAATCCCCAAATAGCTCTTACACCCAAGGAGGCGATGAGCGATCCGCGGTTTCATTATGGCAAGGTACAATCCAGTTCCTTTGGCCCTGATGCGAAAGAACCAGACTTCAGTTACTTCGCAGCGGATCTGCGCCAAGCCTATTCCGACAAAGTCACGGCCTATGTCCGGCAGTTTTGCTTTCTCAATCTCCATTTGCCGAAACATCCTGCAGCCATAATTTTGCTCGATAGCATCACCTCTAAAAACCCCACATTCCGCAAAGTCTGGCAGCTCACCACCGTGCAAGACGTACAACCCACCTCGACGGGTGTGCGTCTAGGGGCCCAAGGAAAGCAGTCGCCCTCGCTCAACATGCGCATGCTCCTGCCTGCCGCCAAAGATAGAACGCTCGACATCCTCAGCGGTGAAGATGTGTTCCGCGTGGATGGTAAAGTTTATCAGCCGCCAGATGCCAATGCCCCCGAAGCGCACGGACACCGCATCCTTGTATCCCCGAAAACCGCGCAGTCCCACGACATCTTCCTCTCCGTGCTTCAACCGGGCAAAGGAAAACCGCTGCCCGTTGCATATGATAAAGGCAACGGTTTTGTAACCGTTCGCATCGCCAATCGCCTTGTTGTCATGGTCACCGACACCACCCTGCGAGACCAACCTCTCGAGTTCACCGTGCCTGCGTCCAAAAAACAATATAAAGTGTGGGTCGCCGGCCTCACCCCCGGAAATTGGAACATCACAAATCTCGATGACAAAGACGCGTCGCGTCAGGTTAAAGTGGAAGCCGAAAAACACACCCTCACATTTACCACTCATGGTGGCCGCTACCAAATCGCTCCCTAAGCAATATTTCTATTCTATGATGCCTATAAAGTTTCGGATACTAATAGTTCTGGGGGTTTCTCTATTTATAAATTGCTTCCCATCTCGGGCAGAGGATTCACCCGCTCCTTCTGTTAAACATGTTATCCACATCAGTGTGGATGCCCTTGGTGCAAAATACCTCGAAAAGTTTTTACAAGAGGCTCCTCAAGAGTTCCCCAATTTTGAAAGGCTGATACATGAAGGCACTTATACTTTTAATGCAAGAACCGATTACTCGAAAACCATCACCCTTCCCAATCATCTATGTATGATCACGGGCCGTCCGGTGAAAACACCTGAAGGGCATCCGGAATTTACGGGGCATGGATACGAGGAAAACAAGTATCCTATGAAAGATATCGAATCATTACATTCGGTAAATCCCACCCACAAATACACCGCAAGCACCTTTGATGTGGTGCATGATCATGGGCTCACCTCATCTCTCTATTCCGGAAAGGATAAATTTAAGGTTTTTATCGAAAGTTATGGTGAAAAGTTTGGTTCTGAAAATATCCATGGACGCAATAAGATTGATAATGCCATTGCAAAGGATACTGCCATCCATACTCAAGCGATGGCCGGGCTAAAGGCGTACCACCCAGCTTATACATTTCTCCATTATCCTGACCCGGATGTTGCAGGTCATAAGTATGGTTATCTGGGCACCGAATACAGAGATGCTGTTAAGGAGGTGGATGGCTATCTTGGAGATTTATTTCGGCT
Source organism: Chthoniobacterales bacterium (assembly GCA_021463515.1). Taxonomy (GTDB): domain Bacteria; phylum Verrucomicrobiota; class Verrucomicrobiia; order Chthoniobacterales; family JACTMZ01; genus JACTMZ01. Next base: position 34,003 of record JAJTYZ010000049.1, on the reverse strand, counting down.
CATAGAGTCCGATCCTCAATTTACGAATCAAACGATCATTATCCTTTCCGCAGATCACGGAGGTCAACCGGGGACAAAATCTCATGGCGAAAAGAAGGAGCCTTACAATTATACAATTCCCTTCTTTGTATGGGGTACGGGTGTGGCACGAGGGGCAGATATCTATAAATTAAATCTGAACACTCGCTCGGACCCCGATACCGGTCGCCCAGATTATATAGTTTTCCCCCAACCCATTCGCAATGGGGATGGGGGGAATCTTGCTCTTCAACTTTTGGGACTTCCTCCCATTCCCGGGTCATCAATTAACAGCAAGCAAGACCTCGCAATTCACTAAAAACATGAGTCTACCAACAGAAATTCAAAAGCTTTTTCCTCCGCGCCCCCAACTTGATCCTCAACTCAAAATCATAAGCCGGACGCCCTTGGAGGGTGGTGAACGATGGGTTATTGAATATGCTGTTGCGGAAAATGAGCGTGTACAAGCTTATCTCCTCATTCCCGCTCGGGCGACAGCCGAGCATCCTTGTGCAGCGATTATTGCCTCCCATCAACATGCAGGGCAGTTTGACCTCGGAAAGTCAGAAGCGGCAGGCCTCGCGGGAAACTCGGAAATGGCCTATGGTTTGGAGCTTTTTCAACGTGGCTTTGTGGTACTCTGCCCAGACCATGCCGGATTTGAAGAACGTCAGCAAAAAAGGTGCCCCCACCAACAACCTCTCGAAGGCCGAGACTATGAGCACTTTCTTTTTTTGAATGCGCTTTTGCATGGTGAAAGCCTCACCGCAAAATATCTCTTCGACTTGCAACAAGCGGTGGATGTCCTCACAACTTTTGATTTCGTGAACGCCTCTCGCCTTGGTGTGATGGGCCACTCCCTTGGGGGACAAACGGCATTGTGGTTGGCCGCAGGGGATTCTCGGGTGAAGATCGCCTTTTCTTCCTGCGGAGTAAGTCAGCTACGCCACATCCAAGACGAATGTATTCTCCACAATCGCGCCATGTACCTTCCCGGGTTATTGAAGGTCGGTGACATGGCCGATGTCGTGGCTTCCATTGCTCCCCGTGCGGTAGGAATGAGTCATGGAACAAACGACGTGATATTTCCTCTCGAAGGAATTCGGGAAATTCATCACAAAGCAGAAAGCGTCTTCAAGCCTGAACATTTTTGGTCAAACATCTTCGAAGGTGCCCATTCCTTTCCCCGTGAAATCCGTCACCAAGCCTACAATTTCCTCGAAAAACATCTCATGATGCACCCCTAAAACCTTGAACCTTCGATGCGCTATTCGTAATCGGAATGCCGTGTTTCGTGGATGAAGAGGAGGGCAACAAGGGAGAGGGCTGCGGCGACACTTAGGTAAAGCCCCACGGTGTAGAGTCCGTAGCCGAGAGCGAGTTTTGTCGCGATGTAAGGCGCGAGTGACGCACCGAGAATGCCGGCCATGTTAAAGGACATAGAAGCACCCGTGTAACGCACTTGCGTGGGGAATAGCTCGGAGAGCAAGGTTCCAAGCGGACCATAATTCGCTCCCATGAGACCAAATCCTAAAAGAAACATGACCAACACGCCGATTAATCCGGCGTGAAATAACGGAGCCAATGCAAAACCAAAAAGAATAATGGCCGCATTGACGCCGATCATCGTGATGCGTCGCCCCCACCGATCCGCCAAAACGGCGAAAATGGGGATGGTGATAGCAAAAGCGAGGACGCCGATCATTTGCAAAATGAGCAATTGATCACGACTGTAATGCAAGCTGCTCACTCCCCAACTAAGACAAAATACGAGAAGAAGATAAAAAATCACAAACGCCGTAATGGCAATCAGGGTGCCAAGAGAGAGGAGGCGAAAATGATGACGAAAGATCGTGAGGAGCGGAACGGCAACGCGTTGACGTTTCTCAAGGGTGCGCTGAAAAGCCGGCGTTTCGGTGATTTTTAGCCGCACATAAAGCCCAATGAGAATGAGAACGCTGCTAATGATGAATGGAATTCTCCAGCCAAAAGCAAGAAATTGCTCGTTGGTAAGCAGCCATGAGATCAAGAGGAATGTACCGCTGGATAACACGAATCCAATGGGAGCACCCAATTGCGGAAACATGCCAAACCATGCGCGCTTACCAGGCAAAGCATTTTCGGTCGCCAATAAAACCGCGCCTCCCCATTCCCCGCCAAGACCAAGTCCCTGACCCAATCGGAAGAACGCAAGCAAAGCCGGTGCCCAAGCACCTATGGACGCATAGGTCGGCAGCAAGCCGATGAACACCGTCGAAACCCCCATGGTCATGAGCGACGCCACCAACGTGGCTTTGCGACCAATGCGATCGCCGAAATGCCCAAAGAGCGCGGAGCCAAAAGGTCGCGCAAAAAAGGCCAGTGCAAATGTTGCCAACGATTCCAAAGTCGCGGCCGTGGGATCCGATTTAGGAAAAAATTGCGTTGGGAAAACAAGAACCGCCGCCATCGCATAAATGTAAAAATCAAAAAATTCGATCGTCGTTCCCGCAAGGCTCGCAAACAATACGCGTCGTGTGGAATTCGGGTTTCGCCGAGCGTTTAATGATGAATTCATAAAAAATGACGCGGCAAAATGTGTCGTTTTGAAGCTCAAGACAAAAGGTAAAAGTTTAGCCAGTACTCATTTTATGCAAAAATCTCCACGATGACTAACGCAGCTTTGCAAAATCACGTTCAAGATTTGCTGGGCTGTCGTCGCTGCCCAAAAATGCAATCAACCCCAATCTCCGGCGGTGCCGTGATGAGCGATGTGGTATTGGTAGGGCAAGCACCGGGCGTTCACGAACCACGATTAGGGCGCCCCTTTGCGTGGACAGCCGGGAAGACGCTATTTCAGTGGTTTGAGGAAGCGTGTGGATTTAACGAAGAACATTTCCGATCCCACATCTACATGGCTGCCGTATGCCGCTGTTTCCCCGGCAAACATCCCAAAGGCAGCGGCGATCGCGTGCCCGATGAGACCGAAATTGCCAACTGCGCTCCGTGGCTCACCGCAGAAATTACGCTCCTGCACCCGAAGCTTGTCATCCTCGTCGGCAAACTCGCCATTCACCAATTTCTTCCCAAAGCCAAACTTGCCGATGTCATTGGCCACCGCATCCCGCATCATCGCGAGGGTGTTTCCTTTGACATTATTGCCCTCCCCCACCCCTCCGGTGCTTCCGCATGGCGATGGACGGAACCCGGGAAAACACTGCTTCGCCGTGCCTTGACGCATCTTTCTAAAGACCCTTCGCTCAAAATAATCGCCGCAAAAGCACGCAAATCCACTATGGATAAAAAGCAAATCGTATGATGCCACCACCGATTTATCCGATGCTCGTGATTGATGCGGGAAACACTTCGGTGAAATTTGCGCGGATAAACCGTCGGAAGGTTTTACCGCAAATTTTAGCCACATGGGATTCTCATAAACTTCGAGCCTCACACGTCAAAAAAATCCAAATGCAATCCGGCTGCCACACCGCAGTCGCTTCCTGCGTAGTGAAGGCAATCACACGTCTTTTACAAGCGGCATGGCCCGACATCCATATCGTAAACGCAGCGACGCCTCTCAATTTTTCTACGTCGGTAGATCGGCGCAGCGTAGGAGCTGACCGTCTTGCCAACATAGCCCAAGCCGTGGACCAATTTGGCAAAAATGTGCTGGTGGCGGATTTTGGAACAGCGGCAACATGGGATGTTCTCGATAGCCGTGGAAACTTCCTCGGTGGTGCCATAGCCCCCGGTCTCCGAACGATGGCGCAATCTCTCGCCACGGCAGCGGACCAACTCCCCGAAACCTTCCTCACCGCCCCAACGCGATGGATCGGACGCAACACCTCCGAAGCTTTGCGTGCAGGCATCGTGGGAGGCTATGCCGGCATGGTACAGCATCTTCTCGCGCAGCTTGCAAAAAGAAATAGACGACTCGTTTTTACCGGAGGTGATGCACGGATGGTGGCAAGACTCACACGAGCGACACCTCTCATTGACCCTTTATGGACGCTCAAAGGCATTGCTGTTCTCGGAGATTTAGTACTGCGGCAAACAAACAAGCCATGAATCCGCATCCCGTTTTTATCAATGGCGAACCAGTCATCACACGGGATGTTGTGAAGGTCCGCAATCCCTACAATAACGCACTTCTTGCACGAATATGCCTTGCAGGTACAGACGAAATTGCTGCCGCCCTCGATGTTGCGGAAAAAACTTTTGCCTCCGTGCGCCACACATCACCCACCGAACGTTCAGAGTTGTTGCGTCATATCAGCGAAGAAATAGGACGCCGCGCTCAAGACTTTGTGGGGCTTCTTATTTCCGAAGCGGGAAAACCCATGACATTGGCAAAGGCAGAAGTGCAACGTGCACAAGCAACATTTTCGCTCTCCGCTGCTGCGGCGCTCCATTTCGGAGATGCGCCGTTAGATATGAGTGCGACAGCAGCAGGTGCAGGGCATCGTGGAAGCGTACGGCATTTCCCACTTGGAATTATACTTGGCATCACGCCCTTCAATTTTCCCCTCAATCTCGTCGCCCACAAAATCGCCCCCTGCCTCGCGACGGGAAACACCATGATTCTCAAGCCATCGCCCAAAGCACCGCTGTGTGCCCTGTTATTGAGCGAAATTCTCACAACGTGCGGCGTACCACCCGGGCAAATAACAGTGCTGCCTTTTGACCCCCAGCACACAAAACTGCTCCTCGAAGACCCGCGGGTAAAAATGCTGACCTTCACCGGCAGCGATACCGTAGGATGGAAACTCAAAGGCGACGCCGTGAAGCAAAAATCCACGCTCGAACTCGGTGGCAATGCCGCGTGCATTATCGAACCGGATGCGGATTGGAAAACTCACATCCCGAAAATCATTTCCGGTGCCTTCAGTTACGCCGGGCAATCGTGCATCAGCGTTCAGCGCATTTTTGCACAGCGCAGCATCTACACCGATTTCCGTGCGGCATTTCTTGCACAAATACCTACTTTCGCGCCGGCGGGTGACCCTTCCAACCCCAAAACACTCGTAGGCCCCATGATTGATTCTGCGGCTGTTGCACGAGTACAGCGCTGGATTCAAGAAGCCGTGGATGCAGGAGCCCATTTGCTCACGCCCTTGAAAATTGAGGGTCGCATCATGCACCCGGTGGTGCTTGAACATGTGCCGCATCACGCACCCATCATGCGTGAAGAAGCCTTTGCTCCCCTTGTGATTTTGGAATCCTATGACACCTTTGCCGAAGGTTTAGCCGCCGCCAATGATTCGCGTTTTGGATTGCAGGCCGGTGTTTTCACCGGCGATTCGGATAAAATACTTCAAGCCTACAACACCCTCGATGTCGGAGGTGTACTCATCAATCAAGTCCCAACATTTCGCGTCGAAAACATGCCTTACGGCGGCATGAAAGACAGCGGCTTCGGACGCGAAGGGATTCGCTATTCCATGAAAGAAATGTCCGAGTTAAAATCCCTCATCATTAACGAGCAGCCTCATTAAACCTTATGACCTCCGCCAAAAAAAAACGCGTTCTGTTCATTTGCAGTGGCAACTATTACCGCAGTCGGCTGGCGGAAATTCTTTTCAATCACGAAGCAGAAATTGCCGGACTCCCGTGGGTTGCCGAATCGCGCGGGATGTTTAAAGCCGACGGACTCAAAGGCATGTCGCCTTATGCGCTTTCGTTTTTGAAAGATATGAAAATTGAACTTCCCGCCGAAACGCCGAGAAACCCGGTGGGAATCGAAGTTGAAGATCTCATTGAGGCCAATCTGTGTATTGGAATGTGCCGAGAGGAACATCAGCCCATGGTGGAACAAAAGTTCATGGCCTTGGCCAAAAAGCTTCATCAAGCTCAGCGGCTTCGCTATTGGACCATTTACGATATACCCCAACGTCCGGGAGCACTTATCCGCTTGCTAGGAGGCGCCCACAAAACCCCCAGTCAACCCGCCGAAAGCAGCACCAATCATGTCGCCCTAGCCATCCGAGATTTAGTACGAGAATTGGCTGCCGCCCCACAGCCATTTCATAATAAGTAGGCCCGACCCCTCCGGCTTGCAAAATCGAGGTAAAATGACAACCTCACGGCGCGAGACGCTCGATGCTCCAGTCTGCCGCACCCATTTTCCGCGTATAACGAAAGCGATCATGAAGGCGATTTTCACGGCCTTGCCAAAACTCCACCTCATGAGGCACCACACGGAAGCCGCCCCAAAATGAAGGTAAAGGAATTTCCCCACGTTGAAACTTCTGCTTTATTTCCTGCCATTTCATTTCCAAAAGTTTTCGCGAGGAAATGATGGAACTTTGATGCGACACCCATGCACCAAGGCGGCTGCCCTGCGGACGCGAGACAAAATAGGCTAGAGATTCTGCAGCACTGATCCGCTTCGCCACACCAAGAATGCCAACCTGACGTTCCAGCGTATACCATGGAAAAAGCAAACTCACATGGGGATTTATCGCGATGTCATGCGCTTTACGACTCTCGTAATTTGTAAAAAAAACGAAGCCTCGCTCGTCAAAAGCCTTCAGCAAAACCGTGCGTGAGCCGGGGCGCGTACCGTCTGTCGTCGCCAATACCATCGCATTTGGTTCGAGAAGTTCGGCTTTAACGGCTTCCTCAAACCATTGACGAAATTGCGCGACGGGTTCCGGCGCAAGGTTGCCACGTCGTAATCCATCCCGCGTATAATTGCGCCGCATCTCAGCAACATCGGGAAGTAAAGTGGTCAGGTCCATTTGTACAACTTACGGTAAATAGCGCGTGCGGCCACGCAAATTCGCCCATGAAGCGGTAGCAGAGTGCCGCTGCTACAAACTCGGATAGCCGCCGACAATGACATGGGGATATTTTGAAGGTCGTTTTGAAGAAAAAAGGCTTGCAGAACCCTGGGAAACTTCGCTAAAAGTGACGCAACTGTGAAATCTACTCCCTCCCTTCCCTATTGGTTGGTTGCCGCGGTGGCTCTGGCGTGGATGCCTATTGCCCAAAGCCAAGAATCACCGGCACCCGCCGCACCTACCGCTCCACCTCCCGTCGAAAATCTCGAACAACAAGCCACCTCGGCCACGCCCTCCGCAGAGGCCCCGAAAGCTTCTAATTTCCGCTACTCCTATCCCGTGCGCGATAGTGGATCAGCGCAAGTATATACAGAGAAAAAAGCTCCGGTACAAACACCTGTGAAGACAGATGCCCCCACGGGCAGCCAGGCCAATATGCCTGTCTTTGAGACAGTGGGCGGCGATGACGTTCTCCCCGCCCCCGATATGGGAGAAGGAATTTTTTCAAAGCGTCCTTATCGCATTAGCTTTGCGGTTTACGAAGGCTACAACAGCAACGTAAACACACAGCAAGACAATGGCGTGGCGAGTATGTACACGCAGATTTCGGGCGGCATTTCTTATGACTTTGGCTCGCCGCGCTTGGAATTAAACACCTCCCTCTCAGCAGCGTTGACCTACTATTACAATCAAGAAGGGCTGGATAATGATGGCCTCTTTCCAACGGTCTATCTCGTCATCGGTGCAAATTATGCGGCAACTCCCAAGCTTGATCTTTCCTTTTCTACAAGTACCGGATTGCTATCAGCCGGCAATTACACCACGCCTGGTGCCCCCAATTCCTTTCAAGGAAGCTACATCCTGAGCGACTCCATTTTGGGTGCCACTTACCGCTGGGCCCCCAAGTTCTCCACGGTGACTTCCTACAACCCGCGCATCTATTACTTTGTGGATCAGGATTACAACGACGGCCAAGGCCGTGTGGAACAGACGGTTTCCCAGCAGTTCCAATACCTCTGGAAGCCAACCACCAAGTTGGTGGCGGAATATCGCTTTGATACCCGAAACTATTACCAGCCCAACAACCTCAACAGCATCGGTAACTACGCGCTCCTCGGCTTTGACCACACCTTAAATCCCCGAGCGAGCGTGATGCTCAGGGCCGGTGCGGAACAACGCTTCAATCAGAATCCGGTCACCGGTGCCCAAGGGAACAGCTCTGACAACACTTATATCGGTCCCTTTGCACAATTTAATGCCAACTATGCCGTCGGCAAAGGAACGACCGTCGGCCTCCAATCTCGCTATGGAACTACGGCTTCCGGATTGAGCAATTACAACCAAGGTCAGCAATTTTTACTGGGCTTAAATGCCGCCCATCAATTCACTCGCCGCATCAGTGCCAGCTTGTTTTTCAATTATCAAAACAATTTCTACGACCAACCGGATAGCGTTGTGAATGGTGTTGAAGTTTCCCCGGATTTCACAGCGAATGTCTTCAACACCGGACTCAACGCCACATTTGCCATCAACCGCATGTGGTCTTTGCTCGCCGGCTATACCTTCACCACCAGCATGTCCAGCGACACCGTGCAAATGCGCGATTACACACAAAACATCGCCTACATCGGCACGCAAGTGACCTTCTAACAAAGGTCAAAATATAGCAGGAGATCATACTCACCAAACACCTTCGCCCCGTCTCGTCTGTCCTGTCCGTCCTGTCTTTCCCCACCCCCCCTTCGCCCCCCCTACTTAATAAAAAGCATCTCCTGATAAGTTGGCAACGGCCACAAATCATCAGGAAGCAACCCTTCCAGTTCATCCACCGTCACACGCACTTTCGCCATGGCGGGTAAAACCTTAAAAGTCCAATCTTCCACTTCCATCGCCGCTTTATGCGCCTCATAAAGTGCCGAAAGATCACCTTCAAGTTGCGCCACGAGTGACGCAACTTTTTCCAAAGTCACCCGTCCCGATGCCACACCCACCACATTGAGTCGACTCTCACCCTCCGCCAGACTCGACGCATACGCTGCCGCAACGGGAAAAATTTTTGTCTGCGCAATCTCTTCGACGAGCTTCGCCTCGACATTGAGGTGCTTTACATATTGATCGCATTGCACGAGATAGCGACCTTTAAGTTCAGCTTCCGTGAGAACGCCGTACTTTTCAAATAAATCCACAACCTCCGGCGTAATTAAGGCAGGAAGAGCATCCGCCGTCGTTTTGAGATTCGGCAATCCACGATCCGCCGCCTCCGCATGCCATGCTTCGGAATACCCATCCCCGCCAAAAATAATTTGCCCGTGTTTATCTACGATTTCTTTAAGAACTTCTTGGATGGCGCGGTTGAGATCAGTGGCTCCTTCAAGTCGGCCCGCGAGGTAATCGAGCGACTCCGCAAGAATCGTGTTCAAGACAGTTATGGGGGCCGCGACAGATTGATTTGCTCCCACGGCGCGAAATTCAAAACGATTGCCATTAAAAGCAAAGGACGAGGTGCGATTGCGATCCCCGGCATCCTTGGGGAGCTCCGGCAAAATATCCACCCCGATTTTCAGCGTTCCACGTTGCTTCGAGGTTGTCGCTCCTCCGGCACGAATTTGCTCAAAGACATCCGCAAGCTGATCGCCGAGATAAATGGAAACGATGGCAGGCGGTGCTTCGTTGGCACCGAGGCGGTGATCATTTCCAGCGGTGGCCACACTCGCTCGCAACAAGGCGGAAAATTTATGCACAGCGCGAAGCACCGCACCCGCAAAGACTAAAAATTGCGCGTTTTCATGCGGAGTTTCACCGGGGTCAAGTAGATTGCCTTGCGTGGAATTGCCAAGGGACCAGTTGACATGTTTTCCCGAGCCATTGACTCCCGCAAATGGCTTCTCGTGCAAGAGACAAGCGAGACCATGCTTATCCGCCGTCTTTTTAAGCACTGCCATTGTGGTCTGTTGATGATCCGCCGCGAGATTGGCGGATTCAAAAAGCGGCGCAATTTCAAATTGCCCGGGCGCAACTTCGTTGTGTCGCGTCTTAGCCGGAATCCCGAGCTTAAATAACTCGCGGTCCACCTCGAACATAAACGCCATGACACGATCGGGAATGAGTCCGAAATAATGATCCTCAAACTCCTGACCCTTGGGAGGAGGTGCGCCAAAAAGGGTGCGCCCTGCTGAAAGCAAATCGGGTCGCGCATAGAAAAATATTTTATCGATAAGAAAATACTCCTGCTCGGGCCCTGCCGTGGCATGCACTTGGGCAATTTCTTTATGCCCGAAAAGCTTCAAAATTCGCTGCGCCTGTTTATCCAACGCCTGACGTGATTTTAACAACGGCGTTTTGGTGTCGAGAGCTTCTCCCGTCCATGACACAAAAGACGTGGGAATGCACAGGGTGATGCCATTGGCACTCTCGACAATGTAGGCCGGACTCGTGGCATCCCACGCCGTATAACCACGGGCGGAATGTGTGGCACGCAGGCCACCGGATGGAAAAGAAGAGGCGTCCGGCTCGCCTTGAATGAGAGTCTTACCCCTAAACTTAGAAATAGCCGCCCCCCCATCCTCACTCGGATCGTAAAAGGAATCATGCTTCTCCGCCGTGGCACCGGTAAGCGGATAAAATACATGCGCATAATGCGTCGCCCCTCGGCTCACCGCCCAATTTTTCATGGCCTCCGCTACGTCATCCGCCACACCCAACGGAAGCCGCTCTCCCTCGTGAATCGTGCTTTCAACGGCCGCAAACGTTTCGGGCTTCAGCATGGCTTTCATCACCGCAAGGCTGAATGTGTTTGATCCGAAAACAGTCTCCGGCGTTTCTTCGACGAAATTGACGGAAGCGTATTCCGTTTTTCGCGCAGCAATAGCGGCTACGGCGGACGCACGAGGTGAAGAATTGCTCATAGAATAGGTGAGAAGAAATTGTGTCCGTCGAAAACGCTTACCAGTCGCAGGCTCCCATCGCCACACAATAACGCAAAAATTATGCGGATAGCCTCAAGATTTCCTGACTTTAAATTCGGAAGTCGGATACGACGGACGCAACCAAGCCGCAATCCAAAACGCCACGCCCATCACGACGAGGAAAATGGAAAGGAACTGCCCGCGTGTGAAGGTGCCAATATAGCCGGAGTCCGGATGACGAAAAATTTCTCCTAAACTTCGCAATACTCCATAGCCGACAAAAAACACGCCTGTCAGCACTCCATTGGCCACACGCACCTTCGTTCGTAAAAGCCACAACACCGCAAAAAGAAAAAGCCCCTCCAAAAGCCCTTCATAAATTTGCGAAGGATGACGTGGTGTGAGAAAGTCCGCCACCGCATCTTTAACAGTGGGAGAATGGGGCACGACCGCAAGGATGCCCTCAATATCTAAGGGCCTCCCTGCCGCTTCCTGCGCCGCTTGGAGAACATTCCGCTGCGTTTCCAAAGGAAGCTCATATATTTCCTTGGGGAATTTCATCGCCCACGGCACGGACGTAAGACGCCCATAAAGTTCCCCATTGATAAAATTTGCCATACGCCCGAAGAACAGTCCCAAAGGCGCACCCACCACGAGATTGTCACCGAGACCAGGCCAATTGACATTGTGCTTCCACGCATACCAAAGGGTGTAGAGCACCACGCCGAGAATTCCTCCGTGTGCCGACATGCCGCCTTCCCAAACGCGAAAAAGCAAGAGCGGATTATGAAGGAATCCTTCAAAATCGTAGAACAGCATATAGCCAAGACGTCCTCCCAAGAGCACGCCAAAGACCGCGCAGCCCGTGATAAAATCACCAACTTTCACCGCCGGAATCACCGAGAATCCGCGCTTTGCCAGCCGTAAATAGACAAAATATGCCGCCGCAAATGCCGCGAGATATGCCACCCCATACCAGCGAATCCCAATTGTTTCGCCTAGGCGAAGAGCAAATGGATCAAGGTTGTGAACCCAGTAAGCGAGCATGGAAAAGGGCGTATCTTCCTCGAAGACGCCCCGTCAGGTCAAACCCGACGCCTTACGGTTTAATCGCGACAAGCATGATGGCGGAAAGATGCTGACGGTGCCGACGAAAGACGTTTCGCATGGACAACACTCGATGGCGGGCCTCGGGCGTTCGCATGATATTAAAAATAAACCGCAGCGTGCGAAGCAATCCTTCGTCTTCAATCAGACGTCCAAGCTTCAGCAAGTGCATGGGAGTTCTCGACTCAAATTGCACCCGAAAACCCGCTTCTTTCAGCACCTCACGCCAATCCCGTACGGTAAGCGGCCGCGCCCCCACGTGAATACTCCGTGACATTTCGCGGCTGATTTCGTCCTGAATATCATTCGACAAATCATCCGGCACAACGGCCAGCTCGTGAATCCCGTAACGCCCACCCGGCTTCAACAATCGAAAAGCCTCGCAGGCAATGCCAAGCTTTTGCTGAGGTCCGTGCATGGTGAGCATCGCCTCACCATAAACCACCGTCGCACAGCGGTCAGGCAATCCTGTACTCTCCGCACTGCCAACCTGAATGCGCTGCGTTGGCCCGCGTAAATAACTTTGCACCTGCGCTGCAGCTTCTTCATCACGCTCGACAGCTGTGTAGCTTGCAGGCCGACGCTCCAGCGTCATCCTCGCCGTTACTCCCAGCCCGGGCGCAAATTCCACCACCGCATCATCCGGCTTCACATCCAAACGCTCCAACATCGCACGCGTAAGTTCTAAGCCACCCGGACGTAGAACGCGCTTGCCCATTTTTGCCAAAAGCCAATGCCCAGGCATTTTTTGCATCGCGTTGCGCGGAGGTGCATGGGCCTCCAAACTTTCAGTCGCTGTTTCCGTTTTATTCATCATGAAATTTATGGCTCTCGGAGATTCAAAACTTCTCGAAGTACCGCAGATTTTTCCATCAAATCCACAAGAGTGTAACGATCCAAAACATCAAAAAATGCCACGGCAGCCTCATCCAAAATGCCCTTAAGACGGCACGCAGGTGATAAGCGGCAGATGTGATTCGGGCCATCCATGCAGTTAATTACCGTTTCCTCCTCGCCAAGGCGAATCACGTCCCCCAGCAGAATCGCATGAGGGGGTAACGCCAAAGTGAATCCCCCACCCACACCGCGTTGCGTCACGAGATAACCATGACGCCCAAGATCGTGAACGACCTTCACAAGATGATGACGCGATATGTCGAACGCTTCCGCAACTTCATTCACCGTGATCCGCTCCGGACTGCGCAGGGACGCGAGAATTAAAACACGAACCAAATAATCGGAATAACGACTCAATCGCATGAGGACGAAACAATGACCAAAATATCGCCGCTCCACAAGTCAAAGATGTTCTTGAAATACATATTTAAAGAGTTTAACCTCGCCCCCGATTATGCAAAACATCACGTCAGAAACAACCGTCGGGGAACTCGTAAAAGACGTTCCCGCTCGCTCACGAATTTTCGACAATCTCCGCATTGATTACTGCTGCGGAGGCAAGAAAACCCTCGCGGAAGCTTGTCAAGCTAAGGGTCTCGATACCGCCACCATCATCGCCATGCTCGATGCCATCGGCGATGGCGTCGGCTCGGCACTCCCCGATGCGGATAAAATGACGCTTGGAGAACTTTGCGATTACATCCAGACGGTGCATCACGGTTACATTCGCAAGGAACTTCCACGGCTCGATTTCATGACGCGCAAAGTGGCCGCTGTTCATGGCGAACATGAGCCTCGCCTTTTGCAAATTCGTCAACTCTTCCAACTCTTTTTAGAAAAAATCACCGAACACACGAAGCAGGAGGATGAAGAAGTTTTTCCCGCCATCCGCGCCTTGGAAAAAGCAAGTGCCGAGGACTCCCGCAAGGCCTTACCCGAGTTGCTTAAAAAGTTGGAGCACGAACATGACAACACCGGGGCCGCTCTGGAAAAATTTAAGGAGCTGACCGATAGCTACACGCCGCCAGAATGGGCCTGCAATACATTCCGGGCGCTTTACGATGCTCTCTCGGAATTGGAGCGCGAGACACACCAGCACATTCACAAGGAAAACAACGTCCTCTTTCCCAAAGTTCGCGCCCTCGCCGCAGCATGAGGGCACCTGCCTCACAAATCCGCCTCCGCTCCGGTTCAACGCGGTACTCTCGAGTACCGCTACGCCCGAGCGTCGGGCGAGAATCCCGCCTCCGCGATATTGCCGACGAAAACGATCTGCGCCTCGTGGTGGAAGGTTTTTACGTGCGGCTCACACACGAGGAACATCGAATACAGACCGAGGATTCGGTTGAGAGAGCAGGTGAGAAATGGATTGCTGCCATGACCCGCTTTTGGAGCACCCTGCTTTTTGGCCATCATTCTTATCACGAAGGCTCGTGGAGCAAAGACATGCACTTCGCTCCTTCCACTCTCCATTCCGAGCGTTTGGGAGAATTATTCCAGGATGTGGTGGATGCTCATTTTGCGGGGCCCATGACCCATGAGCTTAAAGCATGGGCCGCTCGCCTAAGCGAAGTTTTCCACTCTACTTAAAGCCGATAACACGGAGATATGAGTTAAAGAGATTACAAAATCTCCTCTTGTAACATTGATTCACAGATGCACGAGGCACCCGTATTGCGCTACCCCCTTCGGTGTCATCTTACATTGGCGCAATACGGCATCACGGGAGAGATTATCGCATGGCTGGCACAGCGCCTATTTTCCTCGATATGGTGCATAAAAGGTGCGAAGGAGTAGAAATTTTAAGTTCGTAATTCATCGTCATTTGTGGCGAATTTATTTGATTTTATTTAATAACTCGTCAAATTTGGCGTCTTCATGCAGATAACACCACATCTTACTACGGAGGCTCTGATTCAAGAATTGGGGCGACGTTTGGCGCGGGTGCGTCTTGAGCGTGATTTGACGCAAGCGCAATTAGCCGAAGAAGCGGGGGTGTCTAAGCGAACGGTAGAGCGCTTGGAATCGGGGGAAGTGGCAACGCAACTTTCGAGTTTTTTGCGGGTTTGCCGGGTGCTTGGGATGCTGGAGAGTTTCGTGGCGGTTTTGCCCGTGTCAACTCCAAGTCCTATGGCGCAACTTAAGCAGAAAGGACGTCAACGTCAGCGTGCGGCTGGCCGGAAGGTCTCCATTGCTCCTTTGCAAAAATGGACATGGGGTGATTCAAAATGATTGCGCGGGTTAAGCTGTGGGGGCGCACGATTGGCGCGGTAGAGCTTGATGCTGAACGCGAGGTGGCGCGGTTTCAATACGATGCGGATTTCGCACGTAGTGGAATTGAGGTGGCTCCATTGATGATGCCCTTAAGCAACCGGGTCTATGAGTTTTCTTCGTTGCCGCGCCCTACTTTTTACGGCTTGCCGGGGCTTTTGGCGGATTCCTTGCCGGATAAATTTGGCCATGCGCTGGTGGATGCTTGGTTGGCCACCCAAGGCCGTTTGCCGGAGAGTTTTAATGCGGTGGAACGCCTTTGTTATACAGGAACAAGAGGTATGGGGGCATTGGAGTATGCTCCGGTGCTCGGTCCTCGTCCCCAGAGGTCTTCCAAAGTTGTCGTGGATGCCTTGGTGGACTTGGCGGCGGAAGTGCTAGCGCATCGTTCCAACCTTCGAGAGCATTTTCATGCGGCTGGTAAGGCCCACGCGTTGCGTAATATTTTGAGTGTGGGAACCTCGGCGGGAGGGGCGCGAGCGAAGGCTGTGATTGCTTGGAATCGTGTGACCAACGAAGTGCGTTCCGGGCAAGTCGCCGCAGGTGCCGGTTTTGATTATTGGTTGCTGAAATTTGACGGCGTGGCAGGCAACAAGGACAAAGAATTAGAGGATGCTCAGGGGTATGGTGCCGTCGAATTTGCATATCATTTGATGGCGGTCGAGGCAGGGATTGAGATGAATGAATGCCGATTGTTGGAGGAAAATGGACGGCGGCATTTTATGACGCAGCGCTTTGACCGTTTGCGGGACGGGGAGAAGTTGCACATGCAGTCGCTGGGTGCTCTGGCGCATCTTGATTTCCAGCAAGCAGGTGCTCATTCCTGCGAGCAAGCCCTTTTGGCGGCTCGACAGCTTGGTTTGCCGATGGCTTCGGTGGAAGAGCTATTTCGCCGCATGGCTTTCAACATCGTGGCACGCAATCAAGATGACCATGTAAAGAATATCGCCTTCCTCATGAATCGGCGGGGGGAATGGTCGCTCGCCCCTGCTTTTGATGTGACATATAATTACAATTCTCGCGGCGCATGGACGGCCAATCATCAAATGACGTTTAATGGAAAGCGGGAGGGTTTCACGCTTTCAGACTTTGAGGCGGTGGCGAAGGCCGCCTTGATGAAACGTGGGCGAGCCTTGACAATTCTCGACGAGGTAATTGCTGCGGTAAAAAATTGGGCGCAGTTTGCTTCATCCGCGAAGCTATCAGACGAACGGCAAAACCGAATCCAAAGCGCCCACCGTTTGTCCTTTTTGAAAAAGTAAACACTCCACGATTCCGACTTTCCCACCTAGAGGTGAGGGTGGGATGCAAATACTTAACAAAATCCAAATGAGGATCAAAATCCTTGAAATCGCTATTTTCTCGGGTGAGCTGGACAAATTATCGGTTCTTTTTTTCAGACGTGTACAGGACAAGAGCAAAATTTCTAGAAGACTCGACTTCCACACCAACCGGAGATTCCGAGTGCCCGAGTCAGACATTTAATACTGACATTTGCGTACGCAAACTTTTCTTATAGGGGTGGCCAGCGGAAGGTGCGGTCATCCACTGCATCCGTATTGCCGAACTTTGCGTAAGTCCGGTTGCAGACGGCGTGCATGAGTTTCCAAATGTCATCGCCTTCCAGAGGTTGCTCCAATTCCGGTTTGGCAGGATCGCGGTCGGCCACATTGAGCCGGAAAGGATCGGGCAGGACGAACGGGCGGGTGTGCGTACGATTCGTAATGCCCTCGCGCACCTTTTCGCCAATTAATTTTCGGGAAGCGGCGGGCGAGAGGGTACAAGCGTTTTGCAGGCCTAGGCTGGTTTTGACCGGTGCCAAAGCGCAGCCCTCGATCTTTTGCTCTACTTCTTTGCAGAGCAGGTCGTCACCGGAAACCATCACCAGCGGCACCCCTTTGACTCCGGCCAGCAGTGCAAACATTGTGGTTTCGCTGAGAGTGTGCTCGTTGCCTTTTCCATCGGTCAGCAGCCAGATGGAATGATTGCAGTTGCCGCAAGGCGTTCCGGCCATCGGGTGCTGGCCGATGGCTATAGAAATATTAATGGTCTCATCCAGAAACGGAGTCCAGCCCGGCCCGTGACCACCTCTCCCATGAATGATGCGGCAGGACTCCGGAAACTCCTCGAAGAGCAGACTGTATCCGTAGCCGTGCGCGTCGTTGACATAGATTTCCGTGAATCCATCGGCTTCCAAGGCACGGACTGCGGCCAGCACTTCCGCCGTCAACAGCCGGTTCATTCGCTGCGTGTGATGCCAGTTCGCGAGGCCAAAATGTGCGGTCTGTGCATAAAAAACCCAGCCGGCCACGCCTTCAATGTCGGTATGGATATAGGCTTTCATCAGATCAGGCCATGGTGGCGAGGCTCGTTTCGGTGACTTCGTGAATAAGGCTCCGTCCGCTGGCGAATGCCTCGATTTCATCCACCGCGCAGGTTCCCACCCGCTGCAGGTTGTCGGCGGCAGCCCCGGCAATGTGCGGAGTGAGGATGACATTAGGCAGGGTGCGATAGGGATGATCCAGCGCGCACGGCTCCACTTCGCAGCGGTCTATGCAGGCGACAAAATGCCCCTTGCGCAGTTCTTCAATAAATTCCGTTTCGTGAATTTGGATGCTGCCCGCTGTGTTGACGAACACCGCCCCCTTGGGCAGTGTCGCGAAGTGCTGCCCGCGCAGCATGTGCCGTGTGCCTTCGTTGCTGGGAGCGTTAAGGCTCACGGCCCGGCATCGGCTGAAAAGCTCGTTCAGCGTTTCCACCTTCTCACAGCCGAGTTTCGCAGCCGACTTCGAGCTTAGATAAGGATCATAAGCTAGGACCTTGCAGTCGAAATTCCGAAACAGCCGGATCAGGTGTTTCCCGATGTGCCCCGTGCCGATGACGCCGACGTTCTGCCGGTAGAGTTCAAACATGCCGCCGAACCCCGCCGCGCCTTCCATCCACTCGCCCCGGCGGGCTCCCTGCGCGAGCCAGAAAACGCGCTTGGATGCCATCAGAATGAGCCCAAGGCAGAATTCCGCCACACCGTGGGAAATAGCAGCGGCGGAACTGGTGACGCGGATGCCCCTTTTCCAAAATTCGCCGCTCACAATGGGCCGGACGCTGCCGGCCGCGTGGCAGACGAGTTTCAATTCTGGCGCGGCCGCGAGAACATCCTCGTCGAATCGCGCGGTGTCCCATGAGGTCAACGCGATATCTGCAGAAGGCAGATGTTTTATTAAAAAATCCTTCGTGATTTGCGCGGGTGGATCGTCATTGAGCACGTCAGCCAGAACGCGCAGGCGGGTGAGATCGTCCGGGGACATCACGGAAGAAAACCATCGGCGGTTGATGGCAAGGAGAACGCGGGGTTTGGTCATAAGGATGGATATTTGGACGCCCGGTAGCCTCGGGCGAAGGCTGCGCCATCGTAGGCCGTCACGGGAATTTCGGAGAGCGGCACGGTGCGTCCGCCGGATTGTTTGGAGGCCAGTGCGGCCAGCGCGCAACGTTCGGGCAAAATAAGCGCGTCCGCAGCCAAGGGCGGCACATCCGTTTTGCCCTCCAGAAAAGGAAGCGTCGCATCAAGCAGTGCCGCGTAGAGTTTGCTCGAGTCTACCGTGACTTGCCGCACCTGCCGGGTGGTTACAAGTGTGGCATAAAAGGGTAGCCATGCCTCGCTTGGCCCGATTTGGAGAATGGAGCGTACGCTGGAAGTGTGGGACAGCTCGATGACATTCTGCCGTCCGGACGGGCCGAGATACTGCACCGACTCGACGTCGAACCCCGCAAAGGTCAAGGCCATCGCATAGCCGTGGATACCGTAGTTGAATTCATCCACCCCACACCCGCAAAAAACCGTACGCAACTCCCCCCGTTCATCCGTGGCGGACACCTTCCATTCCGCAGCTTCCACGCAATAGAGCAGCGCCGAACCTCCCGCGATGCGCCGTCCCTGCGCGACCCATTGCGCAAGAACGCCGAGATCGGATGACCGGCCCGCTAGGGGTTTGTCCACAAGCACGCTTTTACCCTCGTCCAAAAACAGGCGCGCTTTTTCAACATGCGTGTCCCAGTCGCACGCATGAACGATAGCGCCGTCTATTTCGTTCGCCATATCTTCCAGTTTTTCAAAAACCTTGGGGATTTGATTTTTTCCCACAAATTCTCGCGCGAATCCCGCCGGATGCACACTTCCCCCATCCCAAACGCCGGCGATTTCGTGTCCGCGTTCACGAAGCAGCGGCACAAAGGCTTCAGGATGCGAAGTGTCCAGATCAACGAGCCCAATCTTCATGATGTTTCCGCTCCAAGAACTCTTCTGGTGAATTTCAGAAGCTCGGTCTCGAAAACCAACGCCGGCGGTTCGCCTTGCGTCAGAATATGATCGGCTCCAAAGTTTTCATGAAAAATTGGATGGTGTCCCGCTTCCTTTAGTCGCACGGCCATTCTGCGCGACTGCTCGATGGAAACGACCGTATCCGCGTCCCCGTGCGTCATCCAGACCGGCGGCATATCCGCATGCACATGCGCGATGGGTGAGCCTAGTCGGTAGAGTTCGGGCGCTTCCTCCGGTGTCGCCTGAAGAAAATCCCGTGTCATCGGACTGTTTCGCCGTGCATCCCATTCAAATTGCTCCGTCAAGTTCATGATACCACAACAGGTCGCCACTCCACGCAGCATGGGCAGAGGGCAATTCTCCGCCGTTGCGCGAGTGGCCAGCAGCATGGCCAGATGGCCCCCTGCCGAGCTGCCGAAAAGCATGCACCGTGTGACATCCAAACCGTGTTTGCCACCGTGTTGCACGAGCCACGTCAGTCCATGCACCAGATCATCATAGGCAGCAGGAAAGGGAAACTCCGGCGCCTGGCGATAACTCGCCAGAACGACCGCGACGCCAAGGGACAGAAATTTGGGTGCAATATGTGAATAGGACCTCTGATCGCCCTGTTGCCATCCGCCGCCATGGATGGCGAAGACAAACGGCCATGAACCGTACTCCGAAGCGGACGGAAGATAAACATGGATTTTCCCAGCCTCGCCAATGGCGGAATTTGTCTGAAGGATTTCGGCGGGTTCGATGGTTGCGCCGTTCATTTTTAAGGTGTGCTTTCTTTCTGAATTTCCAACAGACATCTCACGGGATGGCTCATCGCCGGCGGACGGCTAAGCGGCGGGGCGACCTCAACCCGCCGAAGAGCTTCCCGGACCTCGATCCACCCGCCGAGGATTTCAGGGAGCCCCTCGTCTCCGCAGAGAAAGGCATGGGCAAAACCGCCGATCCCGATGGGAAAACGCAGCACACCTGCGCCGGGGTCCCACGCCCGCGCCTTCAGCCGTTTCTGCGCAAAACCATGCTGCCAATGCGGACGAACATGAGTCAGGGGTACGTTGAAGGATGCGATATCTTCTGGGTAACGCCCCACGGCGGCACGCCAGCGGCGGTTCTCACCCGCACGGATTAAAAGCACGACCTCGGCGGAAGCCAGTCCATACGGCAGGGCGGCATGAATCGCCAGCTTCGAGGGCGACAACCATTCAAACCGCGCTGCCGGCTCTTCGATTTCATGCAGGATGGGAACGCTGTTTCTTGGCCTCGGTTCATGCCACCCTTGGGGAGTGTTGACCAGAATCCGCTCGCCCACGGAATCCTTGCCGCGAACGAGCATCAACACCTCATGACCCGCCATGCAATGCCCCTTTGCCGAAAACATTCGACAATACGGAAAGACCTGCTCCCAGCCGTCCGCAGGTAATCCCCATCTCTCCAAGTACGGCAGGGCCTGTGGGTGCGCCTGCGGGTTGCGGATCGTCAGCAAATGACGCCCTTCCGATTGGTGATAATAACCATAAACGTGGCCGCAGAGCGGATCGCCACCCAACATGGTCGTGCCATTCTTCCAATGCAGTGCCTCGTCCGCACGGAACCAGCGTAGGATTTCGCGCAGGGACCAAGCCTTTATGTCGTCCATACCATAGGGAGCCAGATAAAGCTGCAGATAGTGGCTGCCACGGGAAATCCACATGGCCAGATTGTTCATCCAACTATCCTCAGTATCCTGCACGGGATTGCGGCACGAAGAAGCAAATTCATGAGGGCAGAGGACATCCCAGGAAACAGGACTGGCTGAACGCACCATGACGTGATGATACACGGCGTCCCGGCACGTGATTCCCGAGTCGCGTTGCGTCAAACTGGGGACATCTGCACCCTCATGGTCGCCGGAATTCGGTAGGTGGGTGTTGTCCACATGCGAAAACCACCACGGACTCAGCCACCAGGCACCACGTAGGGCCACGTCCGGGCGAACAGCATGCATACGCCGGTAAATGCGAATCATGGCGTTGGCAATGGCTTCGCGCAATTGCCATGGAGAAGTTGCTCCGCCTGAAAATTTCACCGGATCCTCCACGGCGTCATTGTCCCAATCTCCCTTTAAAAACATCACTGGGACATGGCTGATCAACTCTTCGAATCTTCGGCTCAGGTCTTCCTCCCAACGTACATCCGTCAGGCAGGCATAGCGGGTTTTACCGTGATTATTGCCGTAGCCTGCGCCGGTTCCTTGGTTTGAAACGCGATAGCCCTCTGCAGTAGCCCAGTCCATATCCACTCCCATCGGTCCATTCAGCGAAAACCACAGACCGAATTGCAATCCCAAGGCTTTCATAGCCCTGCCCAACTCCGCCAGCGAGTTGTCACTCGGACCGCCATTCGATGCCTGTGGACGATACAGCGAGTTCTGATTCTGCCAGCCTGCATCCAGCATAAAATGGGACACCAACCCTTTTTCTCCGCCCAACACTTCCTTTGCCCAACATTCCGCCATAGTGCGATAGCTCGCAATATCCGTGCTGTATCCCGTTGTGGAATCATACGGATCCGTCCAAAACGTGTTGATCTCGACGATGGCGCGTTTCGGCGCGGGCCGGCGGATGGAGGCAAAATACCGGGCAAACGCCTCCGTCGGCGTTTCCTCCGCACCGCATACTCCGATGACCAGCGGAATGCTACACAACTCCCCCTCCGCCCAAAGCGGATGATGAAAGATGCGGACGCGGTTTGCCGAGGCCTCGATGCAGGCCATAGGATGTTCCGCACCGAGGAAAAAATCTGGGCCAAAAACAGGGTAGCCGAAGGGAGGCAGCAACCCGCCACCTTCCTCGGGCGGGCGATCTTCGAGGGATTCTTCCGAGCTTCCGCCAAGTTCCCGCCAGCCAAGATCGGAGCGGAGATCCGTCGAAGGCATCTCTTGATCGAGAAGAATCAGTCTCTGAAATTCCCCCCACGCCGGATCCGGTTCCCCGATTACACGAAATACAAAGCGAATCCAACCTTCGGGAGAGGTCTTCCATTCGGCGTGAAATTTTAATCCAGTCGAAGCAATATCCCCCGACAGAATCCGCGCCTCCGGCGAGGCTTCGTCGGAAACGATGGTGAAGCGATCCAGCCGGATGTTCTCAAAAACGAGCCGGACGGGAATGCACGGAATCCGCAACGGCGCGGCCGTCCGGGGCAACCGGATCACCACGTTTTCGATACTAATATCAGGAGAAAGACAGCCGTTCAGCAGGTTATTTGATTTCACGGGTGGGATCGAAAAAGTTTAGAATATTCTGGGAGATATCGCCGTTGAGGATAAGCGAGGGCGGGAAGCGTTCCACATGGCCGTCATAAAACAGTACATTTCCCGCGCCATCATGCCGTGAGAACGCTATACGCGCCCAACCATTGTTGGACGGATCGCTCCACCTGCTGGCCGATACGTTATTAATATTGGGAAAGGCAGAATCTGACAGCCAAATCTTCCGGCCCGGCTCTTTGATATCTTGGAAGCGTAGTCCCCATGTTTGTAACGTCGGCGTGGTTTCCATCGGAGATTTAACCATCATGGGCGTGGCTATTTGGGTGGAAGGCGCGTAGCTGATCGGGTCGTATGAGGGAAAGACCAGCGGCTTAACCTCGTACTTGTCGTGGCTCGGACAACAGAAGATGTTAGGTGCTGTAATGCCTCGGCTGCCTTGTGGCCCCAAATAGCTTTTGATCGTCTCCCATCGAGGAACGTCCACATACGGCGCGATCAACCAATACCACGCTCCTCCGGCGGTATAGGACATATCTTCTGTGGCCAAATTCTTCGAAAAGGTGACCGGCAGGAAGCCACTATGATCCAGTACATAGAGAGCAGAGGCAGCACCCAATTGTCTCAGATTACCGGCGCATTTAGCACCGTTGGCCCGGTCAATAAATGATTTTACCACCGGGAAACAAAACGCAGCGAGCAGGCTGATGATGGCTGTCACCGTGAGTAACTCCATAAGAGTGAAACCGCGGGCGGACGGAAACCCGTAGCGGCGGACGATGTCCGCCGCATTCTTCCTGCGGTTATGGATCGCCGTTCGAGTGCTCTGTGATCCTTTTTTCAATTCTTCAGCTGAATAGTTTTCCTCCCGACGACACCCGTAGCCACATCCTTGGCCGTGATCGTCCATTCCCCTTCCTGATCATTCCAAGCCAAGGGAATGACGGCCTCCGTCTTGCCGCCGGGTGCGACGAGATTCCGCGCATATAACGGGCGTTCTTTTCCATCCGGTCCCGCCACCGTTAGCCGAACCACGTGTTTGCCGGGCTGGCCGTCGGCGACCACCGTAATTGGGAAGACAGCTGTCTCTCCCCGCGCAAACTGCCCCCGTCCGGACACCGTGACCGCGTTCACTTTGTAAGGAAGCAGCGCATACGCCTTGGCGGTTGCCCGCGGGAGCGATTCACGGATTATGTCGGTTTCGCCGAGGTATTTTCCCGCGCGGATATCATAAGCGTGCCAAGGCCGTCCGAGGGCGAGAGTGACATCCTCGCGGTTATCAGGGTCGAGTGCTTCGCCTCTGATGGCACGCAGCACACCGAGCAGCCGTGCATCGCCGAGCCGAAAGCGCGAAAGTTCGATTTCCGAATTTTCCACCTCACCGCTTCGCACGGGAAGTGGCACCGGCACGCCGGCCTCCGTAAGCAAAGCCGTCATGAAGGCGCGAATCGGTGCGCTGACAGATTGCGCTGCATCGTCGCCTCTTTCGATTTCCCCGCCCTCGCCGCCCGAAGTTTGCTTGGAGTAATTCGAGAGATTCGCATTTAAGAAGATGGCGCGGCCCTTTCCGTAGGAGTGAACGATGAAGGCCGGCGCGCCACGCACCGAGCCCCGCGCTTCACCGCCCTTGAGTTCCAGACCGGTAACCCCGGTGGTGATAAAAACTTTTTTCGGGCCAGAAAACCCAGCGTCCGTCACTTCGAGTGCTCCTTCCACGAGGGAGGGGGCTTTGAGGGGTTGCACGATGCCGAACACATCCTCGAGCATGGCGTGGGGTTTTCCGTGTCCATCGCGTACGCCTGCGAATGAGTCGGCGATGACGGTGCCTCCATCCTTAACGAACTGTCGGATCGCCGTCGCTTCCGCGTCGCTCAGGGCGGAACTCCACGGCAGAAACAGCACCTTGAAGCGCGAAAGTTCCCCTCGCTCCAACTGCTCCTCATGGACGAAGCGATATTGGTAGTGCGACTCACTTAGGAGCTTCGCAAGATTGGTTTGATTGATGCCAAAATTTCTTCGCGTGTTCGCGGTATCGGCGAGGCCGGAAACCGTGGCGGCATGAGCACTCGAAGGAGAGTAAAGAATTCCAATGCCGTCGTCCTCATACGCTGCCTCCATGAAAAGCCGCCCTGTTCCGGCTTTCAATTCCCGGATTTCCGGGAAAAACCATCCGGCCTTTTTGGTTGGGCTGAAATCGTTACGAAGGAGACCGCAAATCTGCCACAGGTGCATCAGCCCAAAATAATTCACGCCGTTCGCCCCATTAAAGAGCACCTTCCACGGTTGCGCATGGGCCTGCTGCTCGCCAGTATCGTTGTAGTCGTAGCCGATGAAGGTGGTCCAAAATGCTCCTGGACGCAGAAAGCTGCGTTGCAGTGCGGACTGCACGCCAACGTAGCCGGAAACATGGTCCACAGCCTTCATCAATTTCCACCAATCGTAGCCGTTGTAGGAATCCTGATTTTGCGAGCCGGAGAATCCCACGCGTGCGGCGGGGTTTTCGGCTTTGATGATTTGATCGGCACTCGCATGGTAGTCGGCAAAGACGGTTTCCATAAACCGCCGGAAGTCGAGCCACGGTGCGAGGCTTTCCTTGGGCTTTACCTGCTTTAGCATGGAGGGCGTCACTTCTGCCCAATCTTTGTAACTGCTCCCCCAGCTTTCGTTCAGCTCCCGAAGGTCGGCATATTGGCCCTTTAGCCATTCCCGAAACTTCGCGAGAGAATCCGGCGAGAAATCGTATTCCTCGCCCTGCCCGCCCAAGCTCTCCTCGTCGCCGAGCGACCACTCTGTCACGCCGAAGGGCCGTGTGTCCCTAGTCAGAGCTTGGAGTATTTCCTCGACCTGTTTCTGATGCGCGGGGTCGCTCAGGCTGGGGACGCGAATTCCATTCTTATCTGGAGGATTTGGCGGGGCAACGCGGGCAACGTTTTCGGGAGCGAGACGGAGATTGGCCAGCGCAGCGTTAGGCGCATTATTTATATTTGCACGTACATAAGTAACGACAATACCATCCACACCAAGATTGCGCAGGGTTGCCAAGAGGGCGGCCGCCACCGGTTGTACCCCAGCACTAGTGCCCCATCCCATGACGGTGAAATCATGCGAGTCTGGTACTTCCACCCAAACGCGTCGGCGTTGGATTTCGAGTGCCTTTTCGTCCCGTAAAAGTTCGATATTGAGCGTGGCTCCCAGCGTGAGCGGATGTGTATAGGGTAGGCTCACCGCAACTTTTCCGTCAGCACCGATCGGTAGCGTTTGAGGGGCGGAAACCTCGCGGCCGTCCGTATCGAAAAGCGACGCACGCAGTACGAGACCTTCCGCCGGTTTTTGCACTTCTACCATGGCGGTGACTGGTTCACCCGCAGCAAAAAGCGTTTTCTCCACCTGAATCGCCGTGAGGCGGTTTTCTCCTTGTCGTTGATAAAAAGACGAACCGAAATCCAGCACCGCGCCCTTGTCATCGAGCAACCACGCATCCACGGCATGGATTCCTTGCAAGCCCGTCGGCGGCTGGAACTCAAAGCGTCCGCCCGAGAGGGAGACGGCCTCCTCCCGGGTTGCCACCGGATTGAAAAACGGGTCGCGTGTTATCACCCGCAGTTTCCCCACGTGGCCGGGCGTGATTTCCACCGCGATTTTTTCTGGTGTGGCCTCGATTTTTGAGATCAACTGTTTGTCGCGGTTAGCCGTCCAGAGCACAAGTTTGTTGAACGCCGCGAACCAATACTCAAGCGGTCCGTTTGTCTTTTCGATATAATCCTCGTGTGTAAACGCCGGCATTAGGAAGCTGGCCGGGCGGGTGAACTTGGCGGAATTCAGCAGGGCCACGCGACCTTTTCCGTATGTGGCCAGCGTGAAATGCGCATCGCCGGGCGGTGCATGGTAACCGGGGATCAGTGTCATCGGCACAAGGTCGAGGAGATGCTGATCATCTGGCAGCGGGTTCTCATTAAGGAGACTCTGAATCGGTTCTATCCAAGAGCCATTGTCATTGGTGACGCAGACCAGTCCCATGCCTTCGCGGACACGGGTCAGAATTTTTTCAAGCAGTTCTGGCGGCAGGGCCTTCCAGTTGATTGCGCCTGCCACCAGCACGTCACAGTCTGCTAGGTTGGCAGTGATCAATTCCTCCGATAAATACGGCAAAGGATCAAGGAACGGTACGGGGGTATAATCCATGCCGAGGCGTTGGGCGACTTCCACCATTTCGCGCATGGTATTGTAGTTATTCACCAAGATTGCCCGTAGTGGACGACCCGCCAGCGGTATGGCCCAAGCTACATGCGGCGTCTCGGGAAAGTGGCCGCGCGTGTACGATTCCGGTATCAGACCGAGCGCGTCGAACTGAATCTCCGCACCACTGACGGCCCGACCAGAAAATACCACGGATGCCGGATCAAAATCCCCCCGATTTACCTCAATCTCGTCCACAAAGAGGAAGTATCCTGCCTGCTGGAGGCAAACCATCACATAGCGCCCCCGTGTTTTCAACCCCGCAGCGGAAAAGAAATGCGTATAGGATTCCACTGCGTCCTGCTGGAGCCCCGCAGACGTCATTTGCGCCACCTCATAAAAAGTTATATTGTCATCGCTAACATAGACCGTGATTTTCTTGGGAAAATACACACCGGCTACGCCGCCCCCGACGCTGTGAATCGTTACGCTTTCGATGGGCTCCACCCTGCCTAAATCAATTACAATGTTCGGATTGACGCTCGTCCAGCCTACTGTGGACTTTTGTGTCCATATCCTTCCCTCGGATGTCTTCCCATCGGTTAGCTGCGCGGCGTCTTCCGAATCGGTGCAGAGTGAATAGTTGGACGAGGGAGCTATTGTAGCTTTTTTCCCGAGGGCGACATTGTCTGCAGATAGGATACCTGCGGAGAGAAAGAAAATGAGGAAAATGAGGGCTTTATTTTTCATAAGGAAGATAATGATGACCTCGCAAATCGAAGCCGACTCGAAGAAATGAGGACATCCTGAGCAAAATAGCTCCGGGTACTATCATCGGCTGCTTACGACTCGCCGCGGATAGCCAATACATCATCAATATAAACGGGTGTGCCGGGCATGGAGTTGTGGATGAAGAAATAGCCATACATATCGGTTTCCGACGGCGCGGCCAGAGGTCCGCTGACCGAACCCAGATCGGTCTTTCCGTCCACATCGGAGAGGCGAACGGTATATTCGGCCTCTGCATTTGCGGGATTCGAAGGCAGGGTGATTTCGAGGCGATGCCATTTTCCGTATTCGATCGGCTCTGGAATTTTCGTCCACTTACCCCCAAAATTCACTTCCACGAAGGGCTCTCCTTTAGAGTTAATTCGCAACTGCGCCGGCATTCTTGGTTTTTGATCGGGCGTGAGATAGCTTCCCATAATCTCCACTTGCAACGCCCCTTTTCTTCTCCACTCGGGATCCTCAATGCGGAATGCCAAGGTCAGCGTGATGGCCTCTGGCACCGCGATGATCTTGGTCTTGTTATCCGCGAAGGTTCCACAGACCGTCACTCCCGCTTCCATGGGGTCGGGTGATTCTGTCACGTTTAACCGCAGCGAACGGGGCGCGGAAACGGATTGCTCCGGCACGGTAAGCGCCATCCCTCGATCCGGCGTCGCAGTAACCAACCACCGTCCGACCACACCTACATTGTTGTTGTCCTTCCACTCGGGCAGCGGCTGATTGTCCGCATAGGGGACGTCGTCGAAGTTTTCGTCGAAGAGGAGCTCATCAGCCTGCACAGGGAAGTCCACGCCAAGCGTGAACAGAACAGCTAAAAATAAAGAGGAAAGTTTCATTGTATTGTATCAGGAATTCAAGAACGTGGACTTGCGACGGCGGGCGAAAACAAGCACCGAGACCGCCGCGAAGACCAACAGAGCCATCGTGGCGGGCTCCGGTATGATGGTGGCGTTCACCGCAAAGTCGTTCAGTGACATATAAGGATAATTGTTGGTGCGCCCAAAAGAATCAGCATAAAATCCCACCCCAGTAATATTCGTAAAACTGGAGCCTAGAGACGTGTAACCCGATGCCGGGATCGTGGGCAAAGGGGCCTTATCCTCCGGATCGAACAAGGCAAAATTAGCGGAGCCGACGTTGGTCAATGTCCAAGTCGTGTTAGTGGAAGTGTAAAATGGGGACTGAGAAATATACCACAGCCCCTCGTTCTGAACAACAAACCGAAGGTTCTCATTAAACCAATTGGTGTGAGAATCCTGAGCCACCAACATATTAAGGATTATGGAGCTTGTAGCGTCGAACGAGACCGTCTCGCCTAGATTCACCGTCGGCTTGAAAAAAACCATCGCCGTCACGGTGCTCTGATATTCCCCCGCGACAACAAAGGAGTTTGTCGTCCCCAGCCCGTTATTGATTCCGCTCTTATACCAAAAATCCTGTGCACTTGAGACTCCCACCGTTTGCAGCACTGTATAGATGGCGGGCCCCGTATAGCCATTGGTCGGGCTGATGGGCGTGGTATCGCTGTATTTCCAAGTGCGCGTCTTTCCATTGTCCACCGGCGTGGGAAGCGTGAAGTGTGGATTATTCGTACCGCCAAAGGGAGCAGCTTTTCCGCCCGTATAATTGCCATTGACGGAGTCGTAATGAATCACTGTGGCTGCTCGTGCAGTTCCAGCGCCGAATGCCGCGATGATGATTCCTGCCATCGCAAGGCTGATGATCCCTTTCAGGGAGCTTTCAGTTGTTTTCATGTTTGTTGTCTTTCGTGTTTGTTGTTGTTTTGAGGTTCTTCGGGTTGCCCCGGAGAGGAAAAGCAGACGGGAGCAGAGGAGCGGCGAACCACCAAGGAAGGGGGAACAAGCGTGGGTTCGATTTTTTTTAGCAACGCGTCCAGAGCGCACTGCGCGATGTCCATGGGCGAATACTCCGCCATGGTCAGCGGAAAGCCGCCGAAATGTTCCGTATTGGAAAGCCCCAGCGTCGCCACGGAAAAATCCTCGGGCACGCGGAATCCTCCCTCTTTCAAGGCGGTAATCAGCATCCACGCGGTAATTTCATTGACGGTAATGGCCGCCGTCACCCCTTTTTTTTGACTTAGAAATTTCTTTACTAACTTGCTCACATAGTCCTGATAATCCGTGATGCTAATACCGTAGGTTTTGAAATCTTTCTGCGAAGGAACGTTATCGCTACCTGCTCGCATATAAATAACTTCCAGCTTAACCCCCTGATAAGACGCAACCCCTCTCTTTGCTCCGTCAAGGCGCTCATGCATCCCCAACTGTTTGCTGCTGGAAGCAGGTAGCAGCAGGGCGATCTTGCGATGCCCCAAAGAAGCTAGATGTTTCACCAGCAGTTCCATGCCACTGGCCAAATCCTGCATCCCCCGAAAAACGGTATCCGGGAGATTGCATATTCCCTGCGGCCCCATAACGACACAAGGAATACGGTATTGCTCAAGCAATCGGATATTGGCGACATTTTCATAGTTTGTTCGGCAAGGATGCAGGATCACCCCCTCCATTCCTGACTCCACAAAATATCGTATCGCCACATCTTCTTCCTTTTCTATCCAGCGGTGAAGCTGCACATCCAGCCGGTAGTTGGTCTCCATGACCGTTTCATTAAAAGCATCGAGCAGTGTGGCGTAGTAAAGGTCGCTGGCAAACGGCATCAATAGTCCCAAGCGGTAAGTGCGGCCGGATTTCAGGTTGCGCGCATGGCGGTTGGGGACGTAGCCCATGTCCTCCATGGCCTTCAGCACCCTTTTTTTCATGGCCGGGGAAACCTCGAGGCTGCCGTTGAGCACCTTCGACGCGCTGCCCAACGCGCAGTTGGCGCGCTTGGCCACATCGCGGATGCTCAGCCGGGGTTTTTCGAGGGCAGGGGTCATGAGAAACATTTCTCGCATGAAACGTTTCATCTTGCAAGTATTTTTTAGGTTTTTTTTACCCGGCGAATGGGACGAACGAGATGGATGTGAATCGCTGGGAATCGCCGTGCGGGCGGGTGACGTTGCATCGAGGCGAGTTCTTCTACTCCCGTTACCACGTTCGAGCGGTGAACAGGTGTCAGGCATGAATGGCACGAAGTTAACAGATGGTTAGGGTGGTTTCCCAATTTTACTTTTCTGCGTTTGAGGGTACCACACTCGCCTCGGGTGTTGCCTTCGGCGCCCTCGCCGGAGACATTGTCGTAAGGCCACTCAACGATGCGCCGTGCGAGGGCGCACGGCACGACACCCGAGGCGGGTGTGGTACCCCTCTCGGAAACGAGAACATCGAAATCTTTTCAACCACGCCTTATCTTAGGGCCATTCGTGTCAGGCATGGAATATTGACAAGCGACCATTGGATTCCGGGGACTTTCATAATGGAGGTGGTCGCAACGCTGCCTTGACAAACTGGTTGGTTCAACTAGTCTGTTTCAATGAATTCAAAACCGGAACTGGTGGGAGCTTTTGAAGCGAAAACCACCCTCGGCAGTTTGTTGGAACGCGTTGGACGAGGCGTAAGCTTTGTCATTACGAAACATGATCGGCCTGTGGCGAAATTGATCGGCTATGAGGATGATAAAGCAGCACGCCGGGAGGAGGCAGCAGCGGCGGTACGCACGCTGCGTAAGCGTTATCACCTCAAGGGAGCCAGTATCCGAAGATTGCGGGATGAGGGACGCTCATGAGTTTTGTTCTCGATTGCTCTGCGGCATTACCCTGGGTCTTTGGAGATGAAGCCTGCACGGCCACGGATGGGCTGCTGAAGGAAATGGTGGATGGAAGAAAGGCGTGGGTTCCTGCAATTTGGCCCTTGGAAGTGGGTAATGTGTTGCTTGGAGCACTGCGGAAAAAGCGGATTGATCAAGCAGGCATTGAAGCTTTCGTTTCCTTGCTTCGAAATCTTGAGATTACCGCGGATCCCGAAGCGCTGTCCCGTTCGTGGGACAAGACTTTGGACCTCGCACTCCGGCATGGCCTCTCCACCTACGATGCGGCATATCTCGAAATTGCACTGCGCCGAGGTCTCCCCTTGGCAACACGGGACAAAGCACTCATCACCGCCTGCCGCGAAGCAGGAGTAAAACTCAAGCTGACAACCTGAAAAGGTGGAGTGGTGTCAGGCATGAAATATTGCAGCCGAGAAATCAGAGAGAATTAAAAAATACGGATGCGCAAAGAAAAGCTTTTTACCCACGAATGGTACCAATTCCTCAGATGTTGCCCTTCGCATGTATAACTCACCGCCAGACATTTTTATGAGTTATAAATCTGGTGTTGATTGCTCACGAATTACCTTTTCGTACCCTTACGAGGGAGGCTTGGCGACTTGGCTTGGGGAAGCTGGGGCGGTTTAGCTCTCCAAATTTTTTGTGAGCGCGGCGATTTTGTTTTGCAGGGTTTTGATGTCGAAGAGGTGGGTGTGGGCTTCGCCATGGTAGGCGAGACGGGGGTCGGCTTCCATAAGGGGGATGGTTTGGCGGACATTGGCGAGTTCGCCCTGCCAGATGGCACGGGCTTCGTCATCGGCTTTGAGGGTGCAGGGAGCCGTGAGATTTTTTTTACGCATGGTCGCGAGTCTCCATGCGTGGAAGCGGTAGGCGTTGTAGGTGCTGATGAGATGTCGGCCTATCATTTCGGCGCAGCTTAATTCGTCGCGCCGATGGCGTTGAAAGAGCGGATCGGTGGAGGGAGGCGCGAGGGCTTTACGGTAGTGAGGCAGAGCGTTTTCCCAAAGCTTCGCGACTTGATCCCATGCAGAAACCACATCTTCGAAGGGCCATTCTTCGCAGGTGTCTTCCAGACGGTCTCCCCACTGCTTTTGGTAGAGATGCGACATGCCCATTTGTCGGGCATGATAAGTCAGATCCAACGGATTTGCCGGAGCGTAATTGACTAACCCGACATAAAGAACTCCGAAATTATAGGGATAAGGCAGAAAGGCGTCGCAAAATCCATTCCAGGCTCGCAAGACAGCATCGGCATCCACATCGTCGCCAAAATACGAGGCGGCAATGGCGCGGCAAAAGGTGGACTCATCGGTCCATTCCTTCTCGTTGAATCGCCGGAAGGCATGGGTATTGAGCGTGGCATCCACGGCGAAATTCCAACTGCCCATGACGCCGGCCGTGCCTTCGCGGTGGAGGCCGGACCATTTCTCGAAGAGATTGGGAATGAGAGGGAGGTTGGGAACGCTGGCGATTTCGTGGGTAGTGTTGATTTGCAGCTTGGCATTCACAGGACGCGCTCCCGCAGCCCGTCGTGTTTCGCGGAAACGTTCGCTGGGGCCGACATAGCCGATCGAATACTCATCAATGGGGATCGTGCGCCCCTGCCATGTTTTGTGTCCGCCCCGCTCGCAATCCAGCTGCAATCCCACGCCTTCGGGAAGATGATCCACAATCTCGTGCTGCGGGTCAGGATACCACATGGACCAGCTCCAATTCCACGCGACGACGCGGCAGGGAGCGGGCATTTTTGTGACGGCCTCCTGCCAGATGGAAATGATATCGAGCACCACGGTAGCGGGGCCCCGCTCACGGCAACGCGGACACTCCAACTCTTGCTCATTCACCGGACGGAAGGCATCGCCCGTCGGCAACATGGTGTAATGCGACCAGCAATGGGCGTGCGATTCACTGGCGGTGATGAGAATGACTCCCGCCAATCCGGGAATTTGCGAGAGAAGTCCGTTGACGGCTTCGACGAAAAATTCCCGTCCGAGCGGATGAGAAACGCAGAGGGAAACCATGCTCATTTTTGGAAGCGAGTGCATGTCACCCAAAGCCAAAAAATCCCCATCCTTTTTACGCCAGAATTCTTCATGAGCCGCCCCCTTCAATTCCGGATGTTCCAGCCAAAATGGGTCAACCACGGGGATGGCTTTCGGTTCATTAAAAAACAGCCACACGCCCACGCCCTCCTGCTGCCCGCGGGCAATAAGTTCCCGCAGTAATTGACGACGTTCCTCCGCGCGGGGACGGTTCAGCCCGGGCAGCACGTGGGAGTCCATAAGGTCGTAAAGACTTCCGCGCAACCAAATGCCATCAAACCCTTCTTCACGGATGCCACGCAGTGTTTCTCGCGTGTAAACATCAGCCGATTGTAACATTTCATCGCCTAAAAAATTGCTTTTCGGACTACGCCAAATGCGTGGTTGGAAGATCATGAGATGTGTTGAGTGATTACGTTTCGGAAGCGATCTGCGCGGCTGTTTTGAAACGAGCACCACGGGCTTTCAGGCCGGTCAGGAGCGCGTCCAATTGCTCCAACGCATAGTCGCCGCAGTTGGCGGTGATAAATGGATCGGGCACGACACCGCCTTCGCCAAAATGAATTACGCCCTGCGGCATGGGATGGAATTCCCAGGGATGAAAATAGAACGCAAGAACCCTGCGCGTCACTCCCTGCACTTCGAGATAGCGAAGAAAATTATCCACATGGGTGAGAAGTTTTTCTGCGGACTCGGTGCGAAACTTTGGCCATTGGTCACAGTCGCGTCCATAGGCATCCGCACTTTCG
>JAJTYZ010000048.1 GCA_021463515.1 Chthoniobacterales bacterium | reverse complement strand
GGCGTGGAAACATGCGGTTTCGGAGGCTCTTCCTCCAGCGAAGCAAATTCTTCATCTTCGAGAGGAGTCGCAATAACAGGCGGGGCAAGTTCGCGAGGGAAAATCGGTGACGGAGGAGCAGCTTCGGGAGGCAGACCAAGTGCCTCCATGAGATCCTGAAATGGATCACGCGGAGGTTGGGGCTTGCGTGCGGTGGGAACGGGAGGTGGCTGAGTGTAAATGTTGCGTTGAGATTTTTTCCGCTCTCCCCTCACCACATCGCGTTTCGCCTTGGCCTCCGTACGCTTCTCGTTGGACTTTTGCACCGCCCAATTGATCAGGCTCAGCAGTCCAATGATGGCGAGAACAACGAGTTGTTCCATAGGTAAAACTCTCTAAGAATCGCTAGCGTGCTTCGGCACTTCCACGCTCGGAACCCGCAATGGATTCACGCATTTGCGAGTCGGCTTGAATATTTTTCAGCCGCATGTAATCCATAATTCCGAGATTTCCTGACCGAAAAGCTTCCGCCATTGCCTGCGGAATTTGCGCTTCAGCCTCCACGACCTTGGCCCGCATTTCCTGTGTTTTGGCACGCATTTCTCCCTCGGAAGCCACGGCAGCAGCACGACGAACTTCGGCCTTAGCTTGCGCCACCACCTTATCCGCTTCGGCCTGCTCCGCCTGTAATTTCGCTCCGACGTTTTCTCCCACGTCCACATCGGCGATATCCACGGATAAAATTTCAAATGCGGTTCCGCTATCGAGGCCTTTTTGTAAAACGACTTTGGAAATGTTGTCAGGATTTTCCAACACCGCTTTGTAAGAAACCGCAGAGCCAATGGACGTCACAATGCCTTCACCTACGCGAGCGATAATGGTTTCCTCCGTAGCACCACCGACAAAGCGATCGAGATTAGAACGCACAGTGACGCGGGCCTTCACTTTCACGCCAATGCCGTCCCGTGCCACGGCATCAAGCGTCGTCCGACCGGACTGCGCCCCGGGGCAGTCAATCACCTTCGGGTTAATGCTAGTGCGAACCGCTTCGAGAACGGTTTTCGACGTTCCTTTCGTTGCAAGGTCAATGGCACAAGCGCGATTGAAGTCGAGTTGAATCCCCGCTTTATCTGCCGCAATAAGAGCGAGAACAACCTGATCCACATTTCCGCCTGCAAGGAAGTGTGCTTCCAACTCGTCGGTATTGAGCGGGAATGCCGCTTTCACGGCAGTAATGCGACTATCCACAATCATTCCCACCGGAACGCGCCGCAATCTCATGCCGACAAGATTGGCAAAAGAAACCGGAGCATCGGCTAATTTTGCACGCAGCCAAACTCCGAAAAAATTGAAAATGACCGTTAGGATTACAAGGCCGATAACAACGACAAGGCCGACGACAACGAGAGAAAAAATGGTTCCCATGCAGAGAAAGCTACACCGATTGTTCCTCCGCTTCCAACCTGTCTTTTTGTCGTACCACGACACGCAAACCATCGGCGGCGATCACCATCAGCTCCACTCCCTCTTCCACAAACTCTCCCGCCGTCGTCACATCAACACGACGCCCGCCAATGCGAGCCGTTCCCGCCGGACGTAGCATAGTGAGAGCAATGCCAACAGAGCCTACCAAACTATGGTTTTCTTTCGCTGCATGGGCGGACGGTTGCGATTGGGAGAGAATGATTTTTCGCCCGATAAAGGTCTTTGGAAAAATCCATAACCAAAGCATGAATCCTCCCAACGCAAGCACCGCTGTTACCGAAGCCGCAATCACTCCCGTTGCCACGCCGTAATGCGAAAATACCACCGCCACGGACGCTGCGAGGCAAAGAAATCCCAAGGTGCCAAGAATCATCCCTGGCACACAAACCTCCGTTGCAATGAGCGCAAAACCCACAACAAAGAGAACGATAATGATGGCGACTGGGCCGAGCATGGTCAGATCAATTGCCGGGCTTCGTCTCCTGCGGTGGGCGACCGGTAAAAAATGCACCAATGCTATCCCCCACCCGTCCGGTAGTATCGCTCGTCGTTTTCCATGTGCGTTCCGCCGTATCGCTCGTGGTTTCCCATGCACGACGACTCCAGCGATCCATGTGCCCCACGAGTCCACCTCCTTCCACCCAGCGCTGCCCGAGCGGACGCGTGTTATCTTCAACTGTTGGCGTTGCGGAAGGCTTTGCATCACTCTTTATGGACGGCGTCACGGGCGTCGCTTTAAGCGGTGTCAAAATACTTCCATCCTTCGCCGAAACACTCACAGTCCCTACTTCATTACCCTCCAAATCCATCAAGCGAACCTTCCAAATTGGCACGCCATCAACATTGCGTAGGTGATAATTAAGGGTGTCAAATCTCACGAGGTCCTTCACAGCGGCAGCATTTACGGTCGTAAAAACACTCGTAGAATCCACCTTGAGCGTCGAAGCTGGCATGACACCGGAGGAAGCCGCATCGCTCACTTGAAGCGGCGTACGCTCACCCGCGATGCCTTTGTCATTGACCACAAATTCACGCACGCCCCCGCGTGCCTCGCTATCCTTAAACGTCACCGTCCATTGCGTTGGCTGCGGAGCGGCATCCGAGCTGTGCAAGCTCACAACATTGGCTAAAATCTTGTTTCCCTTAGCCCGCCCAATGGCAAACAGTGCTTCAAAACCCGAGAGCGTCCCCGCATGAATAGGAGTTGCGCCGAGCATCAACACGCTCGCGGTAAAAAATAAAATCATCTTTTTCATGCCGCGAGTGTGCCTAAGCGTCGCCCTCGTTTCCAGCGAAACGTCCATGCGTTGATCGCAAACCTTGTTTTTCCTCGGGAGAAAGAAATGCAATGTCCCATGCGTTTTCCAACGCCTGTACGATTTGCGCTTCGCTAAGGCCGGCTGCCGGTGCGGCAACATCTAACTCATAGGGCAAATCAATCCCACTGATCCCCGGATCATCCGTATTAATCGTCGCTAAAAGCTCCGCATCGAGAAATTGCCGCAGAGGATGGCTGGCGTAATTTGGAACGGTGCTTGTTTGCACATTGCTCGTAAGGTTGGCCTCAATTCCAATTCGGCGATCGAGTAAAAGCTCCATCACGGCCGCATCCTCAATCGCCCGCACCGCATGACCAATCCGCGTGGCACCGAGTTTTTCAATGGCCGTAACAATCCCCGAGGCTCCCGCTGCTTCTCCTGCGTGAACCGTCACTTGCCATCCGACATCCCGCCCCTTTTGAAAATGCTCAATGAAAAGTTCCGGCGGCCATTGGGCTTCCGCTCCCGCTAAGTCGAGTGCCACGATGTCCTGATGATGATCGAGCAAAGCTCGCAATTCCTTCCACGCCCGCTCCACGCCGTAATTGCGCGTGAGGATGCCGATGAGATTAACCTTCATACCCGTCTTCGCCTCTCCCTCGCGAACACCCTCAATCACAGCAGCCGTGACACGCGAGGAATCAAGATGATGGGCGTCGGCCATAAACTCCGGACTAAACCGCAATTCGACATAACGCAGCCCCTCGTGTTTCGCATCCTCTACACATTCTCGAGCCACACGGCGGCATGCTTCGTAATCCACCAGCACACCAACCATCCAACGAAACTTCGCGAGAAACTCTACCAGGCCGGGTTGTGGCGTAGTAATGACAACATGCGGGCGTAGTTCTTCCAAGTTTGTGCCCGGGAGTGCCAGCCCATGTTGACGTCCTAGATCGAGAATTGTTTGCAGACGAATGCTGCCATCGAGATGGCGATGAAGATCAAGCAAGGGTGGGCGTGATGACATGCGATGAATTTTAATCAAATCGTCGGTGCATCCAGCGATAAGGAAAGCGATTGCCCGGACAGTCTGTGGGTTTCGGGTTAATTTCGCGATGGGCCTTCACAATCACCACGCGGCCTTTGCTTTTTCCCACACGATCGCGGAGGTAACGGATCAACTCTTCGAGCGCAGCAAGTTGTGCTGTGGTGGGCTGAGAGCGATTAAAATCACCGACAAAACAAATGCCGAGAGCAATGTCATTGAGGTGATCGCTGGCGACATGACCGCCGTTGATTTGACGTTTCCAACGGCTGCCAATTTCGATCTCTCCATTGCCGGATGACGTGCCATTGCCAATGACAAAATGATAAGCAAGGCCATTGGGCATTTTGCGAACGTTGCGATGGTAATTGTCAAAAATCCGTGCATTGCCCTGTTTCGTCCCGCTGTTGTGAACG
>JAJTYZ010000047.1 GCA_021463515.1 Chthoniobacterales bacterium | reverse complement strand
GTGACCAGCAGTGCTGTGAACATCGAGGCAATGATGCCCAAGGTAAGCGTGACGGCGAAACCCTTCACCGGCCCCGTAGCCTGCCAAAACAAAATCACCGAGGTGATAAGAGTCGTGAGGTTGGAGTCAAAAATCGCCGAAAACGCTTTGTCGTAGGCGGCGTGAATGGCCGTGCCGAGAGTTTTGCCCACGCGTAATTCTTCACGCATTCGCTCGAAGATGAGTACGTTGGCATCCACGGCCATGCCGATGGTGAGAACAATGCCGGCGATACCCGGAAGGGTGAGAACAAATCCAAACATGCTCATCCCCCCAAAAAGAATGATCATGTTGAGGATGAGCGCGACGCAGGCAACAACACCGGCAAGTCGGTAATACACGACTATGAAGAATATCGTCAGCCCTAAGCCGAGAAGGAATGCCGTGAGGCCGCTTTTTACGGAGTCCGCGCCAAGAGACGCCGAAACGCTGCGAACCTCTTCAATTTCCACGGGCGTACGCAGGGGATTTTCCAAAACACTGGCAAGGTTGCGTGCTTCTTGATCGGAGAAACGCCCGGTAATGACCGCTTCACCACCATAGATGGGCTGACGGATATTAGGGGCACTTTGCACATCGCCATCGAGAAGAATGGCAAGACGATTGCCCACATTGGCCGCCGTAAGATCGCCGAAAAGTTTGGCACCTGTACCATCAAATTTCATCGCCACGCCATAGCCTTGGGCATCGTAAAACGCGTGGGCACTTGTGACGTGTTCTCCGGTGATGTCCGGACGTTGCTTCACAAGTAGCCGAAACGTCTGCTCCCGCCCTTCAATCGTGTCCTTGTATTCTTTTATGGAAAATCCGGGAGGCAAAACCCCGGTTCCGGCGTCCACTTCTTTGAGGATGGCGTCGCTTTGCGGATGAACGAGAGAAAACTCCAACTTCGCCACGCGTTGAAGTTGACTTTGAGTTTCTGCGAGCTTCTCGGTATCCAACCCAGGAATTTGTACGAGAATGCTATCGCTGCCGTGCGAGGTGATGATGGGTTCACTCACGCCGAATTGATCCACGCGTTTGCGGATGACTTCAATGGCCTGGTCCAACATTCCCGGCGTAATCCCCTCACCTGTTTCATCCACAAGACGCAGGAGGAATGACGTTCCACCACGGAGATCGAGGCCGAGTCGAATCTTTTGCGAAGGTGGCATGACGGCCTCAATACAAAATGCCACGAGAAAAATCGTCAGTGCCAGCCCGACACTGCGTTTATGGAGCGGGATGTTGGTAAGAAAATACCAAGCAAAGAGAGCCAGCAAGAGGAGGCCGGCAAAAAAGGTCAATTCGGGAGTCATGAAATCAGCAAGCTGTGTGCAATGGGCTTAGGCGTTTTCGGAAGCTTTCACGACGGCAGCTACCGCCGCCTTATCCATTTCGATCTTCACATTGTCGGCTACTTTGAGAAGCAGGGTTGTTTCTTTGACATTAGAAACGATGCCGTGGATGCCCGCGTTTGTGACGACTTTGTCGCCGGTTTTAACAGCGGCCACGAGCTTTTGATGATCCTTTTGTTTTTTTTGCTGAGGGCGAATGAGCAAAAAGTAAAAAAGAATGGCAATAATAATGAGCGGTGCGAACTGGAACAACGCAGGCGGTTGTTCGGGAGCAGCAGCAGGTGCAGCTTGGGCAAGCAAAGTCAGGAAATTCATAGAACCCGACACGCTAAGCGAGTGAGGGCATACTTCCAAGAATTTTGCAGGTTTTTTTTTGAATCACGCGCTGCTTCCGATAACCCGTACCGCATGGTGATGCCCTAAAACATGTCATGCACTTTTTAAGACTCAAAGGCGCGATGGCATCTCCGCCCAGCCGAACGGGCTTGGTCTGGGGTAGTGCCGCACCTTGGGTGCTTTCCATGGACGCATTAATTGTCGGGCTTTCCCTCCGATGGAAGTCTCTGGTAGTGTTTGAAGGTTCATGGCTGAGGACGCTCAGGAACCGGAAATTAACGACGAAGATATGGTGGCGCAGACGCAAAATGGCGATCCGCGAGCCTTTGATGCTTTGGTGCGTAAATACAGCTCGCGGCTCTACGGGCTGGTGTACAATATGACCTCCAATCACGAGGATACCAATGACCTCTTGCAGGATGTTTTTTCCAAAGCCTATCGCTCGATAAAGGGCTTTCGCGGCAAGTCGAGCTTCTACACATGGCTGCATACGATTGCTACCAATACAACGATCAACTTTCTCAAAAAACGCTCGCGCGGCTTTCAATTGAGCCTCGATGATATAGATAGCCATGTTCAATTTGATCCGGAGTTCATCGAGCTGACATCGGCCCATGATGCGCGGCGAGACATTGACCTTAAGGAGATGCAGCAAAAATTGAACGAAGCCATGATGAAGCTGTCCAATGACCACAGAGCCGTTGTTACCATGTTTGATATTCAAGGTATGCCACATGCAGAAATCGCCAAAATCCTTAAGGTTTCCGAGGGAACAGTGCGGTCTCGCCTGTTTTATGCGCATCGCCAACTGCAAAGCTATTTGCAAG
This sequence comes from Chthoniobacterales bacterium, assembly GCA_021463515.1. Lineage (GTDB taxonomy): Bacteria > Verrucomicrobiota > Verrucomicrobiia > Chthoniobacterales > JACTMZ01 > JACTMZ01. The sequence goes on along the minus strand of JAJTYZ010000047.1, from coordinate 26,932 downwards.
AGTTTCTGACCACCTGATTTTATGAATCCAGACATCCATAAATTACTTCGCTTCAAACGCTATGAGCATCCGACTCCGGATTATTTTGAGCGCTTCCTTGATGAGTTTCATGAGCGGCAACGCGCTGATTTGCTGAAACAATCGGCCTTGAAATTGATGTGGGAACGCATGGTGGATTTGATGCCCTCGATGCGTATTCCTCGCCTCGCTTACGCGGGTGTTGCAGCGATGGCTTTGATTTTGTCGGCAGTGATCCTTTCCAGTCAGCAAGGTGAGACAATGGCTCCTGCGTCCTTGGCACTTAACGCTCCCACTCCGGTCATTAACACAGCACCGCTTGCACGGCAGGTGATGCATTTGCCGGATTCTTCGCGGTCCGATTTTCCTCCTCATTATGTTCTGGAATCCCGTCCCGTGAGCTATGAGTCGCCGTATAGTTTTTAACGCATGGGGCGCGCTGGCAGGTGCGGCGTTGCTCACTACGGCACTGGCTGACCCTGCTGCGGAGACGCTGCCTTCTGTCACTTTCAGCAATGACACCATGGGTGCTGCCATTGCATCATTAGCCGACACGATTTTTCAAAATAGCCGTGACGCGATTGTACGAGTGACGTCGGAGGATGAGCTGGGCACGGTGGCGGGAACGGGTTTTTTTGCGGATGCCCAAGGTACCATTTTTACGCTGTCATCTCTTGTGGGTGATGGGCTGGATGTCACGGTGATATTCGACAAGCGTAAATACTCCGCGCGTCTCCTCGCCAAGGATAGGCGTAGTGGCATTGCTCTTATCAAGGTAGAGGATGTCGGACCGACGCCGTTTCTTGTTCGGGGTGACAGTCGCAAATTAAAAGTCGCCACGCCCCTTCTCGCCATTGGCTATCCATTGGATCATGATGCTACACCGAGTTTTGGACTTATTGGCGGATTTGATCGCAAGTCCAAGGGGCGGTTTTTTACCACCACGCATATTCGGGCAAATATCCCCGTGCAGCGCGGGCAAGGAGGAAGTCCGGTGCTGAATATGGATGGTGAAGTCATCGGAATTTTGGTAAGCGGCTTTGAACGTGGAGCAGGCGGCTATGTTTTGCCGATTCGTGCGGCGGACAAGGTGCGCTCCGACTATAGGCGATTTGGAGATGTGCGGCACGGATGGGCGGGGGTTACACTCCAAGAAATTCCTCATGTGAACCACGGATCCAAAATGGCCATTGATGTTATTGATCCTACGGGGCCGGCTGCTGCAGCGGGATTTCGGGCGGGTGATGTTGTTCTTCGTGTCGGTGATACGGAAATTCACGAGCCGGAAGATGCCTTGGATGCCTCATTTTTCCTAACAGCAGGAGATGCGATTTCGGTGCGTGTGGCTCGCGGCACTGAAGTCATGGATATTTCCTTTACCCCTACGGAACATCCTCTAGAACATCTAGGGAATTTACAGGCTTTTGGGGGAAGCCAGACCATTGCACCCACACCCTCAACACCCCATCCGTAAATTATTTACTGCCCGGCTTCGCCGCAGGAACAAGCGCGAGATCGGGAGGCAAGGCATCGGGAGCAAATGTTTCGGGGGTTAATTCGACGAGGCTAAAAAAGGGAAAATTCATCGCGGGAAGTTGTCCGCCCGAACGATTCACCAACGAGGCGGCTGCAACAACAACGCCACCGCGATCTTTTACAATTTCAGAAGCTTCTAGGAGTCGTCCACCCCGCGTGACCACATCTTCGACAACGACGAAACGCTCCCCGGGCTTAATCGAAAATCCACGGCGTAAAACAAGTGCTCCTTGGTCATCTTTTTCGACAAAAATGTGAGGCTTTCCCAGTTGGCGAGCCACTTCATGACCAACCAAAATTCCTCCAAGTGCAGGAGAAATCACGGTATCAAAATCTAGTTCACGCAATGTCTCCGCAAGGGCACCGCATACTTGCTCCGCGACCTTGGTGTCGCGTAAGAGAAGGGCACATTGAAAAAACTCGCGGCTATGAAGCCCTGAGCGCAAAATAAAATGACCGTGTAAAAGGGCGCCCGTGCGACGGAAAAGTTCGAGTGGTTCGTTGGAAGTCATGGATGGATGGCGAGAATTTTCTACGCATTAACGAACGAAAGGCCGGCCTTTTGACGTTCGAGAAATTCCTTGGTGAGTTTGGTATAAGCTTCGGCACCGGCACCGCGTGGGTCATGTTCAAAAATCGTTCGCCCAAAACTCGGCGCCTCGCTTAACCGCACGGTACGCGGAATCACCGTGTTGAAAAGAACCTCCTGAAAATGATCGCGTACATCGCGTACGACGGCATCGGAAAGGTTTGTTCGGCGATCAAACATCGTCATAAGGAGTCCCGACAGTACGAGTGCGGGATTCGCGCCAGAATCACGGATTTGGCCCATGACAAACATCAATTTCCCAAGGCCTTCGAGGGCGTAGTATTCACATTGCACCGGCACGAGAAGTTGATCGGCAGCGACGAGAGCATTGGTCATGAGAATACCTAACGAGGGCGGGCAATCGAGAATGGCAAAATCAAAGGCGTCATTTTCGCGCAGGGGTTGTAGGGTGTGTCGGATTTGCTGGAGGTGATTTTCCATCCGAGCCACTTCAATTTCCAATCCTGCGAGATCAAGATTAGCGGCTATTAAAGAAAGATTCTTCATTCGCGTCGGTGAGATGCTGGATAAAATGTCCGCGCCCCCTGTGAGGGGACCATAGAGGGTGGGTGGATTTTCAATTTCGGCACCCAAGGCACTTGTCGCGTTACCTTGAGGATCAAGATCAACAAGCAGGATACGCTGGCCATGTGCGGCCAGACCCGCTGCGAGATTTACTGACGTCGTTGTTTTTCCAACCCCACCTTTTTGATTGGCAACCGCAAGGATTTTCATGAAGCGAAATTGTTAGCTACGGACGTGAGTAATAGCACGGATGGATTTTGTGGAGGCTCTCAATTTTTCCCAAAGTAAGCCTCCAAACCCGCCACCACACCGCGCACATATTCTCGAAAAACGCTCTCTCGAGAAACACCGGAAATGATGCGACGGCCTTTGTAATCTCCAAGCTGCACACGCGCATGAAACTCTCGATTATTCATCACATAAGGTTCGAGATAGACGACGGGACATTGGAACAGGCGATTCGCGAGAAGATTTCGCGCCCAGATGTACGGTGAGTCACCAACATTGATGGCCGTCTTGGAGCCATACGTGTAAGGGGGCAGACCGGTGGCGCGTGCCATAGATTTTGCAACAGCACGAGAGATGGCGATTTCTTCCGCGCCGGAACGATTGAGCAATTTAACCATGAGATCATGACGCTGATCTTCGTAGGAAAGCTCGGTAGCATCGTAGCAACCATTGACGAGAAGATGCAGGTGATTGACGCCGGTAAGCGAGGGATATGCGGGATTTCCCCAGCCTTCGGCATTGAAATGCAGTGCCAAAACGAGATCCGGCTTAATGTTATCATTCACTTTTTGAGCGCGGGCACGAATTTCTCCGGTGCGATAAAAAAGGCGTTCGCTCTCCGCTTTAATGCTCGCGGGTGTCGCTCTGCGCCCTTCGTCATGCAACGAATTAATAGCGGCTTTTTTTAATTTTTTAGGACGGAGCGACGTTGCCGGTTTCGAACTATCACGTGTAAGAAAAACTTTGGCACCGCGTTTTTCCAATTCCTTCTTGAGCAAACGCGCCACATAAAGTGTCATATCTCCCTCCGCCACGGGTTTGTTATCCCCGATGCGAAACCATCGCTCTTCCATCTTCGCCCAATCCCCGCCGAGATGCCCGGGATCAATGGCAATGCGCCGCCCCTTAAGTCCGCCTCCCCGCTTCCAATAACGCGGAACGGGCTTCGCACTCGCAACGTTCGGGGCAAAGTTAAGTCGGAAAGGCGCACGCCCGGGAGCCGTAGTCACATTCACATGATCCTCCGCGATGTCAAAATCCCCCCCCCATGCACCACGCGGCGCATAGACCTGCGTCAGCAATCGCGTAAACTCATCCTTCGTAATCGTCCCTTGAAACTTTTCCAGCGTACTCCAATCGGGTCGTGGTGCGAGGGGCGTGAGCCTTTGCGCAAGCAGAAGAGAGGGAACAAACAAAAGGGCGATAAGGGCGAAGCGGAAAATTTGCATGGTGAGATAGGAGAAGAATCTTTATTCCTTAGGAGTCAAAATCAATGATACGAATACTTTTTTTGGGTGATGTGGTAGGAGAACCGGGACGCAAAGCATTGGGTCAGCGGCTCAAAAGTTTACAGGATGAACTGAATGTAGATTTTACGATCGTCAATGGCGAGAACGCAGCAGGAGGACGCGGCATTAGCGGCAGACAATGTATTGAACTTCTTAAAGCCGGGGCAACCGTCATCACCACCGGCGACCATGTGTGGGATCAAAAAGACCTCCCAGCATACATAGACTCCGAGCCGCGCTTGCTACGTCCGTGTAATTATCCTGCTTCCACGCCGGGTGCGGGGTCTGTGGTGCTCGACACGCCGAAGGGTGCTGTGGGCGTTCTGAACGTACGCGGCCTCACTTTTATGAATCCGCCCTTAGACAATCCGTTCACACGTGCGTCCGAGGAGGTGGAAAAATTACGCACCAAAACTTCCATTATCTTCGTGGATTTTCATGCCGAAACGACGAGCGAAAAAATTGGCATGGGGAGATTTCTCGATGGAAAAGTATCGGCTGTGGTTGGAACGCACACGCATGTGCAAACGGCGGATGAGCAGATTTTTCCCGGAGGAACAGCGTTCCTATGTGATGCGGGAATGTGTGGTGCGGTGACGTCGGTTTTGGGACGAACTGTGGACTCGATTTTAGAGCGATTTTTAACAGCGATGCCCACCAAACTTCCGGTGGCCGGCGGTGATGTGCTGCTCTGCGGTGCTTTGGTGGAGGTGGATGCTACCACGGGACGCGCTCAGAACATTCAACGTGTGCGCGAATTGGTTTCACCGACGCACACGCCGCAAGGCTAAGCGGAGAGAGCCGTCGCATCCGCACCATTGTGCATTCCTGCAGAACGCAGATGTTGAACTTCGAGTTGAAGTCGAACTTGCTGACGGTATTCGTTGCGAACCAATTTGAATGCCACATCCCACGGAGCTTCCGGAAAATCTTTTTGGGCTCCGTTGAAATAAATGGCCGAGAGTAATTCCTCGCGTCCTCGAACGCGAAAGCGCACATGTTTTTCTTTGAGGACATCCGGCCCATAAACCGGTGCAACATCTCGCGCATAGAAAATGGGCGCAGGATTCCCCATCCCACACGGCTCCAGCAAGGCGAGCTCTTCGAGGTGTTCAAGGTTAATATCCGCGACATTGATTCGCACATCCAAATGTAAACGCGGAATCAGGTCCGCCGGCTGTAATTTCGCCGCAGCAACACCATTAAGACGTGTACGGAGGAGGTCAAAATTTTCGCGATGCACGCTGAGGCCGACTGCCATGTGGTGGCCCCCAAAAGGCCCGAGCAAATCCGCGCACTGCCCTAATGCTTCCACCAACGACAGTCCCTCGATACTCCGTCCGCTACCATGCCCCACGCCCGAGGCATCAAATCCAATGACCAAGGCCGGACGATGGAAACGGCGACACAAACGCGATGCGACGATCCCGACGACGCCATGATGCCACCCCTCGCCGCCAACCACGATGGCGCAATCTTTCGCTGTATCGAAAGTTTCATCCAAAGATGCAATGGCGAATTTGAGCACCTGCTGCTCGAGTTCCTGACGTTCCCGATTAAAAACATCCAAGTCTCGCGCAAGTTGCGACACTTCCTTGTGGTCATCGCTGATGAGAAGCCGCAGAGCGGTTTCCGCCGTGCTAAGTCGTCCGGCGGCATTAAGACGTGGGCCAAGGCGAAACCCAACTTCGGATGCCATAACGGGAGGAACGACGGCAGCCACTTCCATCAAAGCTCGCAATCCGGGCCAACGGGTATGACTCAAGCGATTAAGGCCATGACGTGCAATCACGCGATTTTCGCCACGCAGAGGCACGAGGTCGCACAAAATCCCCATTGCTGCGAGATCAAGAAAATCACGCAAATCCACATCTCGGCACCCCGTAATTTTTTGGATGGCGTGGCAAAGTTTAAATGCCAACGGTGCGGTGCAAAGGTTGGTATTTCCGCCGAGAGCTTTGGGATTCACCATCGCACAGCATACCGCAGGAGTAGCCTTGGGTTCATGATGGTCAATAATGACAAGTTCCACACCCTGCTCGGCTAACCACGCGGCTTCCTCATGGGCTGAGGTTCCACAATCCAGAGCGATGATGAGTGAGGGACGATGCGTAGCAAAAACGCGATCAAGTCCTTCTCGGCTGAGCCCATAGCCCTCCGACTCACGCAAGGGCAGAAACGAACTGACATTCAATCCGGAAGCAGCAAGAAAGCGATGAACGATCGTCAGCGACGTCACGCCATCCACATCGTAGTCGCCGTAAAGAACAACAGTCTCCCGTTTTTCCAAAGCTTCGGCAATGCGTCGTGCCGCAGCTTCCATACCGGGCGTGGTCAAAGGATCGGGCAATGACGCAAGGCGTGGGTGAAGAAAATCTTCTGCTTCGCCGGGATCGGTGATTTGCCTCGCCGCCAAAAGGTCCGCAAGCAGGCGCGAAATACCCAGCTCGTGAGCGAGCTTTTTTGCAGCAACGGGATCAGTAAAGCCCCGTGTTTCCCAATGGGGAGACAACATGCCCCACACTCTAAGGCATGAGAGCGTTCGAGACAATGCGCAGAGATTGCGCGAATGCGAGGCGATGCTTACGCTTCGATTATGGCTAAAACTTCAACTCGCAAATCCTCTCCCCAACGCTCGCCGCATGAAACGCCGCAGCATTCGCTTTCCGGAAACAAGCGAATCCTTGTCACCGGCGGTGCCGGTTTCATTGGCAGCGTTCTCGTTGGCACGTTGAACCGGCTATACAATCAAAGCCATATCGTCATTGTGGATGAACTCGGCACGGGCGACAAATGGCGCAATCTCGTCCCTCTGAAATTTGAGGACTATGTGGAAGCCAATGAATTCTATGAGCGCCTCGATCAACAGAGAGATGCGTTTGGAGATTTTACCCATGTGTTTCACCTCGGTGCGTGCTCATCCACCACGGAGCGAGACGCGGCGTATTTATGGCGCAACAACTTCTGCTGTACACGCCAGTTGGCAGACTGGGCCTTGTGGAATGACGCTCGCTTTGTTTACGCGTCTTCCGCAGCGACCTATGGAGATGGTGCAGCGGGAATGGAGGATACGTCGGACGATCTTGCGGCATGGCGTCCGCTCAATGCCTATGGCTATTCCAAGCAAATTTTCGATCTCCAGGCGCAACGGGAGGGGTATTTATCCCGCATTGTCGGGCTTAAATACTTCAATATTTTTGGCCCCAACGAAGAACACAAAGGCGACATGCGCAGCGTGGTAAGTAAGGCATGGCGGCAAATCGAAGACTCCGGGAAGGTGCGGCTTTTCAAAAGCTATCGTGCGGATTTTCCCGACGGCGGCCAAAAGCGTGACTTCCTTTATGTCAAAGATGCCGTGGCCATGACATTGCATCTTGCGGAAGAAAAAAAGGCAGGAGGGCTCTATAATATTGGTTCGGGTGAAGCGCGTACTTGGCTGGAATTGGTAACGCCGATTTTTGAGGCACTGGGGCGTCGCCCGCAGATTGAGTTTGTAGAAATGCCTGAATCACTGCGCTCGCAATACCAGTATTTCACGCAGGCTAATATCGAAAAGCTACGGAAGACAGGTTATGCAGGTAAGGTGACTCCATTGCGTGAAGCCGTCATCGAATACGTAACAAACTACCTTGTGCCTCGCCGTGCCTTTGGTGATGGCGCGGGAGATTAAGGAATTAAGGGCAGCGATAGCGAAAGAAAACGAGTTGGAAAACTCGTTCTACGGTTCTGCGCAACAACAACAGCAAAACGAATTTTAACGCTTTGAGAATTGGAAGCGCTTGCGGGCACCGGGACGACCGGGCTTTTTGCGCTCTTTCATTCTCGGATCGCGTGTGAGCAATCCATTTTTCTTAAGCTCCGGACGAAGAGTTTCGTCGAACTTAAGAAGTGCCCGAGCAATGGCAAGGCTGGCAGCACCCGCTTGTCCCGTGGCACCACCCCCCGAAGTTACGAGGGTAATATCTACAGTTTGTGAGCGCCCGCTAATTTCAAGTGGACGAAGAACAGCAGATTGCAAAGCGGTGGTGGGAAAATAATCTTGGAACTCGCGATTGTTGACTTCGATTTTTCCGGAGCCGGATTTTAGGCGTGCGCGAGCGACTGCGGTACGGCGGCGGCCTGTGGCGATGTGTGTGTCGGACATAAGATTCAGGCGATTTTCAGTTCCTTGGGTTGCTGGGCGGCGTGGGGATGCTCGGCACCGGCATAGACTTTAAGCTTGGTATATTGAGCACGACCGAGGCGATTGTGTGGGATCATTCCACGCACCGCACGCTCGATGAGAAGTTCCGGGCGACGGGCGCGACGGTGTTCAAAGCTTTCGGATTTGTGCCCTCCCACATAGCCGGAAAAGCTGGTGTAAATTTTGTCCGTCGTTTTTTTACCAGTCACCCGAATTTTTGAGGCATTGATTACCACGACAAAATCACCCGTATCGCAATGCGGTGTGAAGACCGCTTTATTTTTACCGCGCAGAACATTGGCAACTTTAGTAGCGAGACGCCCGAGAATCTGATTTTCGGCGTCCACTAACCACCAGTTACGTTGAACTTCCTCGGCTTTGGCAGAAAATGTTTTCATGAAAAGAGTCAAATAGCCTAATGAGGTCTCCTCCTTATGTCAAAGGAATTGAGAGAAAATTTTCCGGATGCGCCGGCGTTTAATAAAGCATTAGCAACGCAAACTCTTCCTTTTGCAGCAAGTTAGGCTCGAGGGTACGGCGCAGAATGTCGGCCTGTGTATTCATTCCATTGGCTTTGAAAATGGCAATGGCAATGACTTTATCACTGGGTGAAAGTTGCTCGGCCATAATATCGCGATCGTTAAAAACGCCCAAAGCTTCTACAGCTTTTCCCGTCTTGAGCAAATTAAGCGCATGGGTGAATCGCATGAGCACATCAATCGGTGCCGCATCCACAGCCGCCGCCGTTTCTTCAAGTGGCACGTCGCGGCCTTCCAATAAAGCCATGCGCCGTTTGAAATCAAGCACCACGGGTAATTCCGGCGCAGTGGTCAAAGCGGCAATCCACGCTTCGGTTAAACTTGCTATTTTTCCCTGACGCGAAAATCGGTCACGCGCCGCACGGAAAGCGGCGTCGGTCGTCAGGGGATTGGCACATAATTTAATAAGCACCGGATCCGCAACAGCACCCTCACCCATGGCGTCAAGGGCTCGTAATGTTACATCCAAGGTGCCGTCTTTACCCGCCGCAGTCACCGCATCCGCAAAGGCATTTCTTGCGAGTTCCAGCCTTTTAAGCCGCTTCAAAGCAAGGCCACGCAAGACCAAACGCAAGGATGAAAAGTTCTGCGGCGCCACGCCCGTCAGGAAAACTAAATCCTGCCACTGTTCTTTTTGAGCTAAGGCTTGTCCGCGTTGTTGAAAAGCTGCGGGGTCGCGTTCGGCTTCCTCGGGATCAATAAGCTGCAAAATTTCGCCCCACATTTGATACCGACTCATCCAATGTGCAAAGCGGGCTTTTTGAATGGCATCTGCAGTTTCAAATACCGGCAGCAACTTTTCATAATAGTCACGCGGTTTGCCCTCGCGATTGGCGATCATCACGTGAGCCGCCCTAAGCAGAGCCGGATTCTTCAAGGATAAATCCTGTAAGGCGGCGGTGCCCCAAGCGTGGGCTTTGTCCTTCGGCGGAATAAAATCCTGCAAGGCCATCGCGATAGCTTCGTCTTGCAGAGGGGTTCCTTGCAGCTGATCTACCAATTCTATGATTTCGCGGCTGGCATCAGCACTCCCAGGCATCACGCCCCCGCGCTTTTTTAGCACCGGCCCATAACTCATGAGCAGCACGCGCAATAAATCCATCTGCCGCGAAGGCTCGCCCGAGGCTGCCGCCTTCCGTGCCTGCTCAATCGAAGACGACAAATCGCCCTTCCTTATTAATCGCGTCGCCCGAAATCCCGAGGCACTAATGGCATCTCCGCTTTGCTCCAAAGCAGTCACGGCGGCGAGAAACTGTTCATCGGTTCCTACAAGCATCGCAAGGCGGGCACGTTCCTTAATTTCTTCTGCTGACAACTTTCCCTTCGTCGCCAGCATTTCCCACATGGGAAGTGCCGCTGGGCGGTCCATTCGACTTTGTATTAAAATTTTTGCACGTTGAATCTCCGGAAGATCGGAGCGCATGCCTTCGGCGGATCGAATTTGCAGCCATGCCATGGACAAATTTTCACGTCGTACATTTTCCAAAGCCTTCGCCGTAAGGTCCGTTGCTCGCCATTGAATAAAAAAATAAAGCGACACGCTCCCAACAAGTACAACGACAAACGCGACGGGAGGAATCCACAGCAAAACACGCTGCGAGATCGTTTTCCATATCGGCTCGTATTCACTCCATAAAATAGGTGCGGTCGCTTCATGCCACCAACGCCGCACAAAATCTAAGGATGGCTCGAAAACACGTTCCAGAAACCACTCTTTCAATCGAGTCATCCATGCAGGATAGGGCATCATTGATTCCGTAGAAAAGCATCAACCATCGGACGCTTCTCCACCAATCTGCGCAAATACCCCCGCACCCAAAAGTCGCTCGCCCTCGTAAAGCGCACATATTTGCCCGGGTGCCAAAGCCCGTTGTGGTTCGACAAACTCAATCCTCGCCGTGTTCTCATCGCCTCGTTTCCAACGAATATGCACACGCGGAGCGCGGTAACGCACACGTGCATCAATCTCCGCTTCATCCGCCGGTTGGCGAGTTCCCGCCATGCTGAGATGGGTCAATATCGCCTGCGTGGCATACAGCCCCGCCGTATCGGGGCGGTCATAGCCAATGACCAGTTCATTACTTGTCATGCGCTTTTCCACCACGACATAAGCCGTATGAGACTCCGGAGAAGCCACACGAATTCCGCGTCTTTGCCCCAACGTATAATTATGCAAGCCGCGGTGTTCTCCCAACACACGACCCGCGAGATCAACAATCAACCCGGGAGCTTCTGGAAGATATTCCTTCAAAAAATCCTGAATGCGCACTTTGCCAATAAAGCAAATGCCCTGACTATCCTTCTTTGCCGCCGTCGGTAATCCAGCCTCTGCAGCCTTTGCTCGTATCTCGCTTTTAAGAAAATCTCCTACCGGAAACCACGCAGATGCCATTTGGGATGGTCGTAACATCGCCAAAAAATACGACTGGTCTTTCCCCGAATCTCGACCTTCCAAAATAGCGCGTTCGCCATCCGTCTCCTCGACGATTCGCGCATAATGCCCCGTGCCAATACCATCAAAACCTTCCTGACGCGCCAAATCGAGGAAAACGCCGAACTTTATTTCACGATTGCAATAAACATCCGGATTCGGTGTGACTCCTTCCGCGTAACCCTTCAGCAAATAATCCACAACCCGCTCACGATAATCCTCAATAAAGTTCACCACGCGGAACGGAATTCCCAACATCTCTGCTGCGGCCCGCGCATCCGCCACATCCTGCTCCCACGGACACTCCCCAAGCGGATTCCATTCCGCCATCCAATTTTTCATGTAAGCTGCCTCCACCTCATGTCCCTGCTCACGCAGCAGCAACGCCGCCACCGAGCTATCCACCCCGCCTGACATCGCCACAAGAATTCTCGCCATAAATCACCAGCCTTTCGCACACCACAAAACCAGTCAACGCTTCTTCCTCACTCGTGATTTTCTCCCATCGCTTCCAGCACAGTCAGGATTTCAAATTCATTCCTTCCATTTTATTTGCTTGAGGCGAAGGACTCGGACAGGATGCGGGCATGTTGAAACGAACCTTCCTTTTTCTTCCCGTCCTCCTTGCTTTTGCGGGGTGTGCCACCACGCAAACGACGCCTCAAGTGGATGCCAAAATTCTCGATTCTTTTACCTCACACGGTGTTTCGGAGGCGACCATTCTTAAAGTGCGCACGGGGCGTCCGCTCAGCGTAACCCAGGTGGCTGAAGCGGCGCAAAAGGGTGTTCCCGGGCCTGGCCTTGTGAGTTACATGGAAAGTACGCGCAAAGCTTACAATTTAAGCAATGCGGATATTGCCACACTACGTAAAGCGGGCACACCGGCACCAGTGATCAATTATATGCAACGCTCCTATGGCTATTTCACCAAGGGAACGAAAGCGGTGAATCAGAACCATCCGTATTTTACCGATGATCGCAATGTGCTTGAGGCGCCTTTTGCTTACGCACCACCGCAGGCAGACACCTTTTTTAACTCCGCTTACGAAGACAACCTCTACAGTCCTTTTTCCAATCAATAAACGCCGCTCGTCATCCGCCCAGCTTCACGGAGTTGCCTTCCCCTCAACACCGTTGACGCGTGTGGTTGGCTCGGTGGTGAAGTTTGAAATTGAATCTCCGAAGCGTCCGGAAAATCAGGATCATGTCTTTGTAACGTTAGATGCCGGGGTGTCCTCGCTGCTCGTTCTGTCGCTAAACACCCTGTCGTTTCGCAATCGTATGGCAGGGCACGATGCACGGATTCGTGTAGGCACTTGGCGTTTGCACCGAGAGAAATTGCCGCTACGAGGAGTTTATCCCTTGGATTCTTTTGACTACGAAGCGGCGGAGCTGCTGGGCGATATTACATACGGAGTCATGGAGCGGACCGAGGTTGAGGATTTCTTTGCACAGCAGTGTGCGACATGTCATCTCGTAGAAGCGTGGGGAATTCCTTACCACCGCTCTCAGCCCGGGCTACATCAAATTCATTCGCGACGCGCAAGCTGCGGCGTCCCGCAGGATTTGCGTGGCCTCGATGGTGCGGTGCGATTTTATTTTAAGGAAGGAAAAATCTCCGAATTGGTACTCTTAAAATTCTGCGGTCAGTAACATTGCCGTCATCGCTTAAGGTCAGTAAAAAGCTCCCATGCTCCCCAAGACATTTCCCCGTTTGCCCTTGGTCGGCGTGGCACTTTTTGTCGTCTTGGGGATAGGAATTTCTGACAAATTTTCTCCCGATCCCCGTCTGTTACTGGCTCTTGCCATCTTGGGACTTTGCCTTGCTCCATGCCGCAGAGGGCGGGTGGGGCTATGGATTGCCGCTGCCTGTGTTTTTGGCGTCGTGCATACATGGCAATGGCAAAGCAATCCCGCCCGCGTATGGGCTCATACCATGATTGCGGAACCACGTACGGTGCAGGTAACCGGTGTGCTTGTAGATGAACCGGCATTGCTCGCAAGTGCCAACGACAGCAAAACATGGCGGTGCCGTATGCGTACGGAGCGTTGGAAACTTGAAGAAAATGAGATTCCCTTTGTCACCGAAATTCTCGTGCGCTGGACGTCCGATAAAACGGCATCCTATGGGGATCGCTGGCGCATAGATGGAGATGTTCAGCACCCGCCCGCCGCACGCAATCCGGGCGAGTTTGATGTGGCGGACTGGCTGGCGCGACAGGGTGTATTTTTGGAAATGCACGGACGCTCTAACAACGCAGAATTACTCACACGCCATGCCGGTTCGAGCATCAAGAACGCCGCTTTAGTTACACGAGGATGGATGTTGAAAACTCTTGGCATCGGTGTTGAAGAAGCACCTGCACTTCGCGCTTTGGTAGCGGGCATTACCTTGGGCGTACATGAAAATGCTTCGGACCAATTTGCCGATGCGTTTCGACAAACGGGAACCTTTCATCTTTTCAGCGTGAGTGGACTCCATGTCGGTATGTTTGCCTTGTTGCTCTGGACATTGCTGCGTCCCTTGGGCGTCTCGCGACGTAAGTCCGTGTTCATCATTGTACCCTTGTTGTTTTTTTATTCCCTCGTCACGGGAGCATCTCCCCCGAGTTTACGAGCGGCTGTCATGATTTCGGTCGCCTTCGGCGGCCTGCTCCTTGATCGCATCAACACGCCAGCCAACAGCCTCGCTGCGGCGGCACTTTTACTACTTGCATGGGACACGAATCAGCTCTTCTTACCGGGATTCCTTCTCTCATTTTCCATTGTTGCCGCCATTTTTCTACTCTCGCCCGCTCTGCAAAACTTCCTTGTCGTGCGATTGCGACCGGACCCATTTTTACCGCGCAAGCTTTATACGCGGCGGCAAAAATTTGCGGCCCATAGCGGACAAGAATTAGCGGCGACCTTGGGTGTTTCGACAGCGGCGTGGTTGGGGAGTTTGCCACTGACAGCCTTCTTTTTTCATCTTCTGCCGATACTCGCCATTCCTGCAAATTTACTCTCCGTTCCCTTAGCCTTTGCCATTTTAGCCGTCGCCATGCTCTCGCTTTTAGGAGGCTCGGTGAGCTTGTGGCTGGCGGCTGTTTTCAACAACACCAACTGGGGATTGGCCTCACTACTCCTCGCCGTCGTACAAGGGACGGCGGCTTTGCCGGGTTCCTACGTTTACATGCTGCCCGGGTGGATGCAGCCACCGGCGAAGCTCACCGTTTTCGATGTCGGATCAGGGGGAGCGCAACTTTTACGCACACGTCAACAGGCGTGGCTGTTTGACACGGGGAGTCGAAATGACTTTTCGAAAATTGTGGAGCCTGGATTACGAACGGCGGGGATTGGGCGGCTTGATGCTCTTGTGATTACGCATGGCGATGTCGGCCATGCCGGAGGTGCCATGTTTTGCCTCGCGGAGACGCGCCCGCGGCGAATTTTGGATTCTGCATTACGAGACCGCTCTTCAACACGCAAAACACTCCATGCAGCATTGCGTGATCTCGGATTTCCAAAATCCATTGCTTTGCCCGGGGACATCCATCGCATAGGAAAAAATACCGTTGCGCGTATTCTTTTTCCAAATTCTCATGATACCGCTCGTACGGCGGATGATCAGGCCATTGTCGTCGCTGCGGAAGTACAGGGTTTTCGCGTACTTCTTATGTCCGACTCCGGTGTGGTTACAGAGGATGCTTTGATGCAGCGATACTCCCAAGAACTGCCCAGCGACATCCTCGTGCTTGGACGTCATGGCAAAGATATTTTTGCCACGGAAGAATTTCTCAAAATGGTGCAGCCACGAGTTGTTGTTCTGGCACCGCAAGATGCGTTTCGGGAAAAATTCGATGAAGTGGCTTTGCGTAAGCGATTGGAAGCAACAAAAGCTGTCATTTTTGATCAGACTGAAGCAGGTGCTGTCGTGATAACTTTTGAGCAACGAGGTGCTCAGGTGCGCGGTTTTGTTAATGAGCAGGTTGCGGAGTTGCAGCTGCGATAAACACGGCGAATTCACTCGTCGCAACGATCACCGCAAAGAAGCTTAAGTGCTCGCGGCGGGGTAGATACCGGCTGCGACGAGTTTTTTAATACTCTCTATCACACGAGGGCGATCGTCGCGGTAGGTCATTCCAAACCATGCGCTATCCGTTGTAAGCACGCGGACACGCGCCGTTCCTGCGATGATCATATCGGCGACGGCCGTGGGGATGTAGTATTCGGTTTTCTCGCTTGCGCCATGCTGTGCGAGAAAATGAATGAGAGATTGTTCGAGCAAAGAAAACACCTGCGGAGTGAATCCCCAAAAATTCATGGAGACGGGCGTTTTCGGTGCAAAGGTGCGCTCGCCCGATGCAATCGTACCATCCGAGCGCGGGGCAATGTCCGTTAACTCCTCCACCGTTGCGAGAAACCTCTCGGCATCCACCTCACAAATTCCGCGAGCCACAGTTCCGTGTTCGCTCAGGGTTTTGCCGAGGCGATAAGCCACCATGCTAAAGTGCGCCGGTGCTGCGGTTGTTGAAGTGGAGGAAAGAAATTTTCCCATTTGAGCAAAGGCATCTGCGCCATAAAAATCATCGGCATTGATCGCGGCAAAAGGTGCATCAATCACATCACGAGCGCACCAAATTGCATGTGCTGTGCCCCATGGTTTTGTTCGACCGGTGGGCGGAACAAAACCGCCCGGGAGCGCGGTTAATTCCTGAAAAGCATAATCCACAGCCACCTGACCTTCGTAGCGCGATCCGATTTTTTCACGGAACTCGCGTTCAATGTCATGGCGGATGAGAAAGACAACGCGATCAAATCCACCACGGCAGGCATCGAGTACGGAATAATCGAGGAGTGTTTCTCCATTGGGTCCCACAGGATCGAGTTGCTTTAATCCGCCGTAGCGGCTGCCCATACCTGCGGCGAGAACAAGGAGTGTTGGTTTAGTCATGATGGTAAAGAATCGTCGTTTTCACGATGGTGTTGGTAGGCGTTGATGATGGCTTGGACGAGCGGATGTCGCACAATATCGCGTTGGCTCAAAGCGCGAATATCAATGCCTTTGACGTCGCGTAAAATTTCCACAGCTTCGAGGAGTCCTGAGCATTTATTGCGCGGGAGGTCCACTTGCGTGCTGTCACCGGTGATCACACATTGGGAATCATGTCCGAGACGCGTGAGGAACATAAACATTTGTTCCGCCGTTGTGTTTTGCGCTTCATCAAGAACGACAAACGAATGGTTAAGCGTTCGACCGCGCATGTAGGCGAGCGGTGCAATTTCAATGATGCCGCGATCCATATACTTTTGGATTTCATCCGTCTCCAACATGTCGTAAAGCGCATCGTAAAGCGGGCGCAAATAGGGAAGGATTTTGTCTTCGAGCGCACCGGGTAAAAAACCCAATGCTTCCCCCGCTTCGACAGCCGGACGCGTAAGAACGATACGGCTGACTTCCTCGCGTTTTAAAGCCGCGACAGCCATGGCCATAGCAAGATACGTTTTGCCCGTTCCCGCAGGGCCGACACCAAAGACGACATCGTGGGTGCGAATGGCTTGGACATAATCACGTTGACCGGGGGTTTTGGGAACAACGGGAGGTTTGCGTGGTGAACACACAATCCGTTCGGCGGCTAATTGTTTGAGCTCAGCACCATTTTCGGCGGATTGCAGGGCATAACGAAATTCCTGATGAGCGATGGGAGCGCCCGAACGACGCACTTCGTCCAAGCGCGTGAACACCTGAGCTGCACGCTCGATCTTTCCTTTTTCACCTTCGATACGAATCCATCCTTCGCGAGAAGCAATGCGCACGTCCAAGGTCTGCTCCATTTCACGCAGGAGCCGTTCATCGTTGTGATAAAGCGCAGCGGCAGCGCGGGCATTGTCAAAATGGAGCGTCGTTGTCTCCATCATCTCGTCATTCACTGGCGAAATCCATAAACCAAAGCCCAGCCGGTTCGTTCTTCCGGAGACGAAAGAACTTCCACGATGGCATAATAGGTTCCCGTCGCTCGAGGACGAACTTCTGCAAACGCAAAGCGCCCGCGTTGCCAAGATTTCGATTCGGCGAGCTTGCCTTCGCTATCGTAAATGTTCACGCGCAGTGAGGCGGTTTCAACATCGGTTGCTAGGAAAAACATATAACGATTGCCGCGGAAAAGCTGTGCTGTGACTGCTTTTTTATCACCTGCTCCAAGGTCGCCACCCCACGCATCTTCACGAATAAGCCACCCTTGCTGCGCATAGGGATTGGCCGCTTCGTAGGCAAAGGAGAGTGCATCGTTCACGTAGGCAAACGCGGGAGACGTGACGAAAAATAAAGCGGCTAAAGCAACCGGCAAACCCACAGAAAAAAAGCGAAGAGCGTAGCGTTTCATAGGAATTAGCCGGCTTTAGCACGAATGCGTTGCACCATTTTCGCGGTGATGGCATTGATTTCCGCCACCGTTTCCGGAGTGATGTCATTGCTGGAAGACTTTTTAATCAGTGGCCCCATGCGTCCTACGGCCTCCTCGACTTCGCCAACTAAGCGGTAACGCCGCAGACGCGAGCCCATTTCGGCTAATTGCTGACTAAAATAATCTAGAAGCAGCGGCTGGTAGAGAAGCTCCGCACGATCGCGGGAGTACTTTTGCTGCACAATAGAAGTGAGAGCCTCGGTACCGCGAAGCCACCCGCCTAAGCTCACCAATTGCGCCAGCTGTCCGTCGTTAAGTTCCACCATGGCCTGATTCACATCGTGCAAGGCGCCGTCAAATTCGCGGCGGACAGCATTCCATTCGCGGCGGTCGGCTTTTTCAATAATGCTATTACTGCGAGAAACGACGGATTTTCGGACATTGATCGCCTCGGCAAGCGTGAGGACATTGCGTCCGATTTCCTTCACACGCTCACTATCCTCGGCCTCTACGGCGACGAAGCCATCGGCAATCACGGTACCGAGAAGCAGAGCAATTTGCGCACGGTCCGCTGTGGCAGCGTAAGTATTTTTCGGCCCAAGCTCCGTACGCCAGTTAGGATTTCCCAATTTATCAAGAACAGCAAAAATTTCACTTGGCACGGGAACGACAACATTCTCGATGGTGTCCGCCGGAAATTGGCTGAGGTCAATTTGCTGCGGCGGCTTTGGTGCGGCCACGCAAATGGAGGCGGCTAAGAACGGGAAAAGGAAGACAGAAAATCGCACGGCAATAGTTTCTAACATATTTCACTTGGGCACACGCCAAGATAAAGCATAAAAAGAACCCTGCATGGAACAAGTTCTCACCGCCCAACGTGTCCAGGAAATCACCGAGAGGATGTCAGGGCGTCGCGTATTGGCTGCGGGTGATCTTATGTTGGACGAATTTATCTGGGGGCGTGTGTCGCGCATTTCTCCCGAAGCACCAGTTCCCGTGGTAGCAGTGGATCGAGAAACTTTTTATCCCGGCGGTGCCGCTAACGTGGCCCGCAATTTGCGAGAGTTCACTCCACATGCAGGCGTTTTGGGTTTGACCGGCGACGATGCGGCAGGGGGACGACTGCGGCAATTGTTGGAGGCGGGCGGCATTGAAACAAGTGCAGTGGTTACGCGAGCGAAAGCACCGACGACGGTAAAGACGCGCATTATTGCCCGCACACAGCAGGTAGTGCGCGTAGATCGGGAGTTAATTGAAGCACCCGAACACGCGGAACGGATGGCTCTTCTCGATGCTTTAGAACAGACATTGCCGCAGGCGGATGCGGTCATTTTAGAAGATTATGGAAAAGGTCTTTTAGATGCCGATCTCGCCTCGCAAATTATTCAACGCGCTCGACAAGCCAACTGCATCGTCGCTGTGGATCCGAATCCCAATAATCCGCTGCCATGGCTAGGCGCGACGGTGGTGAAACCCAATCGGCATGAGGCCTTCGCGGCGGCGGGGATTCCATGGAGCGAACCGGCACCTCATCCGCTGGAAGATAAGCCGCTGTTCCATGTCGCTGAAGTTTTGCTCTCACAATGGAAGGCCGAGCAATTGCTCATCACGCTGAGCGAGCTAGGAATGCTTCTCATCACGCAGGAAGGCGTGCGGCATCACTCCCCCACCCGTGCCCACGAGGTCTTCGATGTTTCCGGTGCCGGCGATACGGCTATCGCACTTTACACGCTCGCCTTGTGCGCCGGAGCGGCTCCCGTTGAGGCGGCAGAAATTGCGAATCATGCAAGCGGGGTGGTTGTGGGAAAATTAGGTACGGCCACGGTGCGTCCCGACGAACTTCTCTCCAGTTTTCAACATCATGCCCGCTAATCGCCCTGCTGTTTTTTTTGATCGCGACGGCACGCTTATTCACGAGGTCAACTATTGCTCCAAACCCTCGCAAGTCCACGTGATCACCGGAGCACCAGAGGCACTTGTCCAACTGGAAAAAGCCGGATTTTCCCTCTTTATTATTACGAACCAAAGCGGCATTGGGCGCGGCTATTTTACCAAAGAGGATTTTAACCTCACCCAGGCAGAAGTGATGCGTCAGCTCCGCCCCGCCACCATCACGACGACGTACTACGATGACAGCCCGCCATCACATCCGAGCGATCGCCGCAAGCCCTCACCACGCATGATTGAAGAGGCTGCACGCGACTATGGGATTGATCTCGCACACTCTTTTTTCGTGGGCGATCGCGGCACGGATATTGAATGCGGAAAGAATGCAGGACTGCGCACCGTACTCGTAAAAACGGGCTACGGATTGGATCATTTGGATTGCGGAGCCAATGCCATTGTGGCGAATGCTCCCGCAGCGGCGGAGTGGATTTTGAAGGAGACGGCATGTCCACCGTAACCGCCATCATTCCTGCCCGCTGGGCCTCCACGCGCTTCCCGGGAAAGCCGCTTGCGTTATTGCATGGAAAACCGCTAGTGCAACACGTGTGGGAGCGTGCTTTACGAGCGAAATTGGTGGATCAAGTCATCATTGCTACCGACGACATGCGCATCGCCGAAGTCGCGTTTGATTTCGGCGCCGAGGTAACGCTCACTTCCACGCGGCACCCTACGGGAACAGACCGACTGGCGGAAGTTGCCGCGAAGCTTCCCAAGGCGCGGATCATTATCAATGTCCAAGGCGACGAGCCGGATATTGCGTCGGCGACCATTGATCGTCTGGCGCGAGAACTTCTCGACAATCCCCTGCGCGAAATGGCTACAGCAGCCAATCCCGTGACCGATATGAAAGACATTTACAACCCCAATGTCGTCAAAGTCGTCGTCGCTCGCGATGGCCGCGCTTTGTATTTTTCGCGAAGTGCGATTCCGTTCAATCGGGATGATGAAAAAAGCGTACGCTATCTGCGGCATCAGGGCATTTATGCCTACCGGCGCAAAGTGCTCTTGGACTTTGTGCGTTGGAAACCGACGCCTTTGGAGAAAGCGGAAAAGCTCGAACAATTACGGGCACTGGAAAATGGGGTGGAAATTGGAGTAATAATGGTGCGGCGAGGTTCGATCGGGGTGGATGCTCCGGAGGACTTGGCCAAGGCAGCACAAGCTCTGCGCCGCGAAAAAAACAAATCATGAAAACAGTCTTTGTCACAGGTGGCGTCGTCAGCTCCCTCGGGAAAGGTCTCGCCGCCGCCTCTCTTGGCACCCTTTTGGAAAGCCGCGGGCTCAGCGTCACTTTGGGAAAACTCGATCCCTATCTCAATGTGGACCCAGGCACCATGAGTCCTTACCAGCACGGAGAAGTCTATGTACTCAATGATGGTGCTGAAACCGATCTCGATCTCGGCCACTACGAGCGTTTCACCAACTGCATTCTTAGCCGTCGTAACAGCATGTCGAGTGGACAGGTCTATGAAAATGTCCTCGCTCGCGAACGTCGCGGGGATTACCTCGGCAAAACGGTGCAGGTGATTCCCCATGTCACCGATGAAATTAAAGCACGGATTGCCGAACTTACAGCCCAAGAGGGCACTGATGTGACCATCATTGAAATCGGGGGCACCACGGGGGACATTGAAGGCCTCCCATTTCTCGAATCTATTCGTCAATATCTCCTCGAAGTTGGCGAAGAAAATGCCCTGCTAATTCACGTCACACTCGTCCCGTTTATCAAAGCCGCCGGCGAGCTAAAGACAAAGCCCACGCAGCAAAGCGTCGCCAAACTCCGCGAGATTGGTTTGCAACCCAAAGTCGTTATTGCACGCTCTGAATATCCGCTGGATGACGATTTGCGCGGGAAGCTTTCCATGTTTTGTAATGTTCCAAAACGCGCCGTTATTGAAGCACTCGACGTTCCTCATTCCATTTACGAATTCCCGCTCATGCTGCAAAAGGAAGGCCTCGACACGGCCGTTTGCGAGACTCTTCGACTGGAAACAAAACCGGCGCAAATGGCGGACTGGGCCAACTTTGTCGAGCGCGTGGTAAATCCCAAGCAACGCGTCTCCATCGCCGTCGTGGGCAAATACATTGAACTGCAAGACGCCTACAAAAGCATATACGAATCCCTCACCCACGCGGGTGCTTTTCATAATTGCGGGATTGATCTCGTGCTCGTAGACGCTGCCGATCTCGAAATGGAAGACGGGGCGGAAAATCATTTGCACAGTGTTAATGGCATTCTTGTTCCCGGGGGATTTGGAGATCGTGGGATTGAAGGGAAAATTGCAGCGGCTCATTACGCTCGTAAAACGGGCACGCCTTACCTTGGCATTTGCCTCGGGATGCAGGTTGCGGTGGTAGAATTTGCCCGTGGTGTTTGTGACCTTCTGAAGGCGGACAGTGCGGAGTTTGATCCGACAACGCCCGATCCGGTGATTTACCTCATGGAAGAACAAACAAATGTGACCGACAAAGGTGCCACCATGCGGCTGGGTTCTTATCCGTGTCTACTACGAGAAGGCTCACGCGCTCATCAACTTTACGGCACGACCGAAATCGAAGAGCGACATCGTCATCGTTACGAATTCAACATGAAGTATCGCGAAGAAATGGAAAATCGCGGACTCATTGTTTCCGGAACATCGCCCGATGGCACGCTGGCAGAAATCATCGAATTGCGCGATCATTCGTGGTTTGTCGCGTGTCAGTTCCACCCCGAATTCCGTTCGCGTCCGCAAGCGGCACATCCACTCTTTCGTGGTTTTGTGGGTGCGGCCTTGACGCGTGATCGTTGAGGCGTTCCCTTGCGAATCCCTGCATGGTGCCTTAGTTTAAGGTTCATCATGAATCAACTCGAACAGCTCAAGAAATTCACTGCCGTTGTTGCGGACACCGGGGATTTTGAAAACATCCGCCAATTTGCACCTCAAGATGCCACCACCAATCCGTCGCTGATTTACAAAGCCACCAGCAATACCGATTACACGCCGCTCCTCGACAAATCCGTGACAGATCTTCGCAACTCCGGTGTACCGCGTGATCAACTCATTCGCGACATCGTGGATGATCTCCTCACGCTTTTTGGCGTAAAAATTCTCGAAATTGTTCCCGGGCGCGTTTCGACGGAAGTGGATGCGCGGCTTTCTTTCGACACGCCTGCCACCATCGAGAAGGCACGGAAAATTATTGGGCTTTATGAAAGGCGCAACGTTCCGCGCGAGCGCATCCTCATTAAAATTGCTTCCACATGGGAAGGCATTCAGGCGGCGAAGGAGCTGCAAAAAGAAGACATCAACTGCAACCTCACACTGCTATTTTCCCTGCCGCAGGCCATTATTGGAGCGGAAGCGGGTGCGAAACTCATCTCGCCTTTCGTAGGCCGCATTTACGATTGGTTTAAAGCAAAAACCGGGAAGGACTATCGCGGTGCAGAGGATCCGGGTGTGCAATCCGTGCGGACCATTTACGACTATTACAAAAAGTTCGATTATCCGACCGAAGTGATGGGTGCCAGTTTTCGTAACACCTCACAAATCCTCGCGCTTGCGGGATGCGATTTACTTACGATTAGTCCCGAGCTGATGGAAGAATTAAGCAAATCCGAGGCACCGGTTGAACGGCAGCTTTGCGTGGAAGATGCCAAAGCCTCCGACGCCAAGAAAATCAGCCTCGATGAAAAAGGCTTCCGCTGGATGCTCAATGAAGATGCCATGGCCGGAGACAAACTCTCCGAAGGCATTCGTAAATTCACCGAGGACATTTACAAACTCGAAGCACTCGTGGAGAAAAAATTGGGATAGCCTCCCTTTGCACTCCACCATGAACCCCATGCGTTGGATCGCCGCCCATCCCATCAAGTGGGCTTTTGCTCTCGCGATTCTTATCGTCGCATTAGCGCTTCCCTTATTCGTGAATAGTGCGGAGAGAACCATAAAATACACCGTGGATAAAATTGCGGAGGCTTTCGATATCAGGCCGAGGGTAATGGTGGATAATATTACTGTCATTGAACCCGGCCACGAAGTAAGGGAATGGATCGTATTTAAAAATGATTCGATTCAAAATCTCGAATGGAAACACACGTGGTGGGGAAGTGAGAAAATTATAAAACCGAGAGGAACATTTACGGCCTCTTACGGTTTTGACCTGAAAGCCTCGGCATTCATCGTGAATTTCAATTCAAAAAATCAAACGGTGGATGTGAGTTTTCCGCCGGCAAAGCTGCTGGCTTTTGAAATGACGGACTTCAAAACAGAATATGAGCAAAATGGCTGGTGGAATCACATGAGCAAAGAAGAGCGTGATCAGGTGATCAATGAACTAAGAAATCAGGCTAAGCATATTGCTGAAAACAACAAACTCGCGATTAAAGAAGCGGAGCGTGTCATGGAGAATCAAATCCATGCGGTCATCCAATCTGCAGGCACCAAGCCCGGAGTCATAAACTTTTCATCGCCGACACCATTACCGGCAACGCCATAGGCGCAAAAAAGTGTTTGTGAGAAACTGTCCCCTCAAAATGAATGGCGTCTAAGCCAAAACTAGATCGAAGAAGCATCACTTATGCGTTTTACATCAAAGCTGTCAGCCGTGCTTTGAGATCGGCTTCACCTTGGAGGCCGACAACTTGCTCGCGGACTTCGCCGTTTTTGAAAAACAAAAGCGTGGGGATGGATTGTACGCGGTAGCGACTGGCGACGCCCGGAGACTCATCCACATTGACTTTGGCAATAAGAGCCGTGTCGCTTAACGCATCGGCGATCTTATCAAGGACGGGTGCAATCATTCGGCAAGGGCCGCACCACGGTGCCCAGAAATCTACGAGAACCGGAACGGTGGCTTTGTTGATTTCGAAATCAAAATTGCTGTCATTGAGTTGCAGGATATGAGCACTGGCCATGATTTATTTTTTGGGAATTGAGGATTAAAGGAATGTCCAAAGTTGCACACCCAAGGCGACAAGAGCAACGAGGGCGGCGGCAATAGCCAACACGCCTGTGAGTTGGTCTGCGGATTCTCCGGCTGGAGCGGGCGATACCGCTTTCGCTTCAGGTTTAATGTCTGCTACGGGTTTAGCAGCAGGTGCATCTTGAGTTAGCTTGACCGTAGCTTGGGGTGGGCGAGATGTCGGTGCAACCGTGACCTTCGCTGTTTCTTTCTTACCTGTAGAAGGAGCGCTTCCGGGTTTAATAGACGTCAGACCGGCAACGGAAGGCTTAGGTGTCGCAGGTGCGGGAGCTGCGGGTTTTACAGGGGCTGCGGAAGGTGCAGGGGCGACACTCACAGGTGGCTTAGGCACAGCAGCAGATAAAGTCGGTGCTGCGGGCGCGGGTGGTTTGGGTGCCACGGTAGAAGATGGAGGAGGAATAACTCCGACTGGTGCCGGAGGTATCGGAGGTTTTGGGGCACCAGAAGCAGGGGCTGCCGACGCAGACGGGATCGTCGGTGCGCCGGTAGGTGCAGGAATAGGTGGTTTCGGGGTGGGAGCTATTCCCGGGGGCTTCGGCGGAATGGCCGCACCTGGTGCGGGCGGGATAGAAGGTTTAGGCGGTGTAGGCATAGTTGGTGGCGCACCCGCTGCGGCGGGAATGGGTTTCGGTGGTAGATTGATCATGGCAGCTTCACGCGGATTGGCGGCACCGGGGTTACCATCGCGATTTGGAGGAAGGACGATGCGGACTGTTTCTTTTTTGGGCTCGTTCATGGCGGAGAAAAGTATCTTTGGTTGGTTGTTGGCCGTTGGAGCATTCGTAATGCACTTAAACGGGAAGCAGAGGATGCTACGACCTCGCGAGGGTGTCAATGCTTTGAAAGGCCACGCGAGATTTTATTGCAGGGTGACGTATTGCGCCAATGAAAGATGACACCGAAGCGGGGTAGTCGTTGCGCCAAGATTCATGACACCCGGCGATTGATTGTTTTTTTAACGTTCTCACAATTGACGTTGCGGGCTGTCTTCCGTTAAAGTTTTTGGTTCCCAATGGTGGCCGTAGCTCAATGGTAGAGCCCCGGATTGTGATTCCGGTTGTTGCGGGTTCGAATCCCGTCGGCCACCCACCCCGTTCCCCAAGCACCCGACACGCTTCCGCACCTTCGCGCTTACTCCTCGCCCGGCTCCACAGGAGGCGGGGATGGTGCTTCGCCCATGCCCGTCATTTCAATCGTGCCTGCATCAAATGAAATGATGTCATCGAGGCCCGATACTTGGTATTCCTCGACGCACGCTCCATCACCTTGAAAAAAGCGGGCGGTATTGGGAGTTTCCCCGCGCAACAGCATCACACGCCCAAAGCCGGCTTGCTCGGTGATGTGCAAGAGCGGAAGCCCATCGGTCGTGGACAATCCCGTGCCCGTGTCATTCGCCACCGCACGCAATGTAAGCGTGCGCGGTACGGAAGGGTCGAGGGGATTCTCAGCAAGGTTGACTTTGAGTTCTTCGGGCAATTCAGCCGAGGACGCTACGAGTTTTCCATTGGCCCAGCCAAAGCCGGAGCTGGCCGTAATTTTTTTATCAAAAACAAACTCCCAACCACCGCCGTCCTTCTTTCGACGAATGGCGACCGTGCGTTGAACATCGGGGAGAACAAGTGACGCCACAAAGCTATCGCTATCGGGAGAGCCCGAAATAGCGACGACTTTCCCATCCTCGACCTGTGGCACCCACTCCGCCAACTTGCCCTCTTCGGGGCTGTATTGCGCAATGGAAAACGCACCGCTCGATGTTTCCTGTAAAGCCCAAAAAGTTCCATCGCGGCCACCGGAGACCTCGCGAACAAGTACATTCTCAGGAATGTCCAGCCGCGCCCAACTCGAACGCCACACCCACACAGAACCATCCGCCGCCGCCCCCACAAGAGCGTCCTCGTCCAACAAGGCCACAGATTCCAAATTCGCTGGCAACACCCCTGCATCTCCTAGGGGCGCGAAATCTGGCAACCCGTAAAAATGAATACCGTCCCTATCTAACAAAGCCAACCGCGCCCCACGGGCCGCTATATCTTTCAAACCACGTGACGTCAACGGGAGCACCACATCCTGACCATCCGCCAGCTGCATCGCCATCAATTGATCATCGCGCATGACAAAGGCGAAAGTCTCAGACACCGCCATCTGAACGTTTTTTGCTGGTTGGACGCTAGGGCGCACGGTGACGGAATGCCACTGCACATCGCTCTGCGGGGAATACCGCACCAACATCCTATTCCCTCCCGCCAACCAAACAGCCAGTAATATGTCCCCACCGGACAAAAGCTGCTGTGCACTTATC
>JAJTYZ010000046.1 GCA_021463515.1 Chthoniobacterales bacterium | reverse complement strand
TAAAAGTGTCAGCAGATCCGCTTGGATGATCTCCGCGAATGGCAAATCGTCGCGATTAGCTTGGCGTTGTAGGAGTGCTGCAGCAGGACTGTAGAGACGGCGACCCTCCGACGCCAGCACCTTCTGTAGAGTCTCAGAGTAGCCATAGAACTCGTCAAAACGTTCGAAGCGCTTCGTACCGTAACGCTCCGTAGTTGGAAGAATATAATGAGAAGTGTAGACGTTGTTAAGGACGGCATAGGCCCGAACCTTCAACAGCGCGGCCACAACGTAGAGGAAAGCCTCGAAAACGAAGAGCTTGTGAGCCTCAAACCAGACGTCATTCCACTGGTTCAACTCAGGAGGTCGAGACTTCAGTTCTCGAAGACGCTCTAATAGATCGATCAATGCATCAGAGAACTCTTCCGAGGGTGCGCTTCCAGCTTCGATTAGAACCCAATCCACGATGTG
Organism: Chthoniobacterales bacterium; assembly: GCA_021463515.1. Lineage (GTDB taxonomy): Bacteria > Verrucomicrobiota > Verrucomicrobiia > Chthoniobacterales > JACTMZ01 > JACTMZ01. The sequence continues at coordinate 1,806 of JAJTYZ010000046.1, read as the reverse complement.
ATCGCGCACCGGTACTAGCTTGCCACAGTCTTCAAGCACCTTATCCCCTAGGTTCGCCACTTCTGGGCGTTCTCTTACCCGGAGTTTGTCGGCGTAATCGACACATGCATCCAAAAACTCATTCCGATACAATCGAACTCCTGGCTTTGCAGAGAGGATCGCCTGCTTCAGCGACTGGAACTTGGCACGTGCGGGACTTGTAGGGATGTCTACTTCTTCAAGGAAGGCAGGCGTCGGGCCTCGCTTGGGCTTCTCGTGAATCGGCTTGCCGTAAAGGAGCCTAATCAACCTTTCCCAATTCGAGTTGGCTGACTCCGATGACGAGAAATCTATCCAGATTCGAGACTTGAGAAACGTTGGCAAAAAGGGCTTATCATCGTCCTGAAACTCTGTGACAATGGGAATGAACTTTGACTGCCCGATCTGCTCGTAAACTTCCTGGGAAATGATCTGGGATTCCGTTCCAACCCCCTTCTTTCGAGCATTTGCCTTTTCGGTGTAACCCTTGTCACAGATTACGAGAACGTGGGTGACATCCTTATCGGCCACCATCTTTTCCATGAAGGCGTTCTTGTCATGGCCTTCCTTCAGATCATAGATGTCAAGTATAACATCGACACCATCAGCAAGAAGGCGATCGGCCCATTCCTTCACCATTTCTTGATGCTGTTGAGTGGTCCAGCTGTATGAGATAAAGATTTTGGGGTTCATTTACTTCTTAGCGAACGACCCAAGCTCAGCGACCGCCGCCGGAAACGCCCGGTCGGCTGGAACAGCCGCTGACAAATCCTCCGAATCGCCCGGCCCACCGGCGGGGCGGCGGTTCGCTGCAGCGCCCGGTTGAACTAAGCCGCTACGTGGCGAGCTGAAATTAAGAGGTTCATGGAGGGTGAGGGCGAGAGGGGGCGACATGGGGGAACGCTATCACGGTGGGGAGTCATGAACAACACCAATGACGCATCATTCCGCTGTCAAAACTCGCCATCCAATATCCACACTCGTGCCGATCAGTATCATCGCAATCCGCTCGACTATATACATCCCTATTATAACTCGATGGCACGTTTCGCCGAGTTGCTGGCGGTGCGCCATGATTCGCCCCGCACACGGCACAGTTACTATCGGGCCATGCGGCTACTGGATTAGCATTTTCCCAATGGCGAGTGTTGTCTCTACAGCCCGGATAAATTGGCCGCCCTAATATGCCGTGCCACGTTTAGATGCTTCGCCTTTTCCAAGTGCTGATTTACGCCGCTTGTGCTGAGTTCGGAAAATTCCGAATTAGGCTTTCCGTGTGTTAACCAATGGGTCGTGCGTGTTAACCAACGGGTCGTGTGTGTTAACCAATGGGTCGGGTGTGTTAACCAATGGGTCGCCCGAAATGAGAGGAGTGAGAGTGTTTGCGCGAGTTGGTGCTTGGAATGGGTTGGGATGGCGTTGCAGGAACTCTCGGCGGGGAGAGAGGAACAAAAGGCAATGGCTCGTGAAGGCGCATAAACAGTGGATTCGCGGGCGATGTGAAAAAATCTCCTGCGTGTTAAGCAAATCGAGGGGGATTTTGCGCCGTGGTGGGCTTGGCTCCTGAGGTAGGATTCGAACCTACGACCAATCGGTTAACAGCCGACCGCTCTACCACTGAGCTACTCAGGATTTATTCAAAGCTGATAAGACCCTGCATTAAACGGTGAATAGGCAAGGGTGTCAAGAAATACGCGAATTCCCTGATCCGCACGTAATTTTTTGATCGGAGAAAATCTCTTCAATAATTTTCATTTTTTCGCTTGCATTATTATAGATTATTAATCT
>JAJTYZ010000045.1 GCA_021463515.1 Chthoniobacterales bacterium | reverse complement strand
TGGAGGCACTCACCCCGGTTCTCGATACGAAAACTTATCCGTTGGAAATTTTATACCGTATTATGGCGATATTGCCGGAGTCTGGGGTGCGTCTTACGCGATTTGAGATTGTTAATGATCGCCTAGAAATCGCCGGTGAATCGTCCACCGCTCGCGAAGCATTTGACTTTTTACATGCGGTACAGACATCCGATTCCTTGCGCTACATCGAATGGGAGGCACCACCTCAACCTGTGCCTTTGCCCAATGACACCGTTCGCTTTTCGATTCAAGGAACCATAGCGGGAGCTTATCACGATGTTAAAGAATCTTAATTCTCGAGAGCGTGGCTTGGCCTTCGCTCTAGTCGGAGTACTTTTTGTGCTCCTAAATTTCTATTTTGTCCCGCAATTACTTTCTTCAAACCGAGAGCGCAATCAGAAAGCCGAGGAGCTGCAGGCACAACTTGCTGCCGCGAAAAAGTGGATTGAGAAGAAGGATTATTGGAATGAGCGAGAAGATTGGTTGGAAAAAACCGAGCCGGCCCTTAATGCCGCCCGCAAAGACAATGCCACGCAATTGGAACATTTGCAGCAGATGGCGCGAGAGTCGGAATTGCAAATCTCCGATATCCAACTTCTCCAACTCGAGCCTACGGAATTTTACCAACCCGTAGGTGTACGCCTAACTCTCACCGGGACTTGGTCGGGCTTGGTGCGCTTTATCAGCGGACTCCAAGAGCCGGAGCTTTTCGATGTGATCCCGCGTTTCAGCGTAAGAAGCGAAGACCCGCCTCCCAATGTGCGCTGTGAACTCGAGATCCAGCGTTGGTTCCATACACCGCCGGAAACTTCTCCATGAACGCCACCCGCCACCTCTCTCTATTTCTCGCATTGCTGATTTGCTTTGCGCAATTGCATGCACAGAGCAACGAAGCCCCATTCCCCCCCGAAGCGATCCCTGCCGAGCGTTATTTGGCGATGATGAAACGCTCGCCGTTTGTGTTGCCGACAGCTGGTGCGCAGGAGGGGGTCTCAACGACATGGGCGAGTGACTATCAAATTTCCAGCATCCTCAAAGTTGGCGATCAATTTGTCGTCATTGCTAAGAAAATGAGTACGAATGAACGAATTTCTATTCGCGACAAAGATAATGCTCAAGGGATTCGCCTCGTAAAATTGCAAATGGCATCCGATCCCCGCGAAGTTTCGGCTGTCATCGAATTGGGCGGAATTGAGGCCACCATTCAATACGATTCCACCGCTCTTTCTAACCTGCCGCGTTCCGTCGCACCCGATAATCCCGCTCTCAAATCTGAATGAAAATTATGACATCCATTATCCGACTTCTGATTCTCTTCCTCTTTGTCTCCGTCGTTTTTTCGAGCCGTGCCGACAAACCCGATACGTTGCTCCAACTTGTGAATAACCAAATTGACGATGTGTTGGCGACTTACGAGGAGCTATCAGGTAAAGAAGTTATTAAAGAAGGCACGTTACCTGCAGTGACAATCAATCTCAACGTAACGCAGCCTGTGACCAAACAAGCAGCGGTGGAGTTGATTGAATCCGCTCTCCTTTTGAACGGCTTTGCGATGTTGCCCGGGCCTGGAAATAGCATCAAAGTTGTCAGCCTCAGCGGCGGGAAAAATCCGCGTAGTCAGGGTGTCAAAATTTTCACACAAGACGAAACATTGCCGAGTGGTGAGCAAGTGATTGGCTATGCGATGCAGCTAAAATTCCTCTCCGCGCAGGAAGCCGCCCCGATATTCACCCAGCATTTTGCCCCCACGCCCCCCTTTGGAAGTATTGTCCCAGTCCCAAGTGCCAATGTTTTGTTAATCACCGAAAGTGCTTCCGTGATTCAGGAAATGATTCGCTTGCAGGCCATCATTGATGTTCCGCCCATGAAAGTTGCGGCGCATTTTGTCCCCATGCTGCGTGCCAATGCTGACCGTGTGGTAGAAACCATTTCCAAAGTTCTGGGAACGACGCCGACTTCCGGAGGAGGGCGCGGAGAACAGGGGGCGACCGTCGGAACGCGTCTTATGGTGGATTTTGGCCAAGGTAACCCTGTGGAGTTTGCGGCGGATACCCGAACGAATCGCGTGATTGTGATTTGCAATCCCGACGCCTTTCCTTACTTCGAAGAGTTTGTGCGGAGCTTTGATGTGGCGTCTGATCAAGCTCCTTCGGCTGAGTATAAGCTGCGTTATGTGTCGGTTGGGGATGTGTTACCAGCCATCGCCAGCATGTTACGCGAGGGTAATAAGGGGAACGAAGAAGGGAATGACGCCAACGACCAAACATTGGATTTGCCCGCGAAAAATGATGCTGTTTCAAAAAATTTCAACTCAAGTTCTTCAACCACATCATCCACCACAGGCAGTGGAACCAATGTCCTCGGGAGTGTGCGCGAACAAGGCAACAAGGTTCTGCCTCTCACGGTGACCGTTGGTAATAGTCGCCTTATCGCCGATCAACGCAATAACACCATTATTGCCATTGCCCCGCCGGAAAGCCTCGATCGTATCCAATCTGTCATTGAGCAGCTCGATAAGCCTTCCATCCAAGTCTATTTGTCCATCGTGATTATCGAGCTAGATGTCACCAAGGGACTCCAATTTGGGACGGACTTTTACATTCACGGCGACAATGGCGCAATTGCCAGCAACCAACGCCTCTCCGGCACAAGTATCCAAAATTTGCTTAACCCCAAGACGGCCGCCAACTTTTTAGCCAATTCTCAAAACTCTCCCGGACTCGCTTTATTTGGCACTTTTGGCTCGAGTCTTGATGTGCTTGTCACGGCGTTGGAATCCACAGGACACACGAAAGTTTTAGGCCGCCCGACCGTTTACACATCCAATAATAAAAAAGCTGTGATTTCCGTCGGAGAACAAATTCCCGTTCCTCAAAGTACGATCAGCACCGTCAATCCCAATCAAAATAATAGCACCGCTCTTACCTCGACCATTAGCTACAAAGATGTGCTTCTCCAGCTAGAAGTTGTTCCGCTTATTAATAATGATAATGAAGTTACTTTGGAGGTGGCGCAAAAGAATGACACCTTAGGTTCGATGTATGACATTGCCGGCACGCAAGTCCAGAGCGTACGAACGCAGCAAATAAAGACCTCCATCACCGTGCCTAATAAGCACACCATTGTGCTGGGAGGATTGATCAATGATCGCGAGGAAAATGTAGAACGTAAGTTTCCCATTCTCGGAGATATTCCGCTTATCGGACTCGCCTTTAAGGGCGTCTCCAAGAAAAAGGAACGCAAGGAGCTGCTCCTGCTTATACAACCTCAAATCGTGAAAGACGAACGAACACTTTTTGAGACGGATGCGATGGAAAAGCGACGCGTTAAAGGGATGGAAAGTGCTGGTGATTTCATCAATCCGCCCTTACCCGAAGGCCCGGAGATTCCGCCCGAAGCGCAGCTTGTGCCGTTTGATTCTTTAGAAAAAGAACTTCCCAATTCTCACGAATCCTCATCCACCAAAGCACCATGAAAACGGCCGGAATCCTCACTATCATTTTCCTCACTTTCACCTGTCCACTGTTTGCCGCAGCGACCGCCTACCAGGCGTTGGAATACCTTGTTGAGCGCGAGGGGAAAGCCGCACTGCAACAGGTTTTCCTCGTGAGCGGTGATCAGGGTGCCTCGCAACCGGAGATATGGGTGGTTTTTCGCGGGCGTCCCAATGCTACCAAAGTTCATGCAAGGGAAATAAGCTCCCAAGGCCGGATTACTTCCTGCGACGTGCCTGCGAGCGAGATGAATCTTGCCCCTCATAGTCGGCCCATCAATTTTTCCGTCCTCAATCTCGACACCAATGCCGCATGGAACATCGCGAAAAAACAGGCGCGAAAAGAAAATTTCCATTTTAACAAGGCCAATTACCGGCTCACAACCCATCCTTTAACCGGCGTCCCTGCATGGACGATACAACTTTTCAACGAAAAGCGTGGCACCATGGGAGAATTAACGATTTCCGGTGCGACGGGGGACGTACTGGATGCGCTGCAACTTTATCGTTATCGGATTGAGGTAGAGAACGGACAAGAAACGCTCTTCACAAAACGTGAACCATGGGGCTACCGCGCATTACGCAGTATAGGCCGTTGGTTCTCCCAGACAGGTGAAGCCTACGGCCACGATCTCCAACAAGCCGCAGGTACTACGGAAGAAATTCTCGTAGGTCGCCGCACTCGCGATTACTCCCAAGACGCTCGATAACTCCGCTCTCTTGGTGATTCTCGCGTTACCGCCCTTACTTGCCTTTTGCCCTTTCGACTCGGATGGTATTCTCACATCAGACATCCAAAGGTGAGCTTATCTCAATTTTTTTTGAAGATTGATATAATGATTTCGAATTATTACTAATGAGACTTTATTGTTTGATTTAAGAAAATTCTTATGGGGCGTCATCTATGAAATTCTTCGCAACTTTGCTGATATTTACAATGGGTGGGCCGATGGCTGTTATGGCAGTGAATAATTATTTGCTGTCATCATTTAATAATGGGGAGCAAAAGCTTCGGATTTTCCAATCTACAAATGCGGTAGATTTTTATGGCTATCATCAGGGAATTGCCTACACACCTCCTGCTGGCAATAGTTTGCGTGACCCTTCTATAATTTATCATCAAGGGCATTACTATATTTGCCATACCGCAGGAAACTTCGGCGCAGTGCCATATTTTTCGATTATTGTCTCTACAGATTTGAAAAATTGGTCGCATTTTGTGAATGTCCCGATGACGGGAATTGCTGGGATTCAACGCACCTGGGCGCCTGAATGGTTTCGTGATGACGATGGTTCTTTACATATCTTGGTAAGTGCGAGCAAAAACACCAATGATATCTCGAATCATCATATTATTTATACCTTACATTCATTAGATGCGAACGACCTTTCGCAATGGTCGGTGCCGGAGCCGGTTACAGGCCTTGTTTTTGCTTCGACTCTTACATGGACGGGGGAGGAGATTCCGCGCATGGGGTTTTACGATGCGTATATTGTCAAGCGGGGTTCGACTTACTTTATGTTCTATTTTAACGCCTCGTCCAATTATATTGAATTAGCTTCTTCTTCCGCACTTGTCGGGCCTTATACACAAGTACGGAATGGGAATTGGTTGGGGATTGGTATCTATAAAGAAGGCCCAAGCGTTATCTATCTTGGGGGCGGCCGTTGGCGACTGTATTTTGCGGATCAAATTTATTCCTATTTGAGTTATGTAGATTCCACAAACAACTGGGCTACTTGGAGTTTGCCTCAGCAGCTTCCCCTACCTGATTCGCCTCCACCTTCACAGCAGCTTCCTCGGGGATATACATTAAATCACGGAACTGTTTTGATTCCACCAGGAGGAATGGATTTGGAACACAGAGTTTCCGTCCAAGAGGGGGAGATGAGCTTGAGTTTTTATGCGGAGGCCGGAGATACCTACAACATTGCGCAGAGTTCCAATCTTACCAATTGGACTCCATTAACCACGGTTTCCCCCACAAATACCGGCTCTGTTGTTCAACCCCTCAATGTGGGAACCAACACCAAGCAATTTTGGCGGGTGGAACGGCTGTTGCCGAATTAAGGCGTTGGGAAGTTGCGAAGAGCCTCGGCTAATGTGCGGATATTTTTGGCTTCGTGGGCTGCGGAGAGGCTGATGCGCAGGCGGGAGGTGTTTTGGGGAACGGTGGGAGGGCGAATGGCGGGAACATAAAATCCCAGTTCCTCAAGTCTTTGGCTGGCACGCATGGCTTTTTCCTCGTCGCCTAAAATGACGGGAAAAATGGCTGCCGGGATGTTGGGATGTAGGAGGGAGGTGAGTTGGCGCAGGTGCGTGCGGCGTTTATCCCCTTCTTTTCCCATGCAAATATCCAGCGCGGCAGAGGTAGCCGCAGACATGGAGGCTGGCGGAGCGGTAGAAAAAATGAAGCTGCGTGCTCGGTTGGTAATGACATCTATTAAATGCCGAGAACCCGCAATATAACCACCGGAACTTCCGAGAGCTTTTCCCAGAGTTCCCATTTGAATTTCAATGTGTGCACTCAAGCCGAGTTCATCCGCAAGTCCGCGCCCACCTTGACCACGAATGCCCACAGCGTGAGCTTCGTCGAGAAATAGCACTGCTCCATAACGCTCCTTGAGTTCCACGATTTCACGCAAGGGGGCGATGTCACCATCCATGCTGAAGACGGATTCGGTGACAATGAAAACTTTAGCTTGCGGGTGTTTGCGATGGGCCCAGCGCAGATGATGTTCGAGATGGTCTATGTCGTTGTGTCGCCATGGACGCAGAATCGCCCCCGAAGAACGTGCGCCGTCAATCAGACAAGCATGGGCAAGGCGATCGAGGAGGATGACGTCATTTTTTCCAACGAGTGCCGTGAGCGCACCTGTCCCTGTGGCGTAGCCATTGCCAAAAATCAAAGAGCCTTCCGTTTGTTTAAAGTCCGCCAATTTTTCTTCCAACGCTCGATGCGGTGTCTGCGTTCCGGTGACAAGACGAGAAGCACCTGCACCGGCACCCCAAACCTGCGTGGCATGGATGGAGGCTGCTATCACCTCGGGATGGGCGGCGAGTCCAAGGTAATCATTAGACGCAAAATTGTGCAGTGTGCGTTCGTTAAATGCGACGAATGCTCCCGTGGGCGAATGAGAAATGCGCGTCCACCGCCGGAGATGACGTCGTTCAAGATCGGTGAGGATGCTCTGTAAAAATTTGTCGAACATCGAGGGTGTCATCTTCCAACACCATGAAGGCGGAGTCCATCGCGTTCTAAATTTCCACGGTGCAAGATTGATTAACTCGCGGTGTGTGGGCAATTTTTACGCATGTTGCATTTGCCTGATCCCTTGCATCCATTCACCGTTCACTTTCCTGTGGCCTTTTTGCTGACGGGCTGCGCCTTGGCGGTCATTGCCCTGTTGTTTCCGCATCGGGTTGTTTTGCAACTCCTGGTCGCCGTTCTTGTGTTGGGTGCTTTCGGAACGATGTGGGCGCATCGCACCGGATTAGAAGCAGCGGCGGAAGTGCGTTCTGTCGCAGCACCTGTTGTTCCGGCGGTGCAAGAGCACAAGAACGTTTCAACCCTCATGCTTTGGGTCGCGTGGCTGACAGTCGCTACAGCCTTGACGGCTTTATTCGGCGCAAAAATTCGTGGTGTTTCGCTGGCAGCGCGTTTGCTCACCGTCGGGGCGGCACTTTTGCTTTTGTGGACGATGCAAGCAGTTCTTCATAGCGGTTCGGTTCTCACGCACACTTTCTTTTTTGGGCCGAATGCCCCCAAACCCGCACCCGGGACGGAAGAAGTTGTGCGATTGAAAGTCGAATAATGTCCGTGCTTACAATCTTGCGCTCATGAAACGGAATGCGATGCTGAGAGATTCGTGAACGACAATTTCTCAACATGTCCGGTCCGTCAGGAAACCGGGAGTCTTAAATGGCAACGCTACGCAGGGCGGGACATATTGCCCATGTGGGTGGCGGATATGGATTTCACCTCACCGCCCGAAGTGGTGGAGGCCTTAAAGCAACGCGCCCAACACAGCATTTTCGGCTATACCATTCCCACGAAATCCGTGGCGGAAGCGGCGATTCACTATCTTTATGAACGCCATGGTGCGTCTGTTACCCAAGAGCAGATTCTTTGGTTTCCGGGCTTGGTTCCTGCGCTCAATGTCGCCTGCCGTGCGTTTGTTAAGCACGGCGAAGAGGTGCTGACTTGTACGCCGGTTTATCCGCCATTTCTTAGTGCCCCGGAATTTGCGGGAGTTGGGCTTCGCACGGTGGATTTGGTGGAAAGCGATGGCGTTTGGAATATGGATTTTGAGGCTCTGGAAAAGGCGGTAACGCCGCAGACAAAGTTGTTTATTTTATGCAATCCACACAATCCGGTAGGACGTGTTTTTCCCGAAGAGGCGATCGCAAAGCTTGCCGACTTCTGCCGACGACATGAATTGGTTTTTGTCTCGGATGAAATTCACGGTGACCTCATTTTGGATGATGTGAAACACACGAGCGGATTGAAGTTTGCGGGTGCGGGGGGGCCGCGCACGATGGCCATGTTTGCGCCAAGTAAGACTTTTAATCTTGCCGGATTAGCGTGTGCCTTTCTCGTCATTCCTGATGCCACAACACGCCGCACTTTTCAGCGAGCCGCACGCGGTCTCATCACCGAGGTGAATGCCTTTGGTTATGTGGGTTGTGACGCCGCCTTGCGTTACGGATGGCCATGGCACAAACAACTGATCGAGGTCTTGCGGGAGAACCGTGATTTTCTGGAAGCATTTGTAGCAGCGTCTTTGCCCGGCGTGAAAACGTGGCATGTCGAAGCGACCTATTTGGCGTGGCTGGATGTTCGCGAACTTAACTTGCCGAACCCTGCCAAATTTTTTGAAGAACATGGCGTGGGGTTGTCCGATGGCGTTCCTTTTGGGGCACCGCGTGGCTTTTTGCGCCTGAATTTTGGGTGCCCACGTTCGCAACTTGAATTGGCACTCACGCGTATGGCGCAGGCCGTGAAGTCGCTTGGTGAAGGGTAACTGTGTTGTGATATGGTATGGATTTTTTTTAGAGAAACTTTTTTGGGTGAAAGTCGAGACGCCTGTGCCTCTTGGATTCAGAATGTGAGTGCCTACAAAAAAGGTGTCTGTGCCCTTGAGGGATGCTAGTTTTGGGCGTCTTTGATGTGCGGAAATGCTGCGGGGTATGAAACATCCTTTACATAATCATCAACTTTGTCGGCCTGAAGATTTAGGTGCTCCGATTCCAGATTCGAAACATGCGGTGTCGGTTTGTTTGCCTTTGTGGGCTGATGTGGCGGGATATGAGGAAAGCGATCCGCGTGTGATTGAGCGGATGCGAGCGGGCTATCCGCGTTTCTTTTTTCATGCACGCATTACCGAAATGCGGAAACGTTTGTTGGAAAAATACGGGCGTTCTGGTGAAGAAACGTTGCCATTGGCCGATGAAATGTCTGCCCGTGAATGTGCTGCCTACCTTGATTCCGGGGCGCGTGCTGTGGATGTGGAGGGCGGTGTGTGGGCTGTGTTTTTTCCGAAGGAGAGAATGCCTTGTGCCAAGGCTTATTGGCAACATGCAGGAAGAATTCTTTCCTCTCGTGCGGCCGAAGATTGGTTGCGGGAGGGGCGGCTGAGAAAGCCGGATGTTGCCTTGGAGAAGGTTGTTTGCGAACGATTGTCTGGTTGGTGCGGTGCGCCGCCGCAAGCCGTGACTTTACATTCCAGTGGCATGGCCGCCATTTACGCTGCCTTTTTAATGGCTCGGGAACGTCGGCCTGAAAAGCGGATGGTGATGTTTGGATTTCCTTACATCGACACACTCAAAATTCTGCAAAAATTTGGAGCGGGTTTGGAGTTTTATGCGCAGGGAGACGAGGGAGATTTGCGCAAGTTACAGCGTCTGCTTGAGAGTGAAGAAATCGCGGGAATCTTTTGTGAATTTCCAAGTAATCCGCTGCTTCGAGTTCCTAATTTGCCCGCCTTGTCGCAAATGGCCAAGGCGACAGGAACACCGCTTATTGTGGATGATACCATAGGTACTTTTTTCAATGTGGATGTGTTGCCGCTGACGGACTTGATGGTCAGTAGCCTGACGAAAGCATTTTCCGGCGAGGGCGATGTGATGGCCGGGGCGTTGACGGTAAATCCGGCTGGTATTTTCGGTGGAGAATTATTGGGGCCGATGCGCGGCGTTTTATCGGTGAAGGGTGGGGGACTTTATGTTCGAGATTTGGAAATTCTTGAGTGCAACTCGCAGGATTTTGCAGACCGTATGAGAGTGACCAACCGTCATGGACTCGCTCTTGCGGAAGTGCTCGCCGCCCATCCTGCGGTTGAGCAGGTGTATTATCCGGGGCTTCAACCATCGGCTATTTATGAGGCTCTCTTAAAGCCCGAGGGAGGCTATGGGGCATTACTTTCTTTTCTCCCGCGTGATGCTTCCAAAAATTCGCGTCGTATTTTTGAACGTCTGTCGGTCAATCGAGGAATCAGTTTTGGCACGAGTTATTCTCTCGTCTGTCCTTATGTTCAACTCGCCCACTATCATGAACTCGACTGGGTGAAGTCCTGCGGCATTGATCCCTTCTTGTTGCGTGTTGCTGTGGGAACAGAACCTTGGGAAGCCTTGAAGGAGCGATTTCTTGTGGCACTTTCTTAAGAAAAAGAGTCAACGTTTTCATTGCCCATCATGGAGAGTTTCGGGGCACATTCTGGACATCAATAGAGCCGGTAATTATGCTGGTTTCTATGGAAACTTTACTCGCCAGGTGGGCGCAAAAGTTATTAGATTCCTATCGAACACGTGGGGGGCTTAATGTGAGTGATGATGCCGTTTTGCCCTCGAAGCATGAGGTTGCGGCACTGTGCACCGGAATCATGCAATTGCTTTTTCCTGGGTATCATGATGGCGGGGGACTGGCAAAGTTGGAGTTGGATGAAATTACCCGCGAACGTGTCGCCGCTGTAGCGGATGATTTGCGTCATCTTATTCATGCAGCTCTCGGTGCGGATAATGCAGCGGCAGCGAAAGCGACAGATTGTGTGCGCGTCTTATTTGAGCGACTTCCGGAAATTCGTGGGGTTTTGCTTTCCGATGTGGATGCGGCTTATGAAGGCGATCCGGCGGCTCCTGGCCGGGAAGAAATCATTCTTTCTTATCCCTACATTGAAGCCATTTCGATCCAACGTGTGGCTCACCTTCTTTACCTTGAGGGTGTTCCTCTCATTCCCCGAATGATGACCGAATGGGCTCACGCACGGACAGGAATTGATATTCATCCGGGTGCCACCATCGGGGGACGCTTCTTTATCGATCACGGCACCGGTGTTGTGATCGGCGAAACATGCACGATTGGAATTGGAGTGAAGCTTTATCATGGCGTCACGCTCGGAGCGCGAAGCTTTGTAAAAGACGAACAGGGGCGCATTAAAAAAGGCGGGAAACGCCATCCCAATGTCGAAGACGGTGTGACCATTTATCCGAATGCCACGGTGCTGGGTGGCGAGACGGTGATAGGTCAGGACAGCACGATAGGTGGCAACGTTTTTTTACTGCAAAGTGTTCCACCAAACTCTCTGGTTTATTACGAAGAAGCCCAAATTCGCGTCGTCGCGAAGTCGCCTCGCAAGGCGGTTTTGGATTATTCTATTTAACGTGTACTGAATTTTCTGAGAACCCTTGGATAAATAATAGCAGGATTTGTTGGGCGTCATGAATAACTTTTCGCTGAGTGTGACCGTTATAGATGAAGCTCCGAATCCTTTGGAAATTTTGCGAGCTTTGGAGGGAGAAGCTCGTAGGATGGCGCATCGTTTAGAACTTTTTGATCTCGCAGCTAACCTCACGCTTCGCTGGCATAAGCGCCTGCGTACTACAGCGGGGCAAGCAAGTGCGCATCAATCTCGGATTTTTCTCAATCCTCGTTTGCTCAATTTCCCCGTCGAATTACGCCGCACATTTTTGCATGAGATGGCGCATTTGGTAGCATACGCTCGTTATCCGCATCGCCGTATTGCTTCGCATGGGGTGGAATGGAAGCGGGCTTGTGTTGATTTGGGGATTCCCGGAGAACCCCGATGTCATTCCCTGTCGTTAGCACCGCAAAGAAAGAGACGGCGCAAATACTTTTATCGTTGTCCGCATTGCACCGTAAAAATCGCTCGCGTGGTTCCACTTCGTCATCGTGAAGCCTGCGTCGCCTGCTGCCGCATCCACGCCCGTGGGAAATACGATTCCAGATTTCGTTTCGTTCCCGACACACCGTGGGAAAGCGAATTTATTTTAGAAGCTTAAAGGGATTGCCATCCCATAGCTTTGGCATAGCGAATCCAAGACCTTGATTTTACCTAGGTCGGGCTTGCTAATTTCGTTGGTGGAGATTGCAAGTTTTTCGAAGCGGTTAGCGATATTATCCAGAAATAGAGAGGATGCCGCCCCATCGGATTTCAAATGCCTGAGCAGGTCGCTGCGCTCCCAAAGCTGTGAACGGCTTACCGCGCCTGCCAGCACACCGCATTGGCACTGTGGTCCAGAAAATTTGAGAGCTTGAGACTCTGCTTGACCTGCTTGAAAAAACTTCGATGTCCCACCGCCTGCGGTAAAGGTCACACACCGAGGTTGGACTTCACACAAAGTTATTGGTGATAAACACCATCACGCTTGAGTCGTGGCCAATCGTACACGTCATTGAGGCCGATGGCGTGCGAAAGTTGGGCGAAGAGCATCGAGGACAAATGGCGCATCACGCGGAAGGTCGGTGCTTTGACATCCACGCCGACTTCTCTGGCGTGGCGACTGATCAGGTGCAACGGAATGAGGTTGAGAACTTGCTTAAGGACGACTACGTTGCTGCGGGTTGGTGTTTGATTTTTCACCCCTGCCAAGTGGCAGGTTTTAATGAATAGCGCCAGTCCACTTTTTTCTTAAATAACGAATTCCTATGGGATGGTTGTGAAGTAGGGGTTATTTTTGTCGCGAGGTTTTCGATGGCTCTCCGGCTTGTTATTCGATGCTTCGATATCTAAAAGCATCCCATGCCCCAAGAGCCACCCCACCAGCCTCACGATAAGCTTTTCAAATCCAGTTTCTCCGAGCCACGCACGGCGGCTGCGTTTCTGCGCTCGCAATTGCCGCCGCGTTTGGCTTCCACACTTTTGTTGACGAAGAACTACGGCACCGCGAAAGCGACTTGCTGTATCGAGTCAAACTCGAGAATGACACGGCTTTTCTCTATTTTCTTTTTGAGCACCAACGCCAAGAAGACCCATGGCTCGCCTTTCGCCT
>JAJTYZ010000044.1 GCA_021463515.1 Chthoniobacterales bacterium | reverse complement strand
ATTGAATGTGTGCTTAAAAATTTATGGCTTTACTTTGCCTTGTTGAAATAAAAGGAGACTCCAAAACAAATTTTTCTCCTTATACTCTTATTAATTGACCAATTAGTTGTAATTTAGTTAATTATTTTAGTAAAGCCATAGTGACGTGGGTAGGATTCGAACCTACGTTCTTAGGTTGAGAGCCTAATGTCCTGATAGAGACCCTATATGCCCACAGAAAACTCTATATCCACTAGACGACCACGCCAAAATCGTATCAATCTTTATAAATAAAATATCTTATTTTCTTTAACTCATCAAGTGTTACCTCGCTTATACCGTAATCACCTAATATACGATACACTTGGTTAATATCGCTAATACTAAATGTTTTACATCCTATTGTTATAGAATTGTTTCCTGACCTTTCAACTTTATGTCCTCTGATTTTTACTTCAGATAACTTTTTCTCTGCTAAATTTGCTTTCATTATTTCGTCAACAGTAGCATATCTGTATTCTCTTTCTAGGACATCTCTGAAAAATACTCCTACAGATTTCCTAAACCAATCATCAGTTAAACAATAATATTGTTTCGTTTCATATCTATCTTTAGTAATACCAGATATTTCAAATATATAAGCAATTTGAGTATCTTTACAAAAAAGATGTACCCAATCCCCTATTTCATAAATTATTTCATTATTTTCATATTTCATTTAAATGTCTCCCCATTATTAATCCTGAACCTAAAGAAAATGATAGAAAACTTACTATACCTAGTAATGTCCATATTTTATTTAATGGATGTATTGATATTCCTTGAGGTATAATTATTTTATCACCTTCTTTAGTATTATTTATTAATGTTTCTCTTAATTTCATTAAAATATTACTTTTCTCTAACGCTGTAGCTTTTTCATTAGCTTTTATTTCCCACAATTCTTTATATGCCTCTAAAAGATTGTTATACCAATATCCCACATCTTCATCTGGAGTTCTCCAAAATACAGATGTATATCCATCTTTAATATTATTTACATCTAAATAATCTAAAGCTACTTGTAAATTATCTATTGCATATTCAACTGTATTAGCATTTGCTGCTCTCTCTAAATAACCCTCGCATTCGATATCGAAGATTATTGATTTATATATTCTACCTGTACCCCACGCTAATAAAGGTATTAGTAAAATTATCATAAAAAATGTTCTCATTTCTATACTTCTTTGAATTTTAAAAAATAAGATAGTGTTCGAGGTCTGGTTAATCGGATTACTATTATTCGAACATCGGATGTAATCCTATTCGGTTCTTCGGCTATTGTGAATTCGGAATTCGGTTATTCGGAGTAACCCGTTTTTAGAGTACCGATAACTCAAATAGTTTAACTACGAGTAGTTAACTAATGTATTTTTTATTCTTATAGCAAAGAGTTTTTTGATTCTGTTATACTGCTGAATCACCAGTTTATGCAATCGAGAGTGACCACTTCCCTACTGTTTAAAGGCACAGTGCAAGCCTTTAACCTCGCCAACACTATCTAAAATGTTAATAACTATTGTTTATAGTCTTCTAGCAAATCTTTTGGTGCATCAGTTTCTGTAGTATAATTAGCTTGCTGAATAAAAGCATCTATTTGACGCAATTGTTTAGCATAGTAATCATATTCAGCATTGAACTGACTAAAAGTCATTTTAGGAACTTGAGCAATAATATCATCTATATTCTCAGTTACATTCTTTCTTTGAGCTTTTACCTCAAATAATTCCTTTACATTGATAGTTTTCATTCTATCTAATTTGTTTTGAAGTTCTTTTCTTCTTAACAATGCTTGAAACAGTTTCATTTTATACTCCTGTAATTAATAATAAATAATAGCCCCACTTAAGGGGCATTTAATTATGTAAGAGGTTTATGATTAATGTAAAAAGGTTTAATATCTTTACAATAACTTCCTCTCATAACCGAATTATATCGGTTAAGATAGACTATTTGTCTACGAGTTCTTTCTCGATGCTCAGTGACTCGTCTAACTGAGTCTTCTCTAGTGAGGAGTCTAGAGAAAAATCTTTTAATTTGTGTCCACAACCACATCCACATTCTATTTTACTCCATTCTGTTATTAATTCTTTTGTTAAATTGATTAAAAGTTCTACTCCTTTATGTAAATGTGCTGTAATTTCGTTTAAATGTGCTATTATGATTCTTCGTTTTCTACTCATTTTGTTACTCCTTTCTTAATAATGGGCAACTCAACGGGAATTGCTTTTAATTTATCCATAAATTTCTTTTGCTACCTCCCAGGCTGTTTTGATATCAATTCTAAAACTATATGGGTCGTCTTTGCCATACTCCCATTTACGCCAAACTATTTTCAAGAATAAAATTATTTT
>JAJTYZ010000043.1 GCA_021463515.1 Chthoniobacterales bacterium | reverse complement strand
CCTGCTGCAGCACTCCTACAACGCCAAGCTAATCGCGACGATTTGCCATTCGCGGAGATCATCCAAGCGGATCTGCTGACACTTTTAATCGCATTCATCACTCCGGAAACCCGTTGGTACCCCCAACTGATGCATTACTCAAGGCACGGCAGCGAGTTTCCATTTTTCATTCGAGCAAGTCAGCACAAGAACTTTAAGAAGCTTGCCCAAATCACAGGGATCGACAGTGCTGACACCCTGCGGGAGAAGGTGAAAGAGGGCCATAACCGCCTTGGGGTGGGACAGTGGCACAATTTCTATTTTGAGCGGAATTTCTGGGGCGCTATGAACATGGAGAACCTCGACACAATCCAATAAGCGAACTAGGCGTCGCTCCTAACGCATGACCTGCCTCCAGTCCCAGCCGCCATGAACGCTACAATCTCAACTCCGTGTTCCACCCGCGCCCTCGGTCAGGCGTAGGAGGACTCGATGTTGGGTTTATAAAATACATTATGCCACGCACCATTGATTTTATCGTGTTCGCAATTCGCCAAGCCCAAGAAGCGCAGGAATTTGGATTCACGCGTAACGAATGTTGCCGTAATCTGAAGACAGCACTACATCAATACTGGCAAAACAAGACACTCGGGCTTCATTCCACATCCCAGAAGGCTGCTATCAGGCGATCTAAAGCTGCTTTTGGTCTACCATTGGAAGATTGTGTTGTTGAGCACACCGTTCCTCAGATGGTGATCGTGAATAAGCTGATGGACCTAGCAGATGTAACTCCAGAGATGGTTTCCAAGATTTTAGAAGATTTATACACAGTCACTCTTGTGACACGTAAGGAGCACCAAAAACTCACATCACTTGGGTTACGTTATTTGATGCCCGATGGATGGAACGGTACAGATATTATGCATCGTTACAGAGAAGCCGGTATCGAGGTGCAAACCGAACAATAAAGGGTGTAGCGAAATCGAGGAACGAGTCCTCCGACTGCACACCTCATTGAATAAGTTTGCACAATGAAGCGAGGCCGATTGCTTATGATTCTTATGTTTGCCGATGCCGGTCTTTTCTACGAAGCGGCAGGACATTGAATGACTGCGACTGTTGGAAAAGTGCAGCACAAGGGAGCGTGGCCATTTTTAACATTTTGAAAAGGGCAAATTGTAGGCAGGACCTGTTGCAAGGTGTCAATTGGCGATGTTTTGGTTCGCGCCTCAAGTCTTGATTTCCCTGCGAGCCTCTACGATATTGGCTTCCTTGACGGCACCCGGCGCGACTCCGCCAAGGTAGGAGGCCGCTGTGTAGGTTGGGGGGATTTACGCCCCAGCCACCTGTCTCGTAGAAAGGGGAGGCTCATCATGGGGTTTCCCCTTTCACTTTTGGCACATGCATCCGAGATTGCTTCGTGCAATTCTTGGTTTACCTTCCCCGTTGGAGTCTGTGTTAGCTGTCGGACCACCCAACGCCTTCGACGCGGTGCCGGCCTTGGCAGCAGGCTCCATTTTTCCTTCATCCGTTCAAATCATGTGGTTGCTATTTTCACGAGTTTCCGCAATCTCGATTTCTGGCCGGTGAGCCGGACCGTCGGGAATGCTCGGAACAACGGGGTGGAGGTGATTCAGAGGTTAACTAGCTGATCGGGAGAGAGGGTGCTTTTGATCAATGTGGTGTAAAGAACGGAATAATAATTGGAAATCGCATTGTCGCCGAGCCGGGAATGATGCACGATGACTCTCCGTGAAGAATCGGCCCCTAAAAAATCACCGCTATGCTGCGGGGTGGAATCTGGATCGAATCACATCGAGCACCGCCGCCGAGGACAAATCGACACTCGGGAAAATCGCCGACGAGAAGAAGGTCAGCATCGCATGGGTCATTAGGGATGCGATCACGCAATACCTCTCGAAAAAATCCGCAGCATGACCCTACAAATGTCCCACCTCGTTTTCTAATTTCTTCTCCAAAACACCCATGGCCCGCAGAATATCTCCTAAATCCGAAACAACCGCGAATATCGGCTTCGAGGCCAAGCTGTGGTTGGCGGCGGACAAATTGAGAAACAACATGGACGCGGCGGAATACAAGCACGTCGTCCTCGGCCTCATCTTCCTCAAATATATCTCCGACAGCTTTGAGGAGCATCACGCGAAACTGCTCGCCGGAAAAGGCGACTACGCCGGAGCCAATCCCGAAGACCCGGACGAATACCGCGCGGAAAATGTTTTCTGGGTGCCACCCGCCTCGCGCTGGAGCTACCTACAAAACAGTGCCAAACAGCCCACCATCGGCAAGATCGTGGACGACGCCATGGTCGCCATCGAGCGCGACAACCCTCGTCTGAAAGGCGTCTTGCCCAAAGACTATGCCCGCCCCGCTCTCGACAAACACCGGCTGGGCGAATTAATCGACCTTATTGCCACCATCAGCCTTACTGCTGCCAGCGAGGGAGAGAAGACCCATCGTTCCGTCGATTTGCTCGGTCGCGTGTATGAGTACTTTCTCACCCGTTTCGCCAGCGCCGAAGGCAAAAACGGCGGCCAGTTCTACACCCCGTCCTGCGTTGTGCGCCTGCTCGTCGAGATGCTCGCCCCCTACAAAGGCCGCATCTATGACCCCGCCTGCGGCTCCGGCGGCATGTTCGTGCAGTCGGAGAAATTCGTCGAATCTCACGACGGAAAGTTGGGCGACATCTCCATCTACGGCCAGGAGAGCAACGCCACCACCCGTCGCCTGGCCATCATGAACCTCGCCATCCGTGGCATCGAGGCCGACTTCGGCCCGGAACACGCCGACACCTTCCGCCGCGACCTCCATCCCGACCTCCGCGCCGACTACGTCCTCGCCAACCCGCCCTTCAACGACTCCGACTGGTTCCGCAAGGACGACGACGTACGCTGGCAGTTCGGCATCCCGCCCAAGGGCAACGCCAACTTTGCCTGGGTGCAGCACTTCATCCACCACCTCGCGCCACAGGGCATGGCCGGTTTCGTCCTCGCCAATGGCAGCATGTCCTCCAATCAGTCCGGCGAAGGCGACATCCGTCGCGCCCTCATCGAAGCCGACCTCGTGGACTGCATGGTCGCACTCCCCGGCCAGCTCTTCTACAGTACGCAAATCCCCGTCTGCCTATGGTTCCTTGCGAAAGATAAACGCGCTCGCAAAGTGAAGCGCGGCGATGATCCGGTGCCTGATTGCCTGCGCGACCGTCGCAAACAAACGCTCTTCATCGACGCTCGGAAAATGGGCACGCTGATTGACCGCGTTCATCGTGAGCTGACGGAGGAGGACATCGAGAAAATCGTAGGCACATACCACGAATGGCGCTTCGACGACTATAAATGGCGTGGTGAGGCGGCAAAAGCGGGTTGCACACTGCCTGCCGAACCCGGTTCGCAATACGCCGATATCCCCGGCTTTTGTAAATCCGCCACCACCGCCGAGATCGCCGCGCACGGTTACGTCCTTACGCCCGGCCGCTACGTCGGTGCCGAGGAAGTTGAGGACGACGGCGAACCCTTTGACGAGAAAATGCCCCGGCTCATTTCCGAGTTGGAGACGCAGTTTGCGGAGTCGGCCAAACTAGAAGCGCAGATTCGCGCCAATCTGAAAGCACTCGGCCATGCCAACTAAAAAGAAACCCGCCAAACCCAAGGCCGATGAATCACGCCTCTCCCGTGGACGCACCCGCGAGACGGCCAGCTTTCCTGCCGCGCCCGCTTTGGCCGGACTGCCGGAGACCTACGCCGCCACGTTGCAGGAGATCAAGACACACCTCCGCAGCGCCCGTATCCGCGCCATCCTCGCCGCCAATCCCATCGTCATCGAAGCCTACTGGCAGACCGGCAAAATCATCCTCGCCCGCCAGCAGGAAGCTGGCTGGGGAGCCAAAGTCATTGACTGTCTCGCCGCCGATCTCCAGGCCGAGTTCCCGGACATGAGCGGGCTGACTGGCCGAAACCTGTTTTCCATGAGGGCTTTTGCTGAAGCATTCCCGGACGGCTCAATTGTGAAACAGACTGTTTCACAATTGCCTTGGGGTCACATCATCAGGCTCATCCAGATGGTCAAAGACCCTGCTGCCCGCCACTTCTACATCCGCGAAGCCATCGCACACGGCTGGAGCCGCAGCATTCTGGAACTCCAAATCCAAGGGCAACTTCACCTCCGCGCAGGAAAGGCCGTTCACAACTTCGTCCACACCATGCCTCCGGCGGAATCCGACATGGCCGCGCAGCTTTTCAAAGACCCTTACCTCTTTGACTTCATTGGCACCGCCGACCCGCGCCGCGAAGCCGAGGTAGAACAGGCACTTATGGATCACGTCCAGCACTTCCTGCTGGAGCTGGGCGCGGGCTTCTCCTTCGTCGGCAGACGTGTG
The DNA here is from genome assembly GCA_021463515.1 of Chthoniobacterales bacterium. Lineage (GTDB taxonomy): Bacteria > Verrucomicrobiota > Verrucomicrobiia > Chthoniobacterales > JACTMZ01 > JACTMZ01. The sequence goes on along the minus strand of JAJTYZ010000043.1, from coordinate 13,788 downwards.
CATCTCGAAGTCGGCGGGAGCGACTTCTACCTCGACCTCCTCTTCTACCACCTGCGCCTGCGCCGCTACGTCGTCATCGAGCTAAAAGCCCGCGCCTTTGAGCCGGGCGACGTGGGCCAGCTCAATCTTTACCGCGCCGCCGTGGACGACCTCCTGCGTCACCCCGACGACCAGCCCACTATCGGCCTTCTGCTCTGCCGTGGGAAAAACAAGCTTGTCGTCGAGTATGCGTTGTGCGGTTTGGACAAATCCATCGCCGTCGCCGACTGGAAAAAACAAATCACCGAAGTCCTGCCCGTCGAGTTCCAAGGCAGCCTCCCGACCATCGCGGAGATCGAGGCGGAACTGGCAGGGAAACTGGATGCAACGACGAAGGAGGAGCAATCATGAGGCCCTTCGAGGAAAAGAAGCCAGGCCTCGTCGCCGAGCTGCACGCCCAGTTCGCCGAGTCCGCGAAACTGGAGCAGGCCATCCAATCAAACCTGAGGGGGCTCGGTTATGGCGGGTGATTCAAAAGACGTTGCTCGCGCCCATCTCGCAGACGCAGGCGTCTATGAGCTGCCTGACGATTGGGATGTCGTAACGCTAGGCGACCTCTTCACTGAAGACCGGGGCATTGCCGTCGGAGTAATGTATCCCGGTGACCACGACCCCAATGGCGTGCCGCTCATCAAAGCGGGCGACCTCAACGGCAGCATTATCAACCCGCACCCTAATTTCCGAATCAGCAAGGACAAGCATCACGAGTATCGCCGCACTGCACTCGAAGGCGGTGAGTTGCTGATGACCTTGGTTGGCAACGTGGGCCAATGTGCTGTCGTTCCTCCGCGCATGGCTGGATGGAATACTGCCCGAGCTGTTGCCGTAATGCGGTTGGCCGAGCCATCAGACACCCATTTCGTTCAGCAGTGTTTGCTCAGTCGTCCTCTCCAGCACTTGATGGACGTTTGGTGCAACACGACGGTTCAGGAGACGCTGAATCTGAAAGAGATTCGTCAGCTTCCGCTTCCGTGGCCACCCAAACAGAGCCGTGATGCCATCGCAGCTTTCGGGAAGGCGCTGGACGACAAGATCGAGTTGAACCGGCGGATGAACGCGACGCTGGAGGCGATTGCCCGCGCTCTTTTTCAATCTTGGTTTGTGGATTTCGATCCCGTGCGGCGCAATCTCGATCAGCGCGGGCAAAAGAGTGAAATAGGAAGAGTGAAAAGTGAAATGAAGGCATCCGAGCCCGCCATTTCTCAATTCACTTTTCACTCTTCACTCTTCCCCGACTCCTTCCAAGACTCCGAACTCGGCCACATTCCGAAGGGGTGGGAAGTTTGCCCGCTGTCCGACAAGATCGAACTCCTCAGCGGTGGCACGCCGAAGACATCTGAGCCGGATTACTGGGACGGCGACATTCCCTGGTATTCCGTGAAGGATGCCCCCGCCGAATCGGACGTTTGGGTGATTCAGACCGAGAAGCACGTCACCAAGCTGGGCGTCGAAAACAGCGCTGCCCAAATCCTGGCCGAAGGCACAACCATCATCAGCGCACGCGGCACCGTCGGAAAGCTGGCGCTCGTCGGGACGCCAATGGCGATGAACCAATCGTGCTACGGCGTTCGTGGCGTGAAAGGCTACACCGACTACTTCACCTTCTTCGCGCTACACCGAGCTACCGCAGAACTTCAGCAAAGAACGCACGGCACCGTCTTCGACACCATCACACGTCAGACTTTCGAGACGCTCAACTGCATTTTCCCGCCCGCAGCCCTCACACCAGCCTTCGACAAGACTGTTGCGCCGCTGCTCGCCCAACTCCGCGCCAACCTCCATCAATCCCGCACCCTCGCCACCCTGCGCGACACGCTGCTGCCGAAGCTGCTGAGCGGAGAGTTGGCAACCTTACCGGACGTCGAATGAAGCTCGCTATTTTCATCGATTACGACAACCTCTTGGACGGCCATAAAATGTCCGGAATCCTCGATGTAGCAACTAAGACTCTGCTTCAAACTCCGATTTCCTCATCAATTGTCCGCGGCACTTGTGACATTCGAATCTATGGTGGATGGTATGAAGGCCCGACTATGACGAAGCGTGCCCAGGAATTAGCGGTTGCCATTAACAATGAATTTCCTGCGATCATTCGCGTCCCAAGCCAAACAGGTGAAATCTCTTCATTTACGGCAAACGCTGAGCTTGCCGTAGCAATGATGGAGGAACCAAGTCATCACCTGTTCGGTACTTACCGCAAGAAAGGAAAGCCGAACAATCTTCGGGTGCAGCAACCTGAAGAGGTAGGCTGCACTGACCAGACATGCCCGCTGCCGGTGGCCAAGCGGCTTCTCAAGACCGGATCCTGTCCAATTTCATCGTGCATTGTGACCGCAGCTGACCTTGTGTATCGGCATGAACAGAAAATCGTCGATACGATGCTTGCATGTGACATGGTTTACGCACCGTCGTTGAACTACAATCAATTGATTCTTGTCAGTGGAGACGATGATTTCTTACCTCCACTTCGAACCGTCCTGCTGCGCGGAACTCCAGTCGCAAGATTTCATCCGAAACCAAATCAAACCCGAACCCCATTGGCCATTCGTGGCGCACAACTTATCGACATTAACCTCTGACTATGCACATCAACGACTTCAAATCTATTGTTTCGGCTTTTGCTGACCCTGGTAGCGAGATCCTGTATGAAAAAGCGAAGGTGGTTTTTTCGGTCAACGAGGAACTGCTCGATGTTGGGATATCCACTAAAGACGGCGACGTCATGGTCGATGACGGAGCAGGCCCTGTTACCGCCGGAAGCTGGATTCTGAAGCGGCTTGCAAAGCTCCCGCTCTTGGCCTCGCGTCTAAAAGAGAGTGTTGGCGATCCAAAAGACACAAAGCTTTTCGTATCGCCTGCCGCAACGCTTCTACCGTCGCTCGAGGTTCGCCCAGAGGAAACACCCATCACTACGGGCGATGCGTTGAGCACCACTCTTCAAGCCTTAGGCGAGAAAAGCCCGCTTGAAACAAGCATCCTCTACATCACAAGCGATGCAGGAGAAGGGAAAACGTTTCTTATCAATCAGATGGCAAAAGAGCAGGCCCAGCGCTTTCTTGATGGTAAGACTGACTGGTTGCTGGTGCCAATTCCACTAGGTGGGAAGCATTTCCTTCGATTCGATGATATCACGGTCGGCGCACTTCAAAACCGCTATCGGTTTCCGTTCCTTTACTACGAGTCGTTTCTCGCACTCGTTCGCATGGGGGTGATTGTTCCCGCATTCGACGGCTTCGAAGAGATGTTTGTAGAAGGCAGTTCTGGAGAAGCGCTTTCAGCCATGGGTATTCTGGTTGGCGCATTGGATTCGAGGGGAGCACTGGTCGTGGCCGCCCGGAAGGCATATTTCGAGTTCGAGAGTCTTAAGACCCAGGAGAAACTTTTCGATACCATCAGCTCGTATTCCGTCGGATTCGGGAAACTTGAATTGCATCGCTGGGGACGGGTTCAGTTTCTTGCTTATTGTGCCAAACGAAATGTGCCGAATGCCAAGGATATCTATAATCGCGTTTGCGAAAGGCTGGGCGAGAAGCATTCGCTTCTTACTCGGCCCGTCCTAGTTCGCAGACTCGTCGATATCGCCTTGGAGAGTCCATCTCTGGATGCATTTCTGGAGCGCATTCACAAATCCGGCCCCGACTTCTTCGCCGTCTTCGTCCGAGGAATTATCGAGCGCGAGGCAAACGAGAAATGGATTGATCGTTCCGGTGAGCGCGATGTTGGAACACCGCTGCTTTCAGCCGATGAGCATTGCGAACTGCTCTCCGCACTTGCGCTCGCGTCATGGGAATCACGCGTCGACTTCCTCAAGAGAGACAATCTCGAGTTCGTCACGGATTATTATTCCGAGACGAAGAAGAAGAATGCCTTTCAAGCGCAGCAAATCAGAGAGCGGATTCGAGGCCACGCGTTGCTCATACCCTCGCCTAACGCTTCTCAGGCGGTTGAATTTGACCACGAAGAGTTCAGGCTGTTTTTTCTCGGAGAAGGCTTGGCGGAGCAAATCCGGCCGCTGAACGAAAAGGCGAAAGGTGAAGTTCTCGCAACTCTCAGAAAGGGCGTGCTGCCAAAACCAGCGCAAAGAGCATTCATTCAAGCTATCAAACGACATCCGACGTTCGAGTGCCTCCAAGCCGCGAAGTTCTTGTTGGGCATCAGCGTACTGGATGGTCAAGCAAGCTACACTCAGGAGAACTGCGGGAGCCTTATTGTTAGGTTGCTGAGTGAGGTGGATGCTAAAGGTATTGAAATCCAAAATATCGCTTTCCCCGCTGACTCTCTGCGGGATCGCAAGCTCGAAAACCTCACCTTCCGGAACTGCTTCTTCGCACCAACGAGTTTGGAGCTATCGACATTCAAGAAATGCAGATTCGAGGACTGTCACTTTGGCCAGATTCGGATTTACAACTCCACCGCGTTTGAAGACGTACAATTCGATGAGATAACCTTGGATTCGGTTCGCATGATTGAGCAGGATTCCGAAATTTGGGATCCGGTCGCGGTGCGAGCAACGCTGGAGAGGTGCGGCGTTAAGTTTGCAGCGGAGGCACAAGCGGTCGTTTCGGAGCTTGAGAGTGTTCGAAAAGCAGATCAAGAGCTTCGAGATTTTGAGAAGGTCATCCGATACTTCATGCGCAGCACTCACATCAGTGAGAGCATAATCCTCATGAAGCTAGGCAACCGCGGACAGCGTTTCTTGGATGACTCCCTGCCGGAACTTCTCCAGCACCGAATCATGACTGTAATAGATAACCGAGGGGGCGGTGTTCAACGACGCTTCAAGCTTGGGCAAACATTGGAGGCGATTGACGAAGCCATGACTGGTGCGCACGGCTCTTATCGCAAGTTTTTGAATGCCTTTTGAACCGCATTTTCGCTGCCCATGAGCCTCACCGAATCCATCGTCGAAGACGCCGCCCTGACGGGGTTCGGGAAGCTGGGCTATGAGATTGGATACGGACCGCAGATGCGGGCAACTATTCGGCGTTATCGAATAGTTCAAACCGAACGAAGCTGACCCCATGAACAAAGACAAACCCACTCCACGCATTCGCGCCAAAAAGAAAGCCGAGGTCTCCCTCGTTCGCTCGTCGGCGGCGGAATATCTGACGTTTGTGGCTGCCAGCGGCCAGAGCGGCGTTGAGGCCGTCTATGCGGATGAAAACGTCTGGCTCAGCCAGAAAATGATGGGGCTGCTCTACGACGTGGAGACCCACACCATCAACTACCACCTTAAACAGGTCTTCACGGACGGCGAGTTGCAGGCAGACTCAGTTATTCGAAATTTTCGAATAACTGCCGCCGACGGCAAAACCTACGACACCCAGCACTACAACCTCTCCGCCATCATCGCCGTGGGCTACAAGGTGAACTCGGAGCGCGCGGTGCAGTTCCGCAAATGGGCCACAGGCATCATCGAGTCCTTCACGATCAAGGGTTACGCGATGGATGACGAGCGGCTGAAGAACGACGGCTCCATCCTCGGCAAAAGATACTTCGAGGAGCAGCTCCAGCGCATCCGGGAAATCCGCCTGAGCGAGCGCAAGTTCTACCAGAAGATCACGGACATCTACGCGACCTCGATTGATTACGATGTGACTGCTGCAGCAACGCAGCGCTTCTTTGCCACCGTGCAGAACAAGTTGCACTGGGCCATCCACGGCCAGACGGCGGCAGAGGTCATCGTGTCCCGCGCCGACGCGACCAAAGACCGCATGGGACTGACGACTTGGAAGGACGCGCCGAAAGGAAAGATTCAGAAGTTCGATGTCAGCGTGGCGAAAAACTACCTCACCGGAGACGAGATGGTGCAACTGCAACGCCTCGTCTCCGCCTACCTCGATGTGGCCGAAGACATGGCGCAGCGGCAGATCCCCATGACAATGCAGGATTGGGAGACGCGCTTGAACCGTTTCATCGCCGCGACTGACCGGGAGATTCTACAAGATGCAGGCAAGGTTTCCGCCGAGATCGCCCAAGCTCACGCGGAAAGTGAGTTTGAGAAATACCGCATCGTGCAGGATCGGCTGTTCGAGTCGGACTTTGACCGGATGCTCAAGCAACTTCCGGAGAAAGAGGACGAGGACTCACGCGGAGGCGCGGAGAACGCGGAGGAATAGACTGTGAAGGAACTGGATGACATAACCGGGGCAATTGTGGACGCGGCACTCAAGATTCACATGGAGCTGGGGCCGGGGCTGCTGGAGTCGGTTTATGAAGTGGTGCTGGCTCGTGCGCTGGAGAAGCGGGGATTCTGCGCCGAACGGCAGAAGGTTATTCGGTTTGAATACGACGGGATGGTTATCGAGGAAGGCTTCCGCACCGACTTGCTCGTGGAAGGCCGCGTGGTCGTGGAACTCAAGTCAGTGGAAAAACTCGCGCCCGTCCACAGCAAGCAAGTACTCACCTATCTTCGCCTGATGAATCTTCCCGTCGGACTGCTCATTAACTTCGGAGCCGCGACGCTCAAAGAAGGTCTTCACCGCATCGTCAATAATCTTCCCACCTCCGCGTCTCCGCGCCTCCGCGTGAACCAATTCCAGCCATGAGTCTCACCGAATCCATCGTCGAAGATGCCGCCCTGACGTGGTTCGGCGAGCTGGGCTATACAGTCGGTCACGGGCCGCAGATGGCCCCGGGTGAACCGGCGGCGGAGAGGGATTCGTTTGGCGAGGTGGTGCTGGTGGGGCGGTTGCGCGAGGCTTTACGGCGGTTGAACCCCACCCTGCCCGAGGAGGCGCGAGAGGAGGTGTTGCGGAAAGTGCTGCGCGTGGCGACGCCGTCGCTGGTGCAGACGAACCGGGCATTTCACCGGCTGATGCGCGACGGAGTTGATGTCGAGTATGCCCGGCCCGATGGCAGCACGAAGCACGACAAAGCCTGGCTAGTGGATTTCTCCGATGTGCGGGCAAACGACTGGCTGGTGGTGAACCAGTTCGCGGTGATCGAGGGCCAGCACAACCGACGACCAGACATCGTCGTCTTCATCAACGGCCTACCGCTGGCCTTGATCGAGCTAAAGAATGCCGCCGATGAAGACGCAACGATTTGGAGTGCCTACTCCCAACTGCAAACCTACAAGGCGGAAGCACCCAGCCTGCTCGCTTACAATGCCGCGCTGGTGGTGAGTGATGGATTGCAAGCACGCATGGGTTCGCTTACGGCAAGTCAGGAGTGGTTCAAGGTATGGCGTACGATTGATGGCGAGGCCGACGCGCCGAAGACGGCGTTAGAGCTGGAAGTGCTAATTCGGGGAGTCTTCGACCGCAAACGTTTCCTCGACCTGCTCCAGCATTTCATCGTTTTCGAGGAGAACCCGGACACGGGAGCCATCCACAAGATCATCGCAGGCTACCATCAGTTCCACGCAGTGAACGCGGCTATCGAGGAAACGGTGCGTGCCAGCGGCATAAACAAAGGTAGCGTGCTGCGCGAGGAGCCTCTGGGTCGTCACTGGGCAGGGAAGATGCTCGGCGGCAAGCCGGGCGACCGTCGTGCAGGCGTGGTCTGGCATACGCAGGGCAGCGGCAAGAGTTTCACAATGCTCTTCTTCGCCGCCCGCATCATCCGCGAGGTCGCGATGCAGAATCCGACGATCGTCGTGCTGACCGACCGCAACGATCTCGACGACCAGCTTTTCGGCCAGTTCCAACGCTGCGCGGACATCCTTGGTCAAACCCCGGTTCAGGCAGCAAGCCGGGACGAGTTGCGTGAATTGCTGGCCGTGGCAAGCGGCGGTGTGATCTTCACGACGATCCAGAAATTTCTCCCCGAGAAAGGCGAGAAGATGCCCTGCCTGAGCGAGCGTCGGAACATCATCGTCATCGCCGACGAAGCACACCGCTCGCAATACGACCTCATTGATGGTCTCGCTCGCCACATGAGGGATGCGCTGCCGAACGCGAGCTTCATCGGCTTCACCGGCACGCCCATCGAGAAGACGGACGCGAACACGCGGGCGGTCTTTGGCGATTACATCAGCATCTACGACATCCAGCGTGCCGTGGCGGACAAGGCCACGGTACCGATCTACTATGAGAGCCGTATCGCCAAGCTGAGCCTGAACGTCAGCGAGATGCCTAAGCTCGATGCGGAGTTTGAGGAGATCACCGAAAACGAGGAACTGACGAAAAAGGAGAAGCTTAAAACCAAGTGGGCCGCGCTGGAGGCACTGGTGGGTGATCCGAAACGTATCGCGCTCATTGCTGAAGATCTTGTGACGCATTTCGAGAAACGCACCGAGGCAATGGACGGCAAGGCAATGGTCGTCTGCATGAGTCGCCGTATCTGTGTGGATCTTTACGAGGCCCTCATCAAGCTGCGGCCCGAGTGGGCGAGTGCCCTCAACGACGAGGACGAAAACGTAGAACGGACTTTCCAGTCCGTTGCAGAGGGAACGAGTTCGAAAACTCGTTCTACGGTGGTGAAGGTCATCATGACCGGTAGTGCCGATGACGGCCCCGAGTGGCAGCCGCACATTCGCAACAAAGAGAAGCGTCGTGTCATGGCGAACCGTTTCAAGGACAGCAAGGACCCCTTCCGCATTGTCATTGTACGCGACATGTGGCTGACGGGTTTTGACGCGCCCTGCCTGCATACGATGTATGCCGACAAACCGATGCAAGGCCACGGTCTCATGCAGGCCATTGCCCGCGTGAATCGCGTCTTCCGCGACAAACCGGGTGGCTTAGTAGTGGATTATCTCGGGCTTGCCGATCAACTCAAACACGCCCTTGCCAACTACACCGAAAGTGGCGGCAAAGGCGATCCGACTTACGATACGAAGCAGGCCATCGCGATCATGCTTGAAAATCACGGCATCGCCTGCGACATGCTGCACGGCTCGGATTGGAAGAAAGCGATGGGCGATGGCAAGAAGACGCTCTTTGCCCTGCCTGCACTGCAAGAGCACATTCTCGAACTCGAAGACGGCAAGACCCGTTGGAACCAAGTCATCACCGAGTTGTCCCGCGCCTTTGCCCTCTGCGCTGCCAGCGATGAGGCGACGGAGATTCGTGATGACGTGGCACTCTTCCAAGCCATTCAGTCTGCTCTCAACAAGCAGAGTAGCAGCACACGCAAAACACCCGAGCAGATTGACGCCGCCATCCGCCAGCTCGTGAGCAAGGCCATCACGACCGACGGGCAGGTAATTGATGTCTTCACCGCCGCCGGATTGCCCAAGCCGGACATTTCCATCCTGAGCGATCAATTCCTCGCCGAAGTGCGCGGGTTAAAGTACAAAAACGTTGCGGCGGAGCTGTTGGAAAAGCTGCTCAAGGACGAACTCAAGGTGCGCTCGAAGCGGAATGTTGTGCAGAGTCAGCTCTTCAGCGAGAAGCTCAAGAAGACCCTCAACGCCTACCACAACCGCGCCATCAGCACGATGGAGGTGATCGAGGAGTTGATTAAGCTGGCAAAGGAAATGGACGCCGCCACCAAGCGCGGCGAAGACCTCGGCCTGAGCGACGACGAGGTCGCCTTCTACGACGCCCTCGCTGCCAACGAGTCCGCCGTGAAAGCGATGGGCGACGACAAACTGAAAGTCATCGCCACCGAACTCATCAGCCAAGTGCGCAAGAGCGTGACAATAGACTGGACGCTACGAGAAGGTGCGCGAGCGAAGATTCGCGTCATGGTAAAGCGCATCCTAAACAAGTATGACTATCCTCCAGACCTTCAGGAGGAAGCCGTGAGGACGGTACTCATGCAGGCCGAGCTGTTGTGCGCAGAGTGGGTTTGAGATATCCGCACCATCTTATTCTTTCCGTCGAAGGCTTCGCTCCGTCACCCCTGCCCGCCCCGACCCTCCCTCCAAAAACAAAATCTCCTCCTGCTTCCACGGCGGCAGGTTCAGCAGGTTCATGATCTGCGTAATCCGAGCGCGGGAGACACCACCCAACCGCGCAAGATCGGCGTAATTTTTGACCACTCCCTCGCGGATCAATCCGTCAAAATGAATGGCAAGAGCCATGAGGCGGGAGAGGCGGGGGATGCGCGGAGGGATGGGGCGGGGTGGGGGATTGGTGCCGAGACGGAGACGTTTTTTCCCGCTGCGTCCGGTGGAAAAATGGAAGTTCGACTCGATGGTAATGCTCATGCGGCTTCTCCCAAAATGGCTTCAAATCCCGAGGGGCGAAACGTGAGTGCTACGCTTTCTTTCTCGCGGTCAAAGACCACCTTCTCGATCAATAGCTCCATCATGCGACAGCGTTCCGCTGCGGTCATGGCCTCCACCAGCTCGGTAAAGTGACTCAACGCCAGCCGCACATCCTCTTCGGAAATCTCCCCACCCAATGCGCCCAGTTCGCGCTCAATCTCGGCGAGGCGATTTTCACCCGTCTGAATTTGATCCTGCCAATCGGCCAGCTGCCGCGTGGCGTTTTCTTGGCCGACCATTTCGCTGACCGCTCGGGATTGTTGGCGTAGCGTCTTGCGGATTTGCTCACGTTCGGCTTCCAGAGCCTTCTTGCGCTCGGCATGTTCTCCCCGCGCCTTGGCGACCACGTTGGCGGCAAGGGCCGCGTCTTGCCCAATGGCGGCGATCCTGCGAAGCACGAAGTCCTCGATTTCCTGCGCGGGAACCGAGCGCGTGGTGCATTCACTCCAACCCCGCTTCATGGCCGTCAGGCAGAGGTAATAGCGGTAGCGGCGCGTTTCTTTCTGCGTGTAGGAGTGCGTCATGGCGCAGCCGCAACACCCGCATTTAAGCAAACCACGGAGAAGGGCTCCGTGTTTATTGCGAGTCGAAGCTCCTCGGTCACGGGCATTGTGATTGAGGATAGCCTGTGCCTTTTCCCAAGTTTTTTCGTCAAGGATGGCCTCGTGCTCACCCGGGTAGATTTGCCCCTCATATTCGACTTTCCCGAGGTAGGCGACGTTGCGCAGAAACGCGAGGAGGTTGGACTTGTTCCAAAATCCTCCTCCGGTCCGCTTTCCGCTTCGGCTCGTCCATGACTTGCGCGACCAGCCTCGACGATTGATCTCGGCGGCGGTGGCGAGGAGGGACTTGATCTCGAGGTAGAGTGCGAAAATATCTCGCACCTGCTTGGCCTCTTCCAAGTTGACGACGAGTCGCCGGGCCGCTCGGTCAATGTCATAGCCAAGGATTAGTCCACCGCCCGTCCATTTGCCCTTCTTGCGGGCCGCGCTCATTTTGTCGCGGGTGCGCTCCGAGATAATTTCGCGCTCGAATTGGGCGAAGGAAAGCAGGACGTTCAACGTAAGCCGCCCCATCGAGTGCGTCGTATTGAATTGCTGCGTGACGGAAACAAACGAGCATCCGCGAGCATCGAGCGTTTCCATAATGCGGGAAAAATCCAGCAAGCTGCGCGAAAGGCGGTCCACCTTGTAAACTACGATGGCGTCAATTTTCCCTGCGGCAACTTCGGTCAGCAATCGCTTGAGCGCGGGCCGTTCCATGTTGCCGCCCGTAAAGCCTCCATCGTCGTAACGCTCCGGCATCACCACCCAGCCCTCGTGACGTTGGCTCGTGATGAATGCCTCTGCCGCTTCGCGCTGGGCATCGAGTGAATTGAAATCCATGTCGAGTCCTTCCTCGGTGGATTTTCGCGTGTAGATGGCGCAGCGAATCATCTTGGGCGTTTTGCTCGCAGCCGTCTTTTTCCTCTGCGTTGTCCTCATGCCGCGTCCTCCTTCTTCGTGGTGCGTTCGGTGCGCTCGATGCCGAAGAAAAGAAATCCATTCCAATGACTGCCCGTCACCGCCCTGGCCACCGCCGAGAGGCTGCGAAAAAATCGCCCTTCCCATTCGAAACCCTTGTCAAGAACGCTAACTGCAATGGTGCGCCCTTCGTAAGAGCGTGTAATCACCGACCCTGCGCAGGGAAGGCGACGGTCGTTCGTGGCGCAAATCGGGCGCAGCGATTTTCGCCGCATGATGGTGCCGATGGTTTTGCCTTCAACGATGGGCGTGGATGGGCTTCGGATTTTGAGCAGCGTTTCATCGGCGATTTCACGAGCGCGATCGAGGGCACGTTGGGAAAGTCCGCCATAGGCATTGGCTTGGATTTTCCATGCGATGCGCTTTCGCAAAAAATCCTTGTTCCGCGAGCGGCAAGGTTCGTTCCAAACTTCCGTCCATTTCTCGCGCAATTGGTCGGTTGAAAGTTCCCGCAGAGCCTCCACTTCGCAGGTGATTTTGGCGTGGTCTTGTGTGGTCATAGAATGTCTTTTTTCTGTGAACCACAGAGCCTCGGTTTCGCGTTCGGCTCAAGGGAACTTTCGGTTCCTTTGGCAGGTAAATCTGCTGCCCAAAAGCTGGTTTCCCTTGATCTCGGGCGCAAATACACCCTCGCCAAAGTGTCCACAATTTCGGTACGGCGGGTTTGTGCTAAATCCTCTCACCACAGAGCAATCACCTGGATTCGTGAGTTCTTGATCGAGTGCGGTTTTGCCCTGGGTGGAACCGATCAGTCGGAGATGACGGATAACGGGAAGGAAAGCCTATCATTGTCCACCTTCACAACCATCAGCAGAACCATGCGGATCGCATCGCGGACGCCACCGCACAGTTCGCCTGCATTGGGCTTTTAAGCGATGCGATTTACCGGGGCCAATTTTGACAAAGTCCCCGCATGAGATGGGGATGAACAATCACAGACTGCATGGCCCGCGTTGGAGGCCAGACACAAACCTCGCCGCATGGGAGGTTCGTTACCGCATCCCTTCCGTGTTCGCCCCGACAATTTTCGATGCCGTTTCTTTTGTAGAAGCGTGGGCCATGTGGTTCGCACGGGAACGCATCAAAACCGCCAAGGCCATCGTCCGCACTGAAAAAACTGAAACACCAATTCCAAGATGAACGCACCACTCTCTATTTATTCCTTTCAAGACCATCCTGTCCGCGTGCTCGGCACGCCCGAGAATCCACTTTTCGTCGCCATTGATGTATGCCGCATTTTGGGCATCGAAAACAGCCGCGACGCAGCCGCATCACTCGATGCGGACGAGAGGACTACCGTAGCCAATCCCGACGGTAATCCCCGCGCCGGAATTCCGCACCAGATCACGTGCGTCACCGAGTCAGGGCTCTATACTCTCGTTTTCAAGAGCCGCAAGCCCGAGGCGAAGATGTTCCGCAAATGGGTGACCGCCGAAGTGCTGCCCGCCATCCGGCGCACTGGCAGCTACGGCCCGCCTGGCATGTCGGCCCTCGACCAGCTCGAATTGATGCTCAAAGCCGCCCGAGAACAGGAACGTCGGATTGCGGAAGTGGAGCAGTTGGCCATCCAAGCCAATTCCTACAACAGCTCGAACACCGGGTTTCTGACCGTTCGGGCCTTTGCCAACGTGCGCGGAATCAAGCTGCCGCTCTCCAAAGCACGCGAGGTCGGTCAGCGAGCCTCAGAGTTTTGCCGCTGCCACGGCATCCGTACTGGCAGCGCCAAGGATGAGCTTTTCGGCGAGGTCAAGAGCTACCCCGTCGAGGTGCTTGAAGAAATCTGCCCCAGCCAACCCGCAACCGGAGCCACCAGATGAACAATAACCAAGAACAGAAAACTACCACCGACTGGACTGCCGTTAGGGCCGTCTATCTTGAAACCCGCAGCTATAAACTCACGGCAGAGCGATTTGGCCTGACGAAGAACACCGTTAAAACCCGAGCACGTCGGGACAACTGGCGGGGTACACCAGCAGCCGGGGGTTCAAGTGGGGGTTCAAATTGCGCATCCGGGGGTTCAAATGTGAACCCCGAGGGTTCAAGTGGGGGTTCAAATTGCGCATCCGG
>JAJTYZ010000042.1 GCA_021463515.1 Chthoniobacterales bacterium | reverse complement strand
TCATGACAGATTTCAACTTCACCTTCAAATTGGCGGTGCAGGAGGATTCGGTATCCAATGCGGGAATTTATGTCGGCATTAAAAATTCCGTAATATACGGAGCGAATCCTAATGGAATGGATTTTGGATTGCTGCGATACACAAACAACGGGGGGGAATATGGTTTTACAGTACGGCAATCTACTAACGGCGGAGCTCCTTTTGCTACAAGAGTCGGCACGAATACCGTTAAGCTCAATGAGTGGTATACATTCAGCCTCGATTTTGACCGTGCCAGCCTCACCTTCAGCGGGACGGTTCATGACTCAACTAACGGCTTAGTCACTTCTTTCACCAATGTGGCTATCTGGGATAGATATACCAACATGTCAACCAATGGATTTAACCAATTGGGGATCTATGTTCACCAAGTGGGAAACAAACCCTATTTCCTTGTTGACGATATGAGCATAACCGTAGTTCCCGAGCCCTCAACCATCGCTTTGGCATTGTTGGGGGGTGCTGCGATCGTTTTCTACCGCCGCAGGAATAGGGCGTCAAAGGGCTAAGGCAAACGAACGCGTCACAGAGTGGCGCAGATCCAGAAAACAGTTCCACGCAAAATGCAAAATGGAAAATCCTCTCGCCTTATCACTCAAACCTGCCTTCGGAGTTTTACTCGCATTGACCCTCGTTGTCTGCGCCTTTCCTTGCAAAGTTTTGGGCGGAGAGATCGTGTATCAGGTGGGATTTGAGGAAGCGGAAGATTTTTCATCAGGCTATTCTCTCGGCTCTCTCGTCGGTCAGGGTGAGCACCTTCCGGCGGTGACCGGGTGGATGCAGCAACTCAATGAAGAATTTCATGGGGCGGATGTTGTGGAAGCAAGCGCGGTCAGCCAGTTCCCTACACCCAAGGGCAAACAGATGCTGCAGATTCGTTATGATTCCGGCAATCCCGGTGCTTTTCAAAACTTTTTGCTGGAATCCAAAGCGATCAAACAAGACTTCAAGGTGACATTCCTGCTCGCAGTGGATGGCGCGGTTTCCGGCGGAACGTTCACCTTTGCCATCCTGAGCAGCTCGGGCCTCAATAG
>JAJTYZ010000041.1 GCA_021463515.1 Chthoniobacterales bacterium | reverse complement strand
AGATTAATAATCTATAATAATGCAAGCGAAAAAATGAAAATTATTGAAGAGATTTTCTCCGATCAAAAAATTACGTGCGGATCAGGGTAGATACATGCACCTTGACACCACAATCGGTTGTGTTAAGAAGGCTTTTAGGCCTTGATACACTACTATGCGTTGTCCTCGTTGTGGAAAAACACGCGATCGTGTCATTGACTCGCGTACGATTCAGGAAGGTGAGCGGATTCGTCGCCGCCGTCAATGCGTGGCTTGCGACACACGCTTTACGACTTATGAGGCGATTGAACAAATTGAGCTGCGCGTGCAGAAACGAAGCGGACGCATCGAGCCATTTCATCGTTACAAACTTCTATCGAGCTTGTCTAAAGCCTGCGAAAAGCGAACGATTCGTTTGGAATCTCTCGAACGGCTTGTGGATGAAATTGTCACGGAACTGGGAGGGGAAAACGGGCGGGAGGTTCCAAGTCGCATCATTGGCTGGCGGGCTATGGAAAAATTAGAGGCTCTTGATCCCGTCGCCTATGTTCGTTTTGCGTCTATTTACCGGCAGTTTAAGGACGCTGGAGAGTTTGTGGATGAGGTCGAGCAGATGAAAAAGCGCAGCCCACGCCGCGCTGATCAGCCCGAGCTTTTTCCGGACCGCACCACCACGGCAAGTCCTGACTCTCAACTCTCACCCACCCATGCCCCATGATTGCTCTCGCTGATAATCTTCCCCTCGTGCAATTGCCGGATCAACGCGCCGTGCGCTTTGAGCGTGCGTGGTTAGAACGCGCCGTGATGTCTGCCGCCGAGTCCGCCGGTTACACTCAATGGTGGTTGACACCCCATGTTGCGGAAAGCGTCGTCGCGTACCTCGAGTGCGAGTTTGATGGCACCGTCATAGCTAGCCAAAGCCTACGCACTCTCGTTTCTAGCGTGCTGCAAGTGATAGGCTATCCTGATGTTGCCCGAAGTTTTCACCTCCCCGAGCCGACCGTGCGTATTTCCCTCCCCGCCTTAGCGCACATAGCTGGCGCAGGATTCGAATTGGCATTTTTCCATGAGCTGGATCAGATCATCCGCAAAGCGCTGACCTCGCGCACGACACGCGTGGAGCTAAGTGGTCTTACAGATTGCGTGAAACTTCTCCGTCAATCACGCATCTGGCGTAAAGACTGCCGCGAATTACGCAATGAAATTGTGGCGCATGTACGCGGCCTGATCGTGCTTCTTAAAGGAAAACACAACCTTGATCTCGTATTAACATGACCATCTTCCAACGCATCCTTGCCGGCGAAATTCCTGCCAAAATTGTCCACGAAGATAACGACATTCTCGCCTTCCACGACATCGCCCCTCAAGCACCGGTTCACATTCTCATCATTCCCAAACGCCTCATTCCTCGCGTGGGAGAAGCTCACGATAGCGACGCAGAATTGCTGGGTCGTTTGTTGCTCGTAGCTCGTGATATTGCCAAAGTCCAAGGACTTGATCAAACCGGTTACCGCCTCATCATCAACAACGGACGTGATGGCGGAGAGGAAGTGCCGCATTTGCACATCCACCTCCTTGGCGGACGCCGCCTCAGCTGGCCACCGGGCTAGAGCATAACACAGTGAATCAATTGGAATCCTTGATCCAGCGGGAGAGCACGTCCCGTTCTATAATCCATCGCCACACCAACCATGCGGCAACCAAGCCCAGAAAAGCACCGGCGGCGACATCGGAAATATGATGTGCATTAAGTTGAACGCGCGAGGCAGAAACCAAAGCAGCCGCGGTCAATCCCAACGCGCCATCCCAACGACGATAGAAAAACAAGGGGAAGAAAAATCCGAAGGCACATGCAGCGTGAGAGGAAGGGAAGGACTGAAAATCATGATCCAAGGACACCCATTTCCCGTTTGAGCGCGTTCCATACCATCCTTGCTCGACGCTCTCCACACGCGGGCGTACACGCCCTGATCCGAGTTTAATAACATTGGCCGTCAGCCCCGCGAGGATGCTTGCAAGAATCATCGCCACAAGAATTTTTGCGCCTCGATGCCTTTTTTTCCACAGGGCAATACCCAACGCAATCACTCCTCCCCCCAGCAAAAATGGAAAATCACCATAACGTGAAAAAAAACGCGCTACATTTTTAAATCCTTTTCCCACACCCGTCCGCACCGCCTCAGCCACCGGCACATCCCACATCCCCAGCCCAACCAGTATGAGAATCATAAAAAATAGCGCAAAGCCTCCTGCCCAAAAACGCCAAGTGCTTTCGGTTTGCGTCATTCCAATCCCCCCATTTTGCATAAAATGATCGCCTCTTCAGTACTCACAGGCATGACACTCAATCGTGATTGACGAAGAAGTGCGAGATGATCCAGCCCGGGTGCATTCTTGATTTGTTCCAACGTCACCGGTTCTCGACAAGGGCGCATCGGTTCCAAATCCACACATGACCACGTACCCGTCTCATCCGTGGGGTCGCCATAAGCCCCGCGTGTGACACGCGCCAAACCCACGATACATTTGCCAGTAACGCTGTGGTAATAAAACACTCGGTCATTGCGGCGCATCGTTCGCAGGTTGTTTCTCGCTTGAAAATTTCTTACGCCAGTCCACGCAGTGTGTCCGTCATGGACAAACTGCGCCCACGGATAACATTTCGGCTCTTGTTTAACTAACCAGTATTTCATCATTCCACCACTGCCTCCTTGCGTAGGTTTCCGGCGATAAAATCGAGGATGTTGCGGGCCGTTTCACCATTGATGCGTTCAATAGCTTCCACGCTATTGAAGCCAACATGGGGCGTAAAAAAAACATGGGGATGTGCCAAGAGCCGACGATTTCGCATCAGTCCCTGCAACTCGCGCAGACGCTCATCGCGCCACTCTGGATTCCCACCCGGCGTGGACATCGCGTGAATTTTTTGCACGATCTGAGCACCGATGAGCGGTGCTTGGTCTTTGGTAAATGCGCGATCATCTTCGAGGACATCAAGCCCCACTCCACCGATATGGCCGCTGTTGAGACCTTCCATAAGCGTATCAATATCCATCAAAGCACCTCGGGCCGTATTGATCAAAATCACCCCGGGCTTGCACTTAGCCAATCGCGAGGCATCGAGCATCTGGCGCGTACGAGCGGTCAACGGCACATGCAGCGTGATGATATCCGATTCGTGCAAGAGCTGATCCAAGCTCACAAATTGAAATTGCAGCAACCGTTCCATCTCCGGGTCAGGATTCCGATCGTAGGCGATGCAGCGCATGGAAAATCCTCGTGCAATGTGAATCACATGCGTGCCGACACGCCCTGCACCAATGACACCCAGCGTTTTCCCATGCAGCTCCATCCCGCGCAAACGCTCGGACGAGCCACGTCCATGCCGTCCGGTTTCCAAACAATGGCGCAACTTCCTTGCGACACCGAGGATAAGGGCAAAGGTGTGTTCTGCCACGGTGGCCGCGCCAAAATCGGGGACATACGTCAGCACCACATGGTATCGTCGAGCGGAGGCCAGATGAAAATGGTCTGTGGCCGAAGAACGGGTGGCCACCATTTTCAATTGAGGATGCGCCCGCAGAAAGTCCTCATTGATGCGTGAGTTCACAAACACCGATACAATTTCGGCATCCGTGGGTACCTCATGGGCAGAATCCACGAATTTCACATCATGCTCGACGAGGCTTTCCCTAAAGAAATCCCTCTCGTCTTCCTCTGTTTCGACAAAAACAATTTTCATTCTCAGCTCACAAATCGCGGAATGCTTTTGCGCAAACCGAACTGGTGGAGTGTAATGATGGCTGCACGTGAGACGAGGTCTATTTGTCACATTTGAAGGTTCCGAGGGCTGCGGCAAATCCACCCAGATTCGCCATTTGGTCGCATGGCTGCAGCAGCAAGGGCACACTTGCCTTACCACGCGGGAGCCAGGCGGAACGGCTGCGGGCGACCAAATTCGTCATCTTCTCCAACATGCACCGCAAGGACACGGACTCGTGCCGGAGGCCGAGCTTCTGCTCTTCGCCGCAAGTCGCGCCCAACTTGTGCGAGAAGTCATTCTCCCAGCCCTCGACGCTAATCACGTCGTCATCAGCGACCGTTTTCACGATTCCACCACGGTGTATCAAGGCGTGGCACGCCGGTTACCACCGGATCGCGTGGCCGATATCAATCATTTTGCGGTAGGTGGTTGCCTGCCGAACATCACGTTCCTCTTGGACATGGACGCCGAAACAGCACTGGCTCGCCTTTCAAAACGCAACGGTCCCGCAGACCGCATGGAAAGCGAACCCGTGGCCTTTTATCAAGCCGTCCGCAACGGCTATCTCCATGCGGCAGCCACCGAACCGCAACGCTTTTGCATTCTCGACGCCACGCGTACGGAGGACGATCTTGCTTTGGCAATTCAACAAACCTTGTCTCAAAAATTTCATGGCTTTTTCACCCGCTGAAATCCTCGCACAGCTGCACCGCGCCCATGAACTTGGGAGGCTTCCCCATGCCATGCTTCTCGTCGGCACCCCAGGTGCCGGGCGCAATCAGCTTGCTCGCGATATTGCGGCCATGGTCAACAACATCCCGACCGAAGATGTCGCGCATCATCCCGACATCTACATTCTCGAACCCGAGTCAAAATCTCGCCGCATCCGCACCGAAATCTTCCGCGAATTTTGTCAGTCCTTTTTCGTCACCGGCCTACGTCCCAACGCCATCAAAACCGGCATCATTTTTGAAGCGGATCGGCTGCAAATCCAAGCAGCGAATGCTTTTCTTAAAACGCTGGAAGAACCGCCGCCGCAATGCCTGTTTATTCTCGTCACTTCCAATCCGAGTTTACTTCCCGTGACCATCGTTTCGCGTTGCAGTCGCTTCGAATTGCTCACGCCTCCCCCGCCGCCACCCGAAGGAGCTGCTGCCGATATTGCGGCAGCTACGGGTGCCGTTCTCGCCGCACCGCCGCAAGCACGCATTGGGCAGGCATTGCTCCTCGCACGACAATTGCAAAAACATCTGCGAACCATTCGAGAAAATCTCGAAGAAGAAGTTTCGACATCCTTCAAAGCAGAAAAAAAACGTCTCGGCGATACGGTGGATGATGATTGGTTGGAGGAAGAAGAAGCGCGACTCAAAGCCTTAAGTGAAGCCCGCACCCTCGCGGCACGACAGCAACTCGTGAATGTGGTGGCCGAGCGAACCGCTGATATTCTGCGAGTGCGTCATGGCAGCACACGCCTCCAATTTCCTTCCTTGGCAGAAGAATCACAACAGCTCGCCGAGCAACTTGACGATGCCATGCTACTTCGTGTTCTTGACGCTGCCGGACGCCTCCGGATTTTCTTAGACCGAACCGTCGCCGAAAATCTTGCTCTCGAAGCGGGATGCCTCGGTCTTGCCCAACCATGAAAAACTGCATCGTTCTCAAATTTGGAACTGGCATCCTGACCACGGATGCCAGCGGACTGCGTTTAGACACAGATCAATTTGAGCGGCTCACGACCGAAATCGCTGCCTTAGTGGAGGAAGGTCATACAGTCGTCGTCATTTCCAGTGCTGCCGTGGCTGCTGGCGTCGCCGCGTTGGGGCTTGCAAGCCGTCCTTCGTCATTGCCCGGGAAACAAGCCTGCGCTGCTGTCGGACAATCCCAGCTCATGCGAGCTTACGAAGAAAGTTTCGGACGTCACGGCCTTATCGCCGCCCAATTGCTCCTAACCCACAGCGACATTGATAGCCTCCGCCGTCGGCGCAATGCGCAAAATACCCTGCGCGAACTTCTCGCCTACCCGCATGTCGTTCCCATCATCAACGAAAACGATTCGGTGGCTGTCGAGGAATTGCGTTTTGGTGATAATGACCGTCTTGGCGCGGAAGTAGCGTGTTTATGCGAAGCGCGGCTTTATTTAATTCTCACCCGCACCAACGGCCTGCAAGCCGAAGGGCAACGCGTTCCACTCGTCACTGATCTTGAGGCAGCACGCCATCATGATACCGGTGCCCAAAGCACCCATGGGACGGGAGGCATGTCCAGCAAGCTCGATGCCGTGGGCTATGCGATATCCTCCGGGATTGAAACATGGATACTCGACGGGCGCCGTCCCGGGCAGATAGCCTTAGCTCTCGCGGGGAGCGATGTTGGTACGCGTTTCCCTGCAAAATTATGATTCGCCGCATACAAACCATTGCCGCTTCGACTTGGACCGAACTAATTCGGCTCAAAGTTTTTTATTTTCTCGTCATCTTTGCCCTGCTTGTCATTGCGAGCTCCTTCTTCCTTGCGGGATTTAGCTTTGAAGCGGAGTTTCAGATGCTTAAAGACATTGCGCTCGGTGCGATGAGTATTTTTAGCGCACTGCTGGCAATTTTAGCGGCAGCAAATCTTTTGCCGAAAGACATGGAAGATCGGACGATTTACACGATTCTCGCGAAGCCTGTGGCGCGATTTGAATACCTGCTGGGAAAACTTATTGGGCTGATGTTGCTTCTCACCCTCGCCGTGGCCCTCATGAGTCTTGTCTTCGCGGTGACATTGCTACTTTTTACAAATTACAAAGTGCATCTAAGCCTCGCGGAAATGGCGGGCGCACCTCCTGCGGAAATTGCGTCGGCTGTGGCAGCAATTAAAGCCCAAGGCTACGATGCTAACCTTTTTTCGGGGGGTGCTATTATCCTCCTAAAATCATGGCTATTGGCAGCGATGACGCTGCTTATTTCCACATTCTCCACATCCGCGATTTTCACCACCATGGCGTCGTTTGCCGTTTATTTTATCGGTCACTTACAAGCTACGGCGCGTGATTACTGGCTTTCTTCCGCCGATCCCGGATGGTTTGTCAAAGGGGCCTTGGCCATCATCGCTCTAGTTTTTCCCGATTTACAGGCACTGAATCTCGTGGATGACATTGTCGCCGGAGCCACCATCCCGCTAGTTGTGTTGGCTAAAACGCTGGCTCTGGGATTTGGGTACATTGTGGTTTATACAGCATTGGCCATTGCCGCCTTTCAAACTCGAGAACTTTGATCATGCGACGGGTCGTGACACTTGTGTTGGTGGTCTCCCTTCTGCTTCTCTTCGGAGTCGCACGGCTCCCCTTTGAGCGCAAGCTGGATGCTAGCCAACGCTCGGCCAACCTGCGTTCCGCCACGCTCGATCTGAGCCTGCGTGAGCAGATAGGGCAGCTGTCCTACGTCGCTGCCCTCAGCGGATTTCGCTCGCTCGTCGCCGCTCTTCTTTGGATTGAAGCCCACACCGCTTGGGAGCAAACCGCCTGGGGACGCATGGTCGCGCTATTTCAAAGCGTGACAACTTTGCAGCCGCGCTCCCTCATTTACTGGGATATCGCCGCATGGCACATGGCATGGAATGCCTCCATCGCTGCACGCAATAATCCGAAAGAGCCTAGCGAGTTTCTCCGCATGAAAGCCGAGCGTGAATATCACGAGCTGGGGCTGTATTTCCTTAAACGCGGCATCGCCAATAATCCCGAGAGCGCGATGCTCTACGAACGACTTGGCATTTTGTTGCGTGATAAATTCAACGATCACAGTGCCGCTGCCGATGCCTTTCTCAAAGCAGCGTCCCTCCCGGGTGCTCCCGCCTACGTCAAACGCATGGGTGCTTACGAACTTGCCAAAACTCCGGGACGAGAACGCGAAGCTTACGAGCTGTTGCATAAAATTTACCTTATGGGCGAAAGTGAACGCCTGCCCAGTGTCATCACCATGCTCGGCGAACTGGAGGAAAAATTGAACATCCCACCTGCAGATCGCCTTATCCACGAGCAGCACGAGTCGCACCCTTAATTCGTCTTCGTAAGAACCGCATTCATTGCGAAAGCATCTATCCACCGCTCGCATGTCCAAACCTTTTAGTCTCTTTCTCGCCCTGCGTTACCTTCGCCCCAAACGCACCTTTCTTAGCCTCATCACCGTCATTTCCATCCTCGGTGTTACCCTCGGCATTATGGTGCTCATCCTCGTCATTTCCGTCATGACCGGATTTGAGCAGGAGTTGCGTCGCAAGGTTCTGGGGTTTGACGCTCACCTCGTTGCGGGTGGGGAAGGCATCGTGGAAAATTGGGCGGAGCCTGCCGCACAAATTCGCGCCGTCCCGGGTGTGACTGGCGTGGCACCCTTTGTTCAAGGACCCGTACTGGCGGAGTTTATGGGGCGACGTACGGCACCGAAAATTCGAGCCATTGATCCTCAAACCGAAAAAACGGTCACCGATTTGCAGAGTTTCATGGTTGCCGGTGAATTGCATTTGGAAGGCAATGATGCCGTCATTGGCTCGGCCCTCGCCTCCCTCCTCGGCATAGGCATTGGAGATAAAATCACCATCTACTCCCCGGGAAATCTCGAGGAAATCATCAATCAAATCAATCACCTCGAAGAAGGCACAGACAAGGAATCATCGGCAGCGCAGCTCAAAGAAATGATTCTGCCGATGGAGCTCACCGTCACCGGAATTTTTGAATCGGGGCGTTATCTCTACGACTCGGAGTTTATTCTCGTACCTCTGCATATTGGGCAGGAAATTTACGGGCTCAATGCGGGAGTGCATGGCCTGACCATTAAAACAGTTCACCCCTACCAAGCCGCCGCCATCCGCGACGCCATTAACGTCACACTGCATCCGCCGATGCACATTGCGACATGGATGGATATGAATCGCGATTTGTTTGAAGCCATTCACATGGAACGCAACGTCATGTTTTTCATTCTACTCTTCATCGTCATCGTCGCCGCCTTCGGAATCATGAACACCCTCATCACCGTCACCGTTCAAAAAACGCGTGAAATTGGAATCCTCAAAGCTCTCGGTGCTCGCACAGGCCAAATCATCGGCGTGTTCGTCGGGCAAGGAATTGTCGTCGGCATTTTTGGAACTCTCATCGGTCTCGGAACGGGAATTTGGCTCGTACAATACCGCAACCAAGTGAGTCACTGGCTTTCTACGGTGCTCGGAATCGAAATTTTCCCGCGCTCGATTTACCAGTTTTCGGAAATTCCCGCAGAAATCGTTCCCACCGATATTACCGTCATTTGCGCCAGCGCCTTCATCATTTGTACCGTCGCCTCCATTATTCCCGCATGGTTTGCCGCCCGTATGGATCCCGTCAAAGCTCTACGCTACGAGTAATAAAAAGTTTCGGAAAAACTTCGGCGGCCTATAACATAAATGACATGTCTGGTGCCCTCGATACGCCTCCTAAGCGCGCCATAGATATTACAGCGGCGATACCGCGCAGTGGTTGGGGCGGGGGGTTGCGTCACATCGTACGGCAGCCTTGGT
This sequence comes from Chthoniobacterales bacterium, assembly GCA_021463515.1. Classification (GTDB taxonomy): domain Bacteria; phylum Verrucomicrobiota; class Verrucomicrobiia; order Chthoniobacterales; family JACTMZ01; genus JACTMZ01. The sequence goes on along the minus strand of JAJTYZ010000041.1, from coordinate 88,674 downwards.
TTATCAGCATGAGCCTTTTCGCGGCGGACATCGTGCTCATTAGCATTGCGTATTTTGTGAGCCGTCAAATTCGTGTGAACCAACACATCAGCATGTCCGCAGCCTATCTGATGCAAATCAGCGCCTTTTTTGGCTGCATCCTTGCGGCGGTAGCCCTCATTGGCGGATACAAAGAACGTCGGACATTTCAGCGTCTGCACTTTGCGGCGGAGTTTATTTTAGCTGTTTTGCTCGGTGCGGCTACCGGGACTTTTGTTCTCTTTGTGTTTTTCTCCGCCGGTGATTTTTACGCAGCCCAGAGCCGTGTGGTGTTGTTTTACACAACCATCGGCTACGCGGTACCCGCTCTCGGACTTCGCGTGCTGGCAGCAACAATCTGGATGTATCGCGCCCGCAACATTCCGTTTTTGGCGATTGGGACCCCTGCGGGATTGGAAAAATTTGAAGCGCACTGCCACCAAACGCGCTTTCACCATCCAGTGATAATGACGGACAACGACCTATGCGTTGTTCGTGAATTTTCCTATAATTCAACCCGTTCCACTCCCCTTTCCTCGCGTCGGGTGGCTCCACGCAATATCGAGTTACCCCTTATCGCCGAGCCCACGACTGAAGTCCCCGAAGAAATGCCCGATTTGGAAGGCGTTGTTTTGACAGATAACCCCGAAACCTATCCTCCGGCGTTGCTAGAAAAGTTGGCTCGCTTGCATTTTCTCCGCGTTCCCGTTTATGCCGAGGAAACTTTTTTTAGCGAAATTTGGCGTAAAGAACCTATCCATCATCTCGATCACTCCTGGGCCATTCGACAAAACTTTCTTCTCACCCGTCATTCCGCCCATCGCTATCTTAAAATTTGTATAGACTACACTCTCGCCATTCTTCTTCTTCCCCTCGCCCTTCCGCTCATGCTTTTGGTCGCACTCGTGATCGCCCTAGATGCGGGGTTTCCGGTGCTCTACCGACAAGAACGCGTAGGCTGCGGAGAAAGCCGGTTCACCCTCCTCAAGTTCCGCAGCATGCGCGTGCGTGAGGAGGAGGATGATCCTTACACGCGGGACAAGGACCAACGCATCACACGCATTGGGCGATTTCTACGGCTCACACGACTCGATGAATTACCGCAAATTTTCAATGTTCTTCGTGGTGAAATGAGCTTCGTCGGCCCCCGTGCGGAATGGTCACGCATTGTTGCCAATTACGAAAAAGAAATACCTAGCTACCATTTGCGGCACCTTGTGAAACCCGGCATTACCGGCTGGGCGCAGGTGAACTATGGTTACGGATCGGGCCTTGACGATGCCGTAGAAAAACTCCGTTACGACTTATATTACATCAAAAACTACTCCCTTATTCTCGACATTGAGATTCTTTTAAAGACCATTCTCAAAGTTTGTTCGTTCGGAGGAAAATGACATTCGATGTACCGCTTATCTTGCTAAACTAGTTCACCAAGAATACTTCCGTTGTGTCATCTCGTTTTTCTGTCATCTGGCCATGGGCCTGCGTCATCTTAAGTGGACTCCTCCTTGTCCTATGCTTTGCCCCCTTTAATCAAGCATGGCTCGTCTGGATTGCACTCTCGCCGCTCTTCGTCGCCCTTTGGTTTGCTCCGACCACCCCGCGTCATCCTCTCCTCACCAAAGCGGCCTATGGCTATGTGACGGGTCTCATTTATTTTCTCGGAACTCTCTCTTGGCTCACCACCGTGACCGCTGCGGGATGGTTTATCCTTTGCCTCTACCTCGCGCTCTACCCTGCCGTGTGGGCAGGTTTTGTCTATGTCGCCGCCACTCCACATGATCGCCCCCAAGCCCCAACCTCCATTTGGCTCAGTTCCTGGAACAATCTGCGTGTGGGGTTCATCGCAGCCGCCGGATGGGTTGCCTTAGAGCTGTTGCGCGGACAAGTTTTTACCGGCTTCGGCTGGAACTCCCTCGGCATCGCTCTCCACACCAATATCCCGCTACTTCAGCTCTCTTCCCTCACCGGCGTCGGTGGCCTTTCATTTTTAGCTATTCTCTCGTCATCCATTGCCGTTGCGACGGTTCGCCGACTTGCCATCGAAGCACGAGGAGGAAAAATTCGTGCGCATTTTGACTTTACCCTCACACTCGCGCTCATCGTGCTCGCCTTTGTCTTTGGGCTTCGTGAACTCCACCATACCACCGAAACATTTCCTCTTCGCGTCGCAGCGGTGCAGCCTTCCATTCCCCAGGAAGAAAAATGGAATCCTGCCTTCGAGCAACGAATTTATTCCACTCTCGAACGCCTCACCGATGCCTCAGTGGCTTTGCAACCCGAGCTTATTGTCTGGCCGGAAGCTGCAATTCCACGTGGTTTTTTTGAAGACCGTATCGCAAACCAATTCGTCAAAACACAAGCGGCACGCGGGAATTTTGCGCTCCTTTTGGGAAGCCTTATCCTCAGTCACGAAGCTGATTACAACGCGGCACTCATGCTCCTCGGCCCCGAAGCTGAACCGCAAGTTTACCCCAAAACTCATCTTGTCATGTTTGGCGAATATATTCCATTTCGCGAAAGTTTTCCGCTCTTTGCTATCTTAGTTGGCGATTTAGTGCCTGCAGATTTCGATGCCGGCGATGGCCCCGTCATTTTTCACATCCTCACCCCACACGTCGCCCTCGCTCCGCTTATTTGCTTTGAGGACACCCTCGGCACACTCGGACGTCAGGCGGCCAACGCGGGAGCGCAGATGTTTGTCAATGTCACCAACGACGGTTGGTTTAAGCGCAGTGCGGGTTCCGAGCAACATGCCGCACACGCCGTGTTTCGCTGTGCGGAAACTCGTCGCCCTATGATCCGCGCTGCGAACACGGGCTTAACCTGCGCCATTGATTCCTTCGGACGTGTGCGTCAAACCTTGCAAACAGCGGAAGGCGACACCTTCGCCGAAGGCGTACTGTTGGCAGAAATTGAGGTTCCTGTTTCTCCTCCGCAAACGTTTTACATGCTCTACGGCGACCTCTTTTCAAATTTCTGCCTCATCCTTACCCTCGTCGCCCTCACCGTAAACATCATTCGCCCGCGCCAAACCGCCTCTCCATAATCCTCCCTTTATTTCATAAGCATCTCTCATTATCATCACCCTTTATGAAAATTCGCGTCACCGTCCTACCTAAACCATCCGTGCTCGATCCGCAGGGCGTCGCTACTGCCGACGCCATGCAGCACCTCGGTTGGAAAAACCCGGGGCGTGTTCGCGTGGGAAAAATTATCGAAATCGAATCACCCGGCGAACGCCCTGACGAAGATAAACTCCACGCCATTTGCCGCGATCTCCTCTCCAACCCTGTCATCGAGGACTACACCTTCGAAATCGTCGAATCATGAAATTCGCTGTTTTACGTTTTCCCGGCTCCAACTGTGATCAGGACTGTTTGCGCACCTTGCGTGACACTTTCGAAGTCACCGCCGAACCCGTATGGCACAAAGAAACATCAGTTGCCGGTTATGATGTGATCGTCATCCCTGGTGGATTTTCCTTCGGTGATTATCTACGCTGTGGTGCCATTGCTCGTTACTCCCCTGTCATGACCGCTGTCCGCGAGGCCGCTCAAAAAGGGACGCCTATCCTCGGTGTTTGCAATGGATTCCAAATCCTCTGCGAATCGGGACTCCTCCCAGGGGCGCTCGTTCGCAATCGCAAACTGCATTTCATTTGTCGTCACGTTCATCTGCGGCTTGAAAACAACACAACGCCCTTCACGCGGCAAGGAACGATCGGGCAAATTCTGCGTATTCCTATTGCCCACGGCGAAGGATGCTATTTTGCCGACAATGATACCCTCGACACCCTCGAACAAAACGGACGTGTGGCCTTCCGCTATTGCACCGAAGATGGCGCGATTACCGAAGACGCCAATCCCAACGGCTCAGTCCGAAACATTGCCGGCATCATCAATGAAAATGGCAACGTTCTCGGCCTCATGCCCCACCCCGAACGTGCTTGCGAATCACGCCTTGGCAGCGACGACGGACGCCTCGTCTTCGCCAGCCTCATCGAATTTGCTCTCCATTCTGCTTCATGAAAGACCCTGCGATTACACCGGACGTCATTGCCCAACACGGTATCACTCCGGAAGAATACCAACACATCCGCACCATCCTTGGGCGCGATCCCAATTTCACCGAGCTCGGCATCTTTTCCGTCATGTGGAGTGAGCATTGCTCCTATAAAAACTCCCGACCTGAGCTGAAAAAGTTTCCAACTAGCGGCCCGCGCATTCTCGTCAAAGCCGGAGAAGAAAACGCCGGCGTACTCGATGTTGGCGAGGGTTGGGCTGTGGCTTTCAAAATCGAAAGTCACAATCACCCCAGTGCGGTAGAACCCTTCCAAGGAGCTGCCACAGGCGTAGGCGGCATTATTCGTGACATTTTCACAATGGGCGCACGGCCTATTTTTTTGCTCGATTCGCTCCGCTTTGGCCCCATTGAAAATCACGCACCCGACGCAGCTACAAACCGTCAGCTTTTTTCCGGCGTCGTTTCCGGAATTGCCCACTACGGCAACTGCATCGGACTTCCAACGATCGGCGGAGAAACCTGGTTCGATGAAACCTACGCAGGTAATCCTCTCGTCAACGTCTTTTGCCTCGGCGTTCTTCGTCACGAAGAAATTGCCCGTGGTGCTGCACGCGGCATTGGCAATCCCGTGTTTTATGTCGGTGCCGAAACCGGTCGTGACGGCCTCGCGGGAGCAGCCTTTGCGTCGCGAGAACTTACGGAGGAATCCAAAGAAGATCGCCCGGCGGTACAAGTTGGCGATCCTTTCCGCGAAAAACTTCTACTCGAAGCCTGCCTTGATCTCCTTGCTAGCGGTGCTGTCGCCGGCATTCAAGACATGGGTGCTGCCGGCCTCACCTGCTCCACTTGTGAAACCGCCAGCCGTGGAGGAAGCGGCATTGACGTCGATCTCAACCTCGTTCCCAAGCGCGAGGAAGGCATGACTCCCTACGAGATTCTCCTTAGCGAATCGCAGGAACGCATGCTCGTCATTGTTCACAAAGGTCAGGAAGATCGCGTGAGAGAAATTTTTGAAAAATGGGATTTGCCCTACGCGTGCATTGGGCATGTGACGGATGATGGTATCATGCGCATCCGCGAAAAGGGCAACATCGTGGCGGAAATCCCCGCTGCAGCTCTCACCGACGAAGCACCCGTCTATCATCGAGATGCTGCAGATTGGACGCCACCCGAAGCACTCGACATCACCACTGTTCCAGAAACAGACCTCATTGCAGCTCTCCCACGCTTACTTTCACACCCTTCTCTGGCCAACAAGCGTTGGATTTGGGAGCAATACGATCACATGGTGCGCAACGGAGCTGTCGTAGGCCCGGGCTCGGATGCTGCGGTTTTCTTTGCACGCGAATGTGAAAAGTTTTTTGCGGCAGCGGTAGATGGCAATGGCCTCATCACACGTCTCGATCCCCGCGAAGGCGGACGTCGCTGCGTAGCGGAAGCAGCACGCAATCTTGCGTGCTCCGGCGCTGTGCCTCTTGGGGCGACGGACAACCTCAACTTTGGAAATCCCCACAAACCGGAAATTTTCCGCCAATTACGCGATGCCGTCGAAGGCATGGCCGAAGCCTGCCGCGCCTTTGATACGCCGGTTACCGGCGGAAACGTCAGCCTCTACAACGAGAATCCAGCCGGCCCCATTGATCCAACTCCTGTCGTCGCGATGGTCGGCATTATCGAGCACGAATCTCACATTACACGTCAGGGTTTTCGTGGCACTGGAGATTCTATTTGGCTGCTAGGCGATCGTGCGGCGGGGCTCGATGCCTCACAATTTTTGCTCCTGCTTCACGGACGCAAAGAGGGACGTCCGCCTCAAACCGACTTAGCGGCCGAAGTGACCTTGCACCAAACTCTTCGTGACGCCATCCGTGACGGGCTGATTCGCAGTGCCCACGATTGCGCCGAAGGTGGTGTTGCCGTGGCGTTAGCCGAGTGTTGCCTTTCGGGAGAGACTCTCGTTGGAGCGGATGTTATTTTGCACAATGACGGCCGGCGTGACGACGAATCGCTTTTCCATGAGGCACCCGGGCGCATCCTTGTTTCCGTGAATCCTGCCGATGAAGAACGCCTCCAAGAATTAACCACCCTCTGCCGAGTTCCTGCCTATAAACTCGGCACCACAGGCGGCGATCAATTAGTAATCCGCATCCGCACCTCATCTTTTGTGTGGCCACTGCAAGAACTTTCCGAAAGTTGGAACACGTCCCTCGGTGCCCTCATGGGAGGAGTTGCAGAAACTCCAAACGCATCGTAATTTGATGTCATCATGAAGGGAGCTCCTCACGCAGGGAATCTCAGCGGAGCATTCCTCGTCGCGCATCCGAGGATGTCCGATCCGAATTTTCGTCATACCATCCTCTACCTCGCACACCACAGCACCAATGATGGCTCCGTAGGCTTCATTCTTAATCGGCCCCTCGGCAAGAAAGTCGACGATTGGAATATGAACTCTGCGTTGCAAAAAGTTGCCAACGTTCCAATTTTTGAGGGAGGCCCTGTTCAAAATAACCATGTCCTCGTTGCCAGTCTCAATTGGAATCCCCAAACCAACTCCTGTCACTTCGAGACTCTTATGCCGCCCAAAGGAAATTTTCAATTCCCCGAAGAAGATAAAGGCCACCTCCGTATATTTCTTGGCTACGCAGGATGGTCAAAAAATCAACTCGAACAGGAAATTGCTTTTAACTCATGGCTCGTCATGCACCCGCACCCTGACTTGCTACGCCGCGATGTGGATGACTCAACGTGGCATCGCATTATGAATAACCTCGGCCCCATGTACCGCCTTCTCGCCGAAGCACCCGATGATAGTTCGCAAAATTAAGGCTTAAGAACATCCTCATCCTTTTTCCATTCGTCTCGGAGTTGCGACTTGCACCCACGCCTTCGATGAATACATTACGGCATAGCGAAAGAAGCGCGGACTTCTCACGCTTCTTCGTCGTACACAAAGCAATGAAAGCCGCATCCCCAATAAACAAGCAGGCATTTTCCCTAGTGGAAATCCTTGTCGTCATTGCCGTCATTGCCATTCTCGCCACGTTGGTGATTCCTCAAATTGCCAACATCCGAGGTGCCGCCTATGTCTCTACAGCGCGTCAGCAGCAAGTAGAGCTGCAAACCGCCCTCGGAAGCTGGATTTCTGCACAAGCCAGCGGGCCGGGCGGTTTGGCGCAAGCCCGCTCTGCTTACACGGGCAACAAGTTGGCTCTGCTCCAGTCTTATCTTCAACCTGCCACCTATGCCGCACTTTCCGGAACCGGCGACAATGTTTCTAGTGCGGCTCTCAGTGCCGCCAACGCCAAATTGCAATTTTCCAGCTGGTCCTCTAGCAATAACAACCCCGCTGTCTTATGGGTAAATCAATGAAAAAACTTCGTGCATCCTCTGCATCACGACACACGGCACGAGGATTCAGCCTCGTCGAACTTCTCGTTGTCCTCGCCGTTCTTGCGATCATTCTCTACGTCGCCTTCCCCAACATTGTGCAAGTAAAGAGCGATAGCGAACTCAATCTCGCCAAGGCTCGTGCAGAAGCTCTCAATCTCGGAGCTGCCGCCTATTATCAGGCACTCGGAACCACGGCGGCCGCCACGGCATGGTCAGGCAAGACCAGCGAACAACGCTATCAACTCGTCAAAGCCTACCTCGCTTTTCCGCAAGCGACCTTAAGTAATTTCATGCCCAGCGCGGATTATACCGTTACCTTCGACGCCACCGAACCTCACCGCAAGAAAGCTACCCTTCTAGGGCCAAACAGTGCCACCATCGCCTATTAGCAGGGCATAGCATTTATTATTTCATCTCGCGACTTGCTTGTTTCGCAGATCAAGGTCGAGGCGTTGCCTTTGACAGCTTTCCACTCAGGTATTACCTTAATACCCATGCCAGTACTCACATTCAAAGTCACCAATGCCGAAGAGCGCACCATCCGCGCAAAGGCACGCGCAGCCAAAGCGGAATCCTTGTCGGATTTTTTGCGTAAGTCCGTATTGCCCCCCTCCCCCGCCAAAGCAAAAATCATCCGCCGGATTCATCCTCTTTCCGGCCTGCCCTACAATGCCGCACCTGGACGAGTGGTCACTGATGAAGAAATCCGCGCCGCCCTGGCAGATTTCCCATGAAATACCTGCTTGATGTCAACGCGCTGATCGCGTGTGAACACCTTGGCTCACCACACCATGCCGCATTTCATCAATGGGTTGCGAAGGTGGGGTTTAAAAATTTATTTTCTTGTGCGCATAGCGAACTGGGATTCATCCGCATTTCCATGCAGGTCTTCGGCTACACATTGGATGAAGCGCAGGACGCCTTGAGCAACATCAGAAAAAAACTCGGGGGTTTTATCTTGGAAGCTCCTTCACCAAAACTTTCCCCATGGGCAAAATCAGCAGGGCGGACTTCCGATGCGTGGTTGATGCAACTGGCCGACAAATACAACTTCAAATTCGCCACATTTGATGGCGGCATTCCCGGAGCGGAATCAATATAAACGCAGTGAATTTGCTGGGTGTCATTTTTTTTTAATACGTCGAAGATGACTTCGCAAAATACTCCGCCCACCTTGCCTATTAATGCCGAAGCGCATCCAACAACTCACCGATTCCAACCGATGCAAAACGCGTGGCGGTATCCGACACGGCATAAGGAATTATGAGCGTGCCTTGATGCAATAATGCGCCGCACGTGTACACGACATTGGGAACATAGCCTTCCCTTTCATCCGGCGCGGGTCGCATGAGGGGCTCGCGCAAGCGTCCAAGAACTCGCGACGGATCATCACGATCAAGAAGTACCGCACCGATGCAGTATTTGCGCATCGGGCCAACGCCGTGGGTAAGTACTAGCCATCCGGCTTCCGTTTCAATTGGCGATCCACAATTCCCGAGCTGCGTGAATTCCCATGGGAATGAAGGACGGAGAATCACTTTCGATTCATACCAAAAATGCGGATGCTCGGAGTACATAAGATGGATGTTCTCGCCATCCTGACGGCTCAACATAGCGTAGCAGCCATTGATTTTACGCGGAAAAAGGGCGAAGCCCTTGTTGCAAACTGCCGTCCCATTCAACGTGTTGGTTCGAAACTCGCAGAAGTCGCGAGTTTTAAGCATTTGCGGAAAAACAACACTGCCATTGTACGCTGTGTAAGTGGCGTAATAAACGACCTCTCCATTGTCTTCGGTGAAGCGCACAAATCGGGCATCTTCGATTCCATTACTCTCCATGGGAGAAAATGGAAAAATCACTTTCTCCGACATGCTCAAGCAATCCTTAAAGCGGACGGCATAATTTGCTTCTGCCAATAAAATCGCACGGTCACACGCTCTCAGCACGACGGGCTCGGCTCCTTCTCGCCGTAAATGAGCGACTCGTCCACGAAGTTCCTGCATACGAAAACTCTCAGGCAGTCCCGAAAGAGCATGTCGCGCCGCATCGTACTCAACGCCTACTTCGTAAAGTTTACGGCGAAAAAGATTCAAATCATACCGCGCCGCTGGCTCAGGACGAGGGGCATGAACAAACTTCGAGACGGGATCGAGGCGGACAGTTCCATCCGCCATTGCAATACCGGAGCGGAAAGTGATGGAAGAAATATGTCCCTCACCCGTCGCCCGAAGACTGAGGATAAATCGCATTTCATCGCTCTTAAGGCCGGATTGATCCGGTGCAGGAACAATGCTCGGATTAAAAAGAGCACTAGATTCTAAAGAATACTCATTGATGAAATACGAACCGATGAGCAGCTTGCGGTTTTCATCGAGGTCGCGATCAATCGGAAGCAAGGGAGCCAATTGTTCATAGCGGTGTAAAAAAATATCCCGAATATCTTCATGCCGATCGGTGAACTCCGCCAATACTCCCTCAAGCGTGTCTCGCACTGTCGCCTCATCCAGCATGAGTACACGCGCCAGCATATCGAGAAGATGACGACTCGGCTCAGCATGACCTGTGGGTTTCACCACCACGGATGCCATGAAAGGACGCACAAGCACACGCCGGGGATCGGGGCGTAATTCGAGGGATTGACGATGGATATTCACTCGATGACAGGCGTATTTTGAAATGCGGCGGTTGTGTTGTCCAAGGCTTTCATCTCGGCAAGGGCCAGGCAAAAGGAAAGTGTGGACTCGGCACCTTCATTTTGATTCACGCGATTAGCGTGGAGTCCATCGCGGCATCCGCCCGTAAAAAAATCGTAGAGAGCTTCTTTAAGATCATTGGCTCCCAAAAACCAATCAAAGGCTCGCTGTGCATTATTGCGCCAAAACACGTCTCCTGTCGTGTTGAAGGCTTCTATGCAAGCACCGACAGCCGCACAGGCTTCAATGGGTTGCTGATCAAACTCCGCAGGCTTCCCACCACGATGCCAAAATCCATTGGAACCAATCGGGCGAAAGCATCCTCGTGCCCCACGTTGATTTTCCATAAGCCATCGCAAAGACTGCAATCCAGCCTTTTTAATTTCATCATTGGCTGTCCAACGTCCTGTGAGAATAAGTGCATGACTAATGCGAGCATTGTCATAGCCAACGACATCCTCAAACCACGGCCACTCGGGAGTTGCGGTATCACGCCAAAGGCGAAAGAGGCGTCCGGAAAGTTCCTCACGCATACGAGCTGCCAACAAATCACCCGCAAACGCCCGCAAGTATTCATGCAATCCAAGAATGGTAAATGCCCAAGCTCGCGGTGATGTAAATGTACCAACGACAGGGAGAGCCGTTTCAAAAAGCGAAGCTGCCCAAGCACGCAAATTTTCACTCGTCGTACGTCCTACCACAGCACCCAAGGCCCACAGCGCACGCCCATGACTATCCTCCGATCCCTGCTCCTCCAACCAACGCCGATCGAACGAGAGAAAATTGCGAAAGCGCCCTGTTTCCGTCACGAAAGCATGTTGAATAAATGCCGCATAAGCAGAGCGTGCATGACGAATTTCCGGAGGACATTCCCCTAGCTCTTCCAACAACACCGCAAAAAGGAGAGCGCGGGCGTTATCATCCGTACAATAACCATGTTCAAACCACGGCACCGAAAACCGTGCGTGTTGAAAAATCCCCGTGCTATCGCTCATGCGCAACACATGATCAAAACGCCAAGGCGGCAGATGCGAATGTTCTCCGAAACGCACAGAACCGGAAGGGCGATGCGCAACCCGATAATGCGCACAGGCACGCTCAAACACCTCGGTATAGGCCTGTGCCACCTTTGGCCAAATCATGGCACGCCCATCTAAATACGCCTGTTTGCGCATGGCATTAAGCCGCTTTCGGTCACCCAGCAAATGAGCCACCTCTCGCGCCACAGCACCCGCATCGCGGAAAGGCACCAGCACTCCACGCCCCTCGCGAAGCAGCTCCGCTGCGTGCCAATAAGGCGTCGAAACCACGGCCTTTCCCGCTCCATAACTATACGACAGCGTCCCCGAAGTAATCTGAGCCTCGTTGAGATACGGAGTGATATAAATATCCGCCGCTCCAATATACTCGTACAGCTCTGCGTTGGACACATAGCTATTCACGAACATCACATTCTCTTCCACACCGAGATCGCGTGCGAGCCGCTCCAACTGCAGGCGATAATTTTCTCCACTCTCACGCACAAGATTGGGATGTGTCGCTCCCAGCACGATGTAAACAAGCTGCGGATGATGCGCCACAATCTCCGGCAAAGCTTCAATCACGCCCTCAATGCCCTTGTTCGGAGAAAGAAGTCCAAAAGTCAACATCACCGGACGCCCCGCGACATCAAAATGGTCTTTGTAAAAACTCGGGTCCGTGAACGGAATGTCAGGAATGCCGTGAGGAATAAGATCAATTTTTTCCATCGGCAGCTTGTAAATATCGCGAAGCATTACCCGCGCTCGCTCTGCCATGACAACCACACGCGTGGAGAGAGAAATGATTTCGGAAAAAACGCGCCGTTGATCAGCATCGGGCGTTTCCAAAATGGTATGCAATGTCGTCACCACCGGAAGCCGCACACGTCGCATGAGACCAAGGACATGACTCCCCGCTGTCCCACCAAAAATCCCAAACTCATGCTGCACGCATAGCGCATCGGTGTGCGAAAGATTTAGAAAGTGAGCCGCCCGCACATAAGACGCGACATCCGGCTGGGGAATCTCAAAGCGCACATCATCCGAATAATCATAAGCCTCCGGTTGATCCGACACGGCAATCACGGGGCAATTCCAATCCGGATTGGCCGCGGCTACCGCATCGCGTAAATCTCGAGTAAAAGTGGCAATTCCACATTTCCTCGGAGGATAATCCCCTAAAAATGCAACTTTATGAACAGACGGTTGTGATGCCATGCCGTCATTGTCGCTCCAAACGCCGCATAACCAAAGCGAAAGTCTCTTCGGCAAATGAAACGACCATCAGCGTTTCAAACGATAACGCCCATCCCCCACGCTAAGAACTTCGACGCGCACCGGCGTGAGACCCTGATGATAGAACCCGAGTTTTTTGGCGGAAGCGGAAGTCATATCAATGATCCGATCACCAATAAATGGCCCGCGATCATTCACCCGCACCACAATATGTCGTCCATTTTTGAGATTCGTCACACGCACTTTACAAGGCAGCGGCAAAGTTTTGTGCGCGGCTCCGTGACTCCATGGATAAATTTTTTCACCAAGGGCGGTTTGGCCGGAAAAGAAAAGGAAGCCGTGTTTGTAATGCGAGGCGGTACCTGTTTCCACATAACCTACGGCTTCTTGCGGGGACATGGGATAATACCGAGTTCCTCGCACTGTATAAGGCGCGTATTTGTAGCCGGAATAATGTCTGCCTCCACAACCTACGAGAAGGATGCCGAAAAGAAATGCACTGAGGGCAGGGAGAAAAAGGAGGAATTTTTTCCGAACAATCTTCTCGCTATCGAATTTCTGAGGAGTTTCCATTTTTTCGCTTGTTAGAGGCATAGCGCATATTGAGCAGCTCAATCACCAAGGCAAATCCCATGGGCAGGTAAATATAGGTGCGGGCCACTTCCTGATGGATGCCTTCGAGAAAAATGGTAATCCCGATCGTTACAAGAAAGGCAAGTGCCAAGATTTTCAATGTGGGTCGCTGGATGATGAATTCACCAATAGGGCGGGCATAGGCGAGGACCACTATGAAGGAAAGAACGACGGCAATGCTGATAATGAGGAGATTTTCTGTGAGCCCCACGGCAGTAATGACCGAATCCAGCGAGAACACCATATCGAGAAGCACGATTTGGAAAATAGCCCAGCCAAAAGCCGAGGCCACGGAATCCATAATCGTCTCGTCTTTGAGTTCTATGACCCCATGAATTTCCTTCACGGCTTTCCAAATGAGAAATAAGCCTCCGAGGATTAGGACGACATCACGCCATGTGACGGGAATACCGGAGATAATGGGATGTGTGAGATGCACGAGCCAAAAAGCACCCGCTACGAAAAACAACCGCGCCACAAGCGCGATGCTCAGGCCGATAAAGCGGGCTTTGTTTCTCGTAGCATCCGGAAGCCTTGCCACCACGATGGAAATAACCAACACGTTGTCTATTCCCAAAACCAATTCCAAGCCGACCAACAAAGCCAATGTGGCCAGCGAATCAGGCGTTAAAGCGTGTGCAAATGTCGAAGCAAAATCCATGCGGGCTCTTTGTTACCATAAAAAAACACGCCCTGACGATAGGAACTGGACGCGTTGCGTAATTTTTTCTGAGCAGACCTTACGCCGTTGCTTCAACAGCATTACGGACGCTGGCCAAGGCGAAATGGCGATTCATACGGGCGATAAACGCCACCGAAATCCCTGCGGGACACGCGGCTTCGCACTCATAGTAGTTCGAACAGTTGCCGAAGCCTTCCTCATCCATCTGCGCCACCATATGACGCACACGACGCCCTGCCCCCGGCTCCCCTTGTGGGAGGAGGCCAAGCTGCCCAATTTTTGCGGAAACAAAGAGCATTGCGGAACTATTGGGGCATGCTGCGGCACAAGCACCGCAGCCAATGCATGCCGCCGCATCCATAGCATAATCTGCAATCGGTTTTGCAATCGGGGTATCATTAGCATCCTGCGCGCCCCCGCAACGCACACCGGTATAACCGCCGGAACCCATAACGCGATCAAAAGCCGAACGATCCACCACCAAATCACGAACGAGTGGAAAGGCTCCAACGCGGAAAGGCTCGATATAAATCGTCTCGCCATCGGAAAACTTTCGCATGTAAAGCTGACAGGTTGTTCCCCTCCCTTGTCCGTGCGGAATGCCGTTGATCGTAAGGCTACACATCCCACAAATTCCCTCGCGGCAATCGTGATCAAACGCCACGGGATCTTCGCCTTTTTCAACGAGGTCTTCATTCACGATGTCCAGCATTTCCAAAAAGGACGCCTCCTCGGGAATATCCTTCGCTTCGTAATCACGAAATGTCCCTGCTGATTTCGAGTTTTCCTGACGCCAGATTTTGAGATGGAAGTGCATGAAGAGTTGAGAGTTTAGGGTTGAGAGTTGAGAGTTGGGCAATTAAGAGCGGAGCTAGTTACGGAGGCCGCTGAGCATTCGGGAAAGTTCCTCGGATTCCATGGTGAGTTTTTCAAATTCGGAAACACCAAGGAATTCTTGGTTGCGGGCGATGAAGGCCTGACTGACAAATTCGTAGAGTGAGCCGGAAGCCGATTCCACGAAGCGTGCAAAATCCGTGCGTGACGAACGGGAGCTTCCCTCCGCGAGGTTAGAAGAAATGGAGAGTACAGCCCGCCGCATTTGACTGGTAATACCGAACCTCTCATCCGTCGGAAATTTCCTCGTGAACTCATAAACAAAAGCCACCAACTCCACCGCCCGCTGCCAAACCTCCAACTTTTCAAAGTTGAATCCACGTTGAGCGTCTTTTTCCATATCTCCTTTCTTCTGCTGCTTCTGTATCTCTCAACTCTCATCTCTCAACCCTCAACTACTTATAGCTTCTCGTTGCCAAATGGACGTTTTCGTAATGCAGAGGCTCTTTAATCACTTCCGGGGTATTGCCATCGCCGGTAAATTTCCAAGCCGCCACATAAGAATAATTCTCGTCGTCACGCAACGCTTCGCCCTCCTCCGTTTGATGATCCACGCGGAAATGTGCACCGCAGGATTCATTGCGCGAGAGCGCATCGAGGCACATGAGCTGGCCGAAATCAATATAGTCAGCCACGCGACCGGCGCGTTCCAACGATTGATTTAGCGATTCATTCCCGCCAAGGACGCGAACGTTTTCCCAATATTCCTCACGAATTTCGCCAAGCTTTTTAATCGCTCGTTCAAGACCTTCCTTGCTGCGAGCCATGCCGCAATCCGCCCACAAAACATGCCCAATTTCACGATGGAAACTCGCCACGGAACGCTTCCCCTTCCCTGCCAGCAAACGAGAGACTCGAGCACGGACTTCATCCACCGCAGCCTTAAATTCGGGGCGATTCACATCCGGTCGCGTTCCACGAATGGGTGCGAGGTAACTGCTAATGGTATTGGGCAAAACGAAATAGCCGTCCGCCAATCCTTGCATGAGTGCACTCGCTCCAAGGCGATTGGCTCCGTGGTCGGAAAAGTTCGCTTCGCCGAGGACAAAAAGCCCGGGAACATTACTCATCAAGGTGTAATCCACCCACAATCCGCCCATCGTGTAGTGAACGGCCGGGAAAATACGCATCGGTACCTTGTAGGCATTTTCGCCGGTGATGTTTTCATACATCTCGAAAAGGTTGCCATAACGCTCGCGAATCGTTTGTTCACCCAAGCGTTTAATGGCATCTGCAAAGTCCAAATAAACGCCGAGACCTCCCGGGCCTACACCACGCCCTTCATCGCAAACTTCCTTTGCAGAGCGTGAAGAAATATCACGCGGTGCAAGATTGCCAAAGCTCGGGTATTTTCTCTCGAGATAATAGTCGCGTGCGTCCTCCGGAATATCGGCCGGATTTTTTCCACAATCTTCTTTTCGCTTAGGCACCCACACACGTCCATCGTTGCGCAGGGATTCACTCATGAGAGTGAGCTTCGATTGATAATCGCCGCTCACCGGAATACACGTCGGGTGAATCTGCGTGTAACAAGGATTGGCAAAGAGGGCACCTCGGCGGTAAGCGCGGTAAGTCGCCGTGACGTTACAGCCTGACGCATTCGTCGAGAGATAAAACACATTGCCGTAGCCACCGGTGGCGAGAATGACGGCATCAGCGGCGTGGGCAGAAATTTCGCCTGTCACCAAATTGCGAACAACAATGCCTTTGGCGTGACCATCCACAACCACCAAATCCAACATCTCCGTTCGCGGAAACATTTTCACGGTTCCTGCGGAAATCTGCGCACTCAACTCGGAATAAACGCCCAGTAAAAGCTGCTGGCCCGTTTGCCCTCGTGCATAAAAAGTGCGCGAAACTTGAGCACCGCCAAACGAGCGATTTGCCAACAGACCGCCGTATTCCCGCGCAAAGGGAACTCCCTGCGCCACACATTGGTCAATAATCGCGCCGCTTACTTGAGCCAAACGATAGACGTTTGCTTCACGTGAGCGAAAATCTCCGCCCTTGATCGTGTCGTAAAAAAGCCGATAAACGCTATCTCCATCATTTTGGTAATTCTTCGCCGCATTAATGCCGCCCTGCGCCGCAATGCTGTGTGCTCGACGAGGACTATCCTGATAGCAAAAGCATTTGACATTGTAGCCCTGCTCACCCAGCACCGCTGCAGCCGCTCCACCCGCGAGGCCTGAACCAACGACGATGATTTCGTAGCGGCGACGATTGGCGGGATTCACGAGCTTCGTAGAAGCGAGAAAATTCGCCCATTTATCGGCCAAGGGCCCTTCGGGAATTTTGGGGTCAAGCGTAATGGTACTCATGGTTTCAATGAATCGCTGCAGCCGCAGGGCGTTTGTCGGAAGGTAAAACTTTGAGGCATCCGGTCACTGCCGCCACGGGAATGCTGGCAAATCCTGCCATGAGGACCCATGCCGCAATGATGGCTGCTATTTTTACCGTCGGTAAAGTTTTTCGCCCATTGAGGCCAAAGGTCTGCAACACGCTGGAAATTCCGTGGCTCAAATGCAGACCAAGAATGATGATGCTTAGGAGGTAAAATCCGGAAACCAAAGGATGATGAAAACTCAGGATAATCATCGCCGCCACATCATGCCGCCCTTCCGCATCTATCAAGTGCGAATAACCATTGATGCCAAAAGCAAATTGCAAAACGTGAAAAATGAGGAAGCACAAAATCAGCAAGCCGCTTAGCACCATCGTACGAACAAAGATGGAGCTTTGAATATGCTTGTGAACCGCGTAACGCTGCGGCCTCGCCTGATAGTTTTCACGAGCCACTAATAACGCGGTGAAAATGTGAATGATAAAAACCACAAGCAGGCCAATCCGTGCCCCCCACAAAAACAACGTATTCGCGTGAAGCGTCTGCGCATACACATTGATCCCTTCACCATAAGGGCCAATGTAAATAGTCAGGTTTCCCGCGAGGTGACCGAGGACGAAAATAATCAGGAGCGCACCGGAAATGCCGACGATCCATTTTTTCCCGATAGAGGATTTTGCGAAGGTCAGCAAGGGATTGGGCTGACGCACTCCAGTAGAAGCAGGGGCCACGGACATGGCGGGAACCATAATTAGTCTCCCTAATACTTGCAAGATTTAAGATTTTTACCGCACGGCGTTTATTGGAAAAAGAATCCCGCCAAGCGATCGCCGCGCATCGTCAGGCGCACGAGAAACTCATCCTCACCCGCCTTCGGGCGTAATCGCCAAAGATGAACTTTGTGCCCTGTCTGAACCAGCGATCCGAGGGAATCTAAGGCGTAGCCATCACGGCATGGCGGGCCAATCACGGCACTCGCACGGCGAAAAGTTTCTGCCGTAGAGGGCTCCGACATCACACGCCGCATGTGTGCATCGCCATGCGACGCCACCACGCGCTTGAACGCTTCAAAATTTCCCGCGACCGAAGCATCCAATAGCGAACGAGCAAGTGCCGTAATCTCAGGCGCAGGCGTTTGCTTTTTCGGCGTTGAAACAGCTGTGGGCTGCGAAGGCGCGCCTGCGGGAAGCGGCTCAACAGCCGTGACAACTTCAACAACAGATTCAGGTGCAGATTCAGACGCGTACGTAGGTGCCGCAGGTTGTTGGCGCGCCAATTGAAGTGCCAGAATGACAACAACGATTGATAAGAAAATGACGAGGAAGTTTTTCATGGATCGCCTCCGTTTTTACGCGTTTAGCATTCGATGAACCAGCCAAAGCATCTTGACGAGCATTTGACTTCATGGATTCGCAAGCGCAAAAAAGGAGGCTTACCTTTTTTGAAAATACAACATCCCATGCAAAATCCATCCAACAACGCCGGCGACATGCTTTGCTTTTCCCTCCTCGGGGATGCGCTCGCTCTCGGGCCGCATTGGATTTACGACCAAGATGAAATTCACGCCAAACTTGGACGTGTCACTTCGCTGCATGATCCCATTGCCCGCTACCATCAGGGAAAATCCGCCGGTGACCTTACCCATTATGGCGATCAGACCTTGCTGTTACTGCGCTCCATAGCGAAAGACGGCCGTTTCGATTTATCGCACTTCGCCGCTCGTTGGCGGGCGTTTTGGGAAGATCCAAAAACCATCTCCTACCGGGACGGAGCCACTCGTAAAACACTCGAACATCTACAATCCGGCCTATCACCAGAACGCGCCGGTTCTGACTCCCACGACATTGGCGGTGCTGTCCGCATCGGTCCGTTGTTTTTGCTCTCGTGGCCAAACGATAACGCTCTCATTGAAGCTGTGCGGAACGAAACTGCCTTCACGCATTCTCAAGAACAGGTGGTAGAATCTGCCGAGTTTTTTTGCCGTGTCATTCTCGCCCTTCGCTCCGGTGCCACGATTCCGGAGGCACTGGATTCCGTTAAGAACGCAAAAACTTGGTCGGCTCTCCCCGCAAAATGGTTCGAAGACGCCCACGCCTCCGCCAAATCCGACGCCTCAGATTCTGCAGCCTTAAAAACACACGGCCTCAGTTGCAACACGGACGGAGCCTTCCAAGGAAACTGTCATCTCCTGCTGCGCTATCCTGATGATCCGACGACCGCCCTGATCGAAAACGCCACCGCCGGCGGCGATAGTGCCGCTCGTGGTTTGATTCTTGGACTTGTTTATGGCGCAAAGTTTTCACCGATAATACTCCCCGCCGATTGGCTCTCCCCGTGGAAGGCCCACGACGAAGTTATAGCGCTCATTCAAACAGTGAGTGCCAATGCGAACGCTGTGTCGGCATCTTGCCCATGATCTTCTTTCCGCGTCCTTGTTGACAGAATGCCAATGCCGATCGCAGCCGCCGCCGCTCCTTCCAAAAAATAATCACCACCACCGCCAAAATCGCTGCTATTTCCCGCGCCTCCGGAATCGGCACCAGCTCCCCGCTCGGCAACAACATCGCGCCTGGGCTGAAACCCTCAAATTGAACCTGCGCCAACTGCGCTGACGTAAGTCCCCCCACCCCAAAAAATATCTGCCCTTGCGTCCCCGATCCTGCGGCCACTCCCGTCCAGTTGCTTATCGTAAGCGTTCCCGTCCACGAAATCGCACTGCTGTCGTTAAAAGTCAACTGATGCGAGCCGGTTCCGAGATCAATGGTGGACGAGCTAGAAAGTGTGAGCGTATCGAGAGTGTCCGAGTACCCCGTGGAGGCACCGGTCAAAAAAGTGCCTCCATTAAGAATGAGCGAGGTGGAATTTTTAATCTGATTGTTATTGTCCAAGCGGAGCGTTCCACCGGAATTGACCTTAATAGAGCTCCCGGCAATGGCGTCCACCCCGGCTGTTTTATTAAGCGCGAGAATCCCTGCGTCCACGATGGTTTGCCCTGTGTAAGTATTGGCATTTGTTCCAGAGTATTGGAGCACGCCCGCTCCGGTCTTGGTGACTTTCGATGCAGAACCGCTAAAGGCCGCGCTGATATTGAGATCAATCGCCTGCGAACCATCTTCGGTGTTGATCGTGATTCCTTGGGCGAGGTCCGATTTAAGATTGCCCGAAATGGTCGCCGTCTGACTCGAAGAATACGCGTGAATTTCATCCCCGCCGGCATTGACAATAGAAAGGGTGCCTGCCCCACTTTGCAACGCGCCTCCATAAAGCTTCAATCCGGCGACGCCTTCATTGTTGCCGTTGAGGTCAAATGTTCCGGACTCGCGGACGGTGACATAATGATCGTCTCGAATTTGATCGGACGTAAGGAGCTTCAACGTTGCCGTCGGCCCCGAAGTCGTTCCAACCGTTGGCCCCTCCGAGGTATTTAAGGTCACCCCCGGGCGATTTAACTCCACTGTTCCTTCCAACGCATCCAGCCGTTGGCCGCTTAGACTATTCGAGCCACTCAATAAAAGCGTTCCCGTCCCTGTTTTCGCCATCACTCCCGAACCCGAGACAGAGCTTGTGACGACATGATTTCCTGCGCCAGAAAAAGTCAAATCTTTAGATAGAGAAATACTGCCGTTCAAGGTGAGATTCGCCCCCGAAGAAGCTGCAACCGTTGCTGCATCGGCAGCCGTAAGGGAGCCTGTGTAACTATTGGATCCTGAAATGCTCACCAAGGCTCCATTGCCATCGGGACCGGTGCCCGAAATATCCATCCCGCCTTCCACCACATTCACACCACCGGTAAGATGGAGGGCGGCACCACTCGCTACGGTGTTTCCCCAAGTATTGGTGGCACCAAGGGCGTTATTATTCGCCGCAATGACGACACCATTAGAAATCACCAAGGCACCATTAAAGCTATTGCTTCCCGAGAGCCGCATCGTTCCATCCCCCATTTTGGTAATGGCCGTATACCACATGTCTCCGATGTTCGCCGAAATATCGAGGTCCACGGCAGCCGTTCCATTCGCCACTTCAATCGTCTTTGTGCCTTGCAAAAGGATGTTCCCTTGAATTTGCGCCGAATTACTGTAAGCGTGCGTCACAATCGCCGGATTCTCTGAGAGCGTCAGCGTCCCGGAACCGGTGTTCACAAGGCCGCCCGTCATATCGAGGCTCCCAATCGTTTCCGTATAACTTCCGTTAAAAAGGAACTGCCCTGACGATTTCAGCGTGACGGTATTGGTGTTACCTATTTGGTTGTCATCCATGAGGCGAACGATGTCCGTCCCCGTACCATCTCCAATCACCAGCGAACCAACAATGGCATTGCCACTCTTATCCAATCGTAACTCGCCGCCATTTACCGTCGTGTCTCCGGTGTAAGTATTGGACCCGCTTCCTTCAAGAAGAGTCACCCCACTCCCCTCCAACGTGAGTTTCTTAGTGCCAGAAATTTCTCCCCTCAAGCTCAACATTCCCGTACCGCCATGCGTCACAATAAGGTCATCCGCCAACACAATATCCGAGTCAATTCGAGGAGATCCCGAATTCGTGACATTCAGTGCCGCCGAACCCGAGAAAACATCAAAAGTCAGACTGTTGTTGTTCAACCGATAATTGTAGCTGCTATCAATATTAAGCGTTCCAATCGTATAGTTTCCATTGACATTAATCGTTCGATTCGCCGTGATGACCGTCCCCAGCGTCGCCGTGGCATCCACTGCATCAGGCACGCTTGTAGGCGTCCAGTTGTTTGCATTGCCCCACGGGCGATTATTAGCCGTTGTGTCCCATGTCTGTCCATGCGCCACAGACAAAAAGACGAACATGACACCAAAGAGAAGACTCAGATATCGAGTAATTTCAAATTCCTTTTTTTTATAATGACTCACACACAAGAAAAACCAATATACGTTTAAGTTAGTGTTATTCTAAGATGGAGCATCTTCTTTGTCAAGTTTTCAAGGCTCCACAAAGGGATTCATGTTTTTTAAGCCAATTCTGGCGGAGGAAAAGCATACAATAAAGTTTACTTTATCGTGTAATTGGAGTTCGAGATGATGATGATTTTTATTGGTCAGGAAAGAATTGCAGAAACGCCCGAAGTGTACCTTATGCGTCGTGTGCGCGACGAGGCAAGTGCGGGCGACGAATACCTTCTTCCGTACCCTATCGGATTTTCCACATCCTCACAGAGGTCTAAACATGAACTTTCCCGATGAAGCAAAGTTCAGCCTGCTTTACCGATTGGAAAAACAAGAGCAGACCAATCGTTATCCAAATCCACGCAGAACTCCAACATCCGGGAATCCGCTGTCAGCGCAGGTTCCGGCGAAAGATGGATGCCGAAGAAAAGATAAAATGGCACGCCGTTTTTACGCGAAGCGAGGCGAAGATGCGTCGGTTGAAAACCCGCAGGTACGTCTGCCAAGACTTTGCGAAGATCAATCCATGGCGAGCGGTCTTGAGCCGAGAGGCGATCTGCCGGCTTGCCTGCTACGGGGTGAATCCCCAAGCGATCCAAAAACCCCAATCGGAAGACTGGAGCGTGGGCATCTTGCCCGCCATCGAAACCAAACGCAGGCGAGACGCCCGCGTTCCCGTTCCGCTCCATCCCCGACAAATCCAACGCCTCCAGAACGAGATCATTGTCAAACAAGTCCTTCCAAATGGAATCCTCATAAGAATTCGGCCAATTGAGAAAGAAGAGTTGCAAATAGCCATCCGCCCACGGCGGGGCTTCCGCACGATACGTGCCCTGCTTTTCGACGAAGGCCTCCCATTCCGCCGTTTCCTTGCTCAACCAAATCGGCGCCTGACTCCGCTCGTCTAAACGCGCCTGCCATGCGGACGGGTCCGCCGTAATCAGCCACCCGGCAACCTCGTAAGGTGCCAGATGGAACTCTGGAATCCGCTCCTCGACAAACGGCTGCGGGGAATCAATTTTCGCCCGATCTCCCTCCCAGCGCAGGGAAATTAAAAATTTTTCGCCACATCCGACCCAAGTCTTTTCCCGAATCTCCAAACTCGCCACCACGGCCTCGGCAGACAAATTCGCCACCGTGACAAGGCCATTCCCCTCTCGATCCCAAAGAGCCGTCGGCACCACGGTCTCTTCGGAGCAAACAAAGACCTCCGGCGAACGATGCGTGTCGCGTACCTGCAAAGGCCCGCAACCATCCATGAGCCCCCACAACATCCAAAGACCCCGAGCAAAATCATTCGAGGCAGGCGAAGGCGGCTGACGCAAGGAGCAACAGGGGATTTGCGTTCCCAAATTCACAACGGGGGCATGCAGAGTGGCCGCCATCATCGCCACGGCCTTCTGCGAACGATAAATTGGGAAGGCTGCCGTCCACCAATAAGCTGGGGCCACCGCCAACCCGGCGAAATACGCATGATGCTCACGGTTCTCCAGCAACTTCCCCTGCTCCTGCTCGCCGCCGTAATAGCCATCCAAAGACGCATGCGCGAGGGCGGAGAAAAATGATCCGGAGTGACTCAATAAAAACCCCTCTTCGCCAACCAATGCCCTCAACTTCCGCAACATGCGATGGTACTCCCGAAAATGAATCCGCCCCCCCGGTGCAAATTCCTCGTGCCCCAAATACATGTAAGGCGTCCCGTAATCGAGATAAAGTCCATCCCAATTTTTACGAAGATAGGAAGCTAAAAAATCCGCCTGCCGCTCCCGGATGCCATCCTCATTTCCGCGAAAATAGAGACCGCAGCGAATTCCGTTTTTGTGGCAAGTATCCAGCGTGGCCTGCAAAGCCTCCGCATCGGCAGGAATTTCGCTATTGCGGATATCCTGCCGCCAGTTTTCGTGCAGGATCAACGTGTCCGCCCCAGCCCGCCGAATGTCGGCAATCACCTCCGCCGAAGGATATTTTTGGAAGTTGTCAAAATAATGATAAATCCGCAGTGGCATACGTTTGAGCGTGCGCGGTATCCGCGTGAGGCAAAATCCGAACGTATTTCGATAAAATATCGAACGCCCGGCTTCCCGCTGCCACGGACGATCCTGGATATTCCATGTCACGCCGAGCTTGTCGCCTTCCGACCCGACACGGGTAGAAACTTCCTCGGCGGTATTCGACAGCCCGACAGCACTTTCGAGGAAAAACTCCAAATGGTGCGTTCGTCGCCAATCCTCCCCGGCATCGAAAGCCACAAACGGCGCGATTTCTCCTAGAAATTCGCGGGATTCGCAAGCCGGGATTTTCCGCCCAAAGCGTGACAACGCCTGGATACACGAGCTGTCTATGGACGGCGGAAATTGCCAATAAGCCCAGTCCGTATTCCACGCGGGCTGTGGCGCAAATCCCATCCGCAAAGAAAGCCGTTCCACCGCCGCCCCCTCCAAAGATTCGCCTTGCAGAAAAAACACGCAAAACCCCGTACCATCGCGGAATATTTCGTATTCGAGCGAAATTTTCAAATCCGGATGCTGGGTTCCATCGGCAAGAGCAAAAGGAATTTGATCAAAGCTCACCACCACACTTTCCTCCAGCCGGGCAACCCTCGAGTGCCCTCCCCTCGCCGACTGATAAACCGCGCCGCCCTCCTCCCACGCGATCCGCCAGTCCCCGGGCCGCACCAGCGGATGCTCCTCCCCGAGAAATCCCAGCGCGGTCGGAAAGGGGCCGCTCTCTCGCGAAAACTCCAGTTCAAAATCATTTCCTTCAATGTGGTATCCGCTGGTGGTTTCAGTGAGACGAGGTGGTTTCATATTTAGTAAAGAAGTGGAAAGTTGAACTCAATAGGCAAGTAATTCTGCCCAAGTTTTTTATGGATTCGTTTCGACGCGTAGATTATCCCATCCATAAAGAGAGGTTGCACCGAAAGTTGCGCTTAAAATGACGCCATTGATGTTGTGCACCAACGTTGGCGAATGTAAACCTGCAGACTCACCCACCACACTTCCATCGGCAAGATCTATGACGGAAATCTCATAGATTCCCCCCGCTTCCGCCGTTTCAAACCGCAATTTCACGGTAACACGATACCAGCGTCCCAGTTGAAACTTCCCAAATTCCACCAACTCAACCAAACCATCCTCTTTCTTGGAAACAGCACGCAAGACATTAGATGCCCCGAAAAATTGAATTACCACGGGATGCTGATTGGAACCTTCCAACGAAGTAAGCAGAATTCCGCCCGTTCCAACCCGTGGCAAGACATCAACCTGAAGCGTTAGATTACCTCCAGTGACAGGAAATTCGACAAACACATTTTCTGTCGTTACCTCACCGCCGCCGGGGGTGGTCGTTAGATATTTTGTATCATTACCAGCAAATCCATCCGGAGCTTGAATCATCGCACTGCCCTGTGGGTTAACTTCTCCAGCACCACCTGCCTTCCAGTTCGACGACTGCTCAATGAGTGAGTACCCATTCGTAAAAGACTCAAATCCTTCTTCTAGTAAAGTTTCTGCAGATAACGAAGATGCAACTAGAACACATAAAAACGGTATAAGATGAGTTTTTTTCATAATCAGTTAGATGGAATAAGTTGATACCATAGACTTTCGCCTGGTTGAGAAGTCAGATGCAAAACATTCGATTCCGAATCGTGGGTATCGGCAAAAAATTTTCTCGCTATTGTTGATTTGGGCAGTTGAATGTCATAACCCCCCGCCTCTAACACATGTACCGACAAGAAATTGGAGTTCATATTTACGAGAAGCCCGGGTTTGCTAGCACAAAAGGCCCCAGCATCCCTCGCTAGAGCATTGACAGTTGTCGGATCAAGACCCGCAGGCATAGCAAAATAAATGGATGTCCAGTCCGCGAAGCGGCGGCGGGCAGCGGCCACCTTGCCATCCTCATAACGAGCGATCTCCTCGATGTTGGAGTCATCAATCGTGAAGCGCGGCAAATTACTTGCCGTGATCATGCCTTCATACATACGAAACGTAATCTCGGCAATGCCAACGAGCCGCTTTTTATCAAGTGACATTTCTTTTACTGAAGCAAAAGCCTTCAGCGCTCCCGAACGAGCCATCTGTGTGCGCATACCTATCAATTTTTCGCGGGACGATTTGTCTTCACTTAGAAAATCGGTCGCATAACACCAAACTAGATGCCGTCCGTCCTTTTTAAGATTCTGCTCAATCCATTGCCGCTCAGCATCTGTAAGGCGCCAAGCATTTGGGAAAATAATCAGGCGATAGTGGCTAAGATCCACAAGTTTCATAAAATCCCTCAAAAAATAGGCGTCATACGGCACGCCGCTGGCATTGAGAGCGTTTGTGTTAAAATTCTGAAGAAGTGAAAGAGCGCTGGGGCCCGACCGGGTAGGAACTTCCCATAATCCGGCGTCCCCACAATGAACCACCGCCATTTGTGAATGAAAATGATTGGCCTTGGGGTAGACGTCGTCAGCAATCTTTCGCACCTCGCCAATTTCATCAAGCATCGCCGGATCGCGGAAATGCGTATTGCCAATATCATAGTACCAAAAGCCCTGATGCGCGGCGATCATCGGCCCGGTTTCCTTGCGGTTGATGGTACGAAATGCCTCGGGCGTCATGGCAGCACTAACCCGCTGATTATCCACATCCTTTTCACCGGAGCGCAGCCAGGTGCGTAAATCAAGTTCCTTGATGCAAAGCTTGCCGTTCATGTTGAACGATGCAAGCGGCGCGGGGATTCCGCCAGAAAGCCCGGGGAGACGCAATGCATAAGAAGGTTGCGGTGCCAAGCCGTCTAGAAATTTGGACTTCAGAAATATGGACTCCACAGAGTATCCGATGGCTCCGCTCATTTCCCAAGTCAGCGCAATCACCGGCTTGCCCGCACTCTCCTTGAAGGCCTCCGCGATGATTTCACGAATACGCATGCCTCGTTCATCCAGACAGGCCCTGTAATCCACCAACGCCTGATCGTGCGTTGGATCGAAGAAAGTCTCCGACCGTTTCAAGGCAGCATTAAATGAAGGAATGGTCGCCTGAGAAAATGTTGCATCTGGTTGGTGCCAGGCCGTACGCAAGCGTTCTTCAGTCTGATATTTTTGATGCAGCCACGTGCGAAACGCACGCACAGCCGGTTCGCTATAGTCCGGCCACGGTGTTGTATAAAACTGTCCATCATGCCCGCCGGCGATGAAACACCCGCCCACTCGCGAGAACCACGGTTCCTTCCGCGCCGCCTCGACAAGCAGCTTGATCCCGCGAACCACCTCCTCCATGGAAGCGTCATGAAATGGTGACAGCCACCATTGCTGATCGGGGGGCAACTCGCTGCCAAAGCCGAGCAGATGACCCAGCGATCCCATGGCATAGGTGCCATCTTCCGCCTTCCATCGGCTATCCAAATTTTTGGCCGTCCATGATTTGGGCCAACTGATATAAAGACCCAAAAGCATGGTGCTCTCTTCAGGCATGCGGGAGGCAGCCTCTCCGATAAACCGCAACGCACCGTTCACATCAAATGAACCGTCCTCGCACCAATAGTCGAAGCCGGGCGGATATTTCTGCCGCATGATGGGATGCTGTTGAAAGGGGACGGTGACAATTTGCCATTGCAGACCGGCTTGCTGGCCCATCTGAGCGTAATCCCCAAAGTCCGCCTGAATCGTATGATATAAAACAGGCACGCTAGGTTTTCCGTCACGCAACAGTACGGTTCGATCATCACGTCGAATCACGGAAGCTGTCCTGGGCTTTTCATCCGATGTCCCGGCATAACCCACGCCGGGCAACGGCCGAAGAGGGGCCGTGTGTGCATAAGCATAGGGGCGAGACGGGAACGTGAAGTCATCAAGCCAAATATCACCGGGATTACCGTCCCAATATAGCCGCAGCCACACTTCACGTTCATGAGGTTGAGCGGGAAGTACGCCTACTCGCTTGATCCACTGGCCCGCAGGCGTATTTTGCGCAAACGTTTGGCTTTGCCGCAATGCACCGGAGTATTCGTCTCCTGCGGTGACATTCCCTGCACTATCTTCAAAACGAAGTCGCAGTGTATTGACGAAATCGGCGTTATCCGCATGAAAATAAACTCGCGCGATCGCGGTTTCCCCAGCGGGAATCTTCACGGGATCGGCACTGCGCAAATATGCAGTCCCTGCAGCATTGATTCTCCGAAAACGCAAACTTCTTGTCCCGCTGCGAATGGGCGTTATCGCATATTCGATCAAAGCCTCGGCACCATCCTCCAAACGCACATCCCATCCGCCATCTTTTTCGAATCCGCCATTCGTCAAATGCGAAGCCGGATCCGGAAACGGCGGATTCACGACCGTTTGGGACTGCTCAAGCCAGCGCTTCATTCCTTCACGGAGCGCCGGATCATTGATCAGGCTGGGATCACCGCGCAGGGCCGTGATGGCTTCCAGCGCGGCATGGTTATGGCCGGCCGCCCGGCGACGCAGGATATTCCGGCCCTCTTCGCCCAGAGAAAGCAAAGCAGTGGCGGCATTGGAGCGTACCGATTCCTCCGGCGAATCAAGTTGCGCCTCCAGCTTGGAGATATCCGCGGCGCAGAGCAGACCGGCAGACAGCCAAGCGGCGGCCAGAAGGAAAGAGTACAGAAAATTCATTGGGAAAGCGAGGGGTCAAAAGCCTTGAAACCAAGAGGGCCTTCCGATCCGAGGGGAATTGCGTCCGCACGACGCACGGCCCCTATATGGCCATCCACAAACAAGACGTTCGCCGTTTCACCTGAATGACGAAAATGCACTCTGGTCGCTTCTTTAACCGTATAGAACCCACCTATGGGATCCAGCCAGTCCGGGTAGCCGGAATCCATAAATAAGACGGTTTGTGACGGATGGACGATCTGCGCCACGCGCTTATCGTCCAGGTTCGCATTATATCCATAATCAGGATAATACCCTGCTGCAGTTGTCCATTTCTTGGGACGGGCTGGACAGCGCAAAACAGACTTGTCGCCTTTGAGTTGGGTTGCCACCAGATACTCCGCCCAGGTTGGTCCCCAATACGGCATTCCGCCATAAAGCGGGTCGTTGTAGGCTTCTGGGAATCGCCCGTTGTTCTCGTTGAGATGATTATTCATGGCCAGATGGAGAATCCTGAGATTATTCATGCACTTAACCGTGTGTGTACTTGCGGCCATTTTAGAAAAAAATGGAATAGTTATCGCCGCAAAAATGAGAATAATGGTGATAATCACCAGCAGTTCCAGCAAACTGAAGGCCGCATTCCGACGTCCGCTATTTCGCACAACGAAGTCGCTTCCAACCCATGCCGATAACCCCAGCGAAGACAATAAGGATCAGAGTTGAAGGTTCGGGAATAGGAGCATAAGCCCCTGCATCTGTCCAACGCAAGTAATCCCACTGTGTGACGCCTCCTTCAGCAGGATCCGATGCATCGCCAAAAAGCAAACCGGACTGTCCCGAGTCATACATAATACTCGAAGAAGAGTACGCCGCATTGGTATTATTATTAATATAAAGATTCACCGTAGGCGTTCCACCGCCGGTAACCGTCGCACGTAACACAGTCCATTGTGTGAGATCCAGCCCTGAAATCAGAGGCGTTCCAAATTGCATAATTTTTGTCGTATCAAAACCCAAGGAAAGACCTTTTCCGTTCGCAAAGAGCACTATCGTCATCGCATAGTATTGGCCACTCATGCTTTCAATACGGAATCGGGTCTCAAAAGTCAGATGTTCGAAATCCCACCCGTTGTTTATTATGTAGGAGTTTTGCGAAGTTTGATCAGTGGTAATTTCAAGATAATTAGATTTGACCAAGGCGGTTGACGAACCCGTTATGGCCCAGGGACTCCATATCGGCGCGGTATCTGGGCCGAGCGGTGTCTTGTCGAAATAGTTAGTATTCGTATCAACATCAGGATTATAGTACGTGGGCGTGCCATTCGTACTGCTCCAAGTCACACCATTGTCGGTCCAAGGTAAAATGGCCGTTTGCCCAGATTGAATAGTAAGGAAGCCCGCGGCAAGGGCGAGCGACATGATGAGGATGGGGTATGTTTTCATGGTTGTATGTTAGTTTGGGGTTGTGCGACGGCGACATCGCGGAAAGGCGGAGTTTGGGGAGTTTTTTGACTCGATGAGCGAACAATCAAACGCGAAACGAACATGCGGTGCGCGGGTTCTACCGGGTACTGTGCTATCAAATCCATAAGTAGCCCGGCAACTTCCCGCCCCACTTGATAGTACGGGAAAAAAATCGTGGTTAAAGGCGGAGTCATCAGCGAACTCACCGGAAAATCCCCCGCGCCGATCACACCGATGTCCGGGGGCGTCAGACCGCTTTCCTTCAATGCCTGTACCACTCCGAAGGCCATATCGTCATCATCACAAACCACGGCATCAAACTTTTCTCCGCTCTGCAGAAGCTTCCGGCATTCCCTCGCTCCATCCGCTGCACCCACATGGGCCAATGAATGCAATCGCAGCGTGGCCCCCTGCTGATGCAAGGTATCTTGGAGTGCGGAGACTAATTGCTGACGCAGGAAAGAATGAACCGGCTGTGACAGCACGATGACCCGGCGGTAGCCCTCCGCTAACAAATGGGTGCCGATCTTGATTCCGAGGCTGTGGCAGTTCGTCTCGAAAAAATGCGGACTCAACGCATCATCGGCAAAGTGCATGAGAACCTTGGGTGCTGGGGTGCGTTTGAGGGCAGAGCGCACCAGTGGAGAAATCATCGCCGGGATAATCCATCCATCCACCCGTTCCTCACGGATCACATTGAGGAAGTGTTCTTCGGCGGTGGCTTTGGCAGGATTACTGACCACCATTTTGATCCGCGCCCGATGCTCGCTCAACACGCCCTCCAGACCGTTGAGAAAGCGGCTGTACACCGGATGCGCCGTCGCCGATAAGGCACCCGGAACCACCAACCCAACGCATGGTTTAGTCGGCTGCCGTGACGACTTTGCAGAAAATTTCGCCGCCGTGATAACCGTCCCATGGTAAGGTCGGCGAAGTAAATGCCCCTCCTCCTTCAAGCGATCCAGCGCCTTGCGCAAAGTCATCACCGCCACCCCGAGATCCACTGCCAAAGCCCGTTCGTTGGGTAGTTTGCTCCCCAGTGGCAATTCCCCCGAGGCGATCTTTAAACGAAGTTTCTCGTAAACTCTCTCATGCTTTTTAAGGGATGCGGCCATAACTTTCGGCATTTTCGCTAAAAATTATATATTGTCCAGAAAAATTTTTAATAAACTAGAGAAATCTTTAAATCATCTGCTAGCCGGGCAGGGCGGATGAGGCGAACGGGGAGGCGGTACAAGTCTTCGGCTTGTCATGAAGGCACGTAGGCATTATTTTGCCTGCACTATGAAAAAGGCATCTCAATATACAATTCGAGGTGTGTCGGCCCGCACGGATGGCATGCTCCGTGAAATGGCGGGGGAGCGGGGAGTCAGCCTTAACACGCTCGCCCTGTCGCTGCTGGATGCCGCCGCCGGCGCGGATGATGCCGCCCGTCACCACGATCTCGACGCGCTGGCGGGGGCGTGGGTGGCGGATGCGGCCTGCGATCAGGCTTTGCGTGCTTTTGACCGTATTGAACGGGGCCTTTGGAAATGAAAGTCTTACTCGACACCAACCGCTACCGGAATTTTTGCGAGGGGAAACCCGATGTCGTGGATGTCTAGCAGCGGGCCCGCGTGATTTGCCTGCCGCTGGTGGTGCTGTCCGAATTACGCGCCGGATTTCTTTGCGGGTCGCTGGCTCGGAAAACGAACACACGCTCGTGCTTTTCCTCAACTCCCCGCGGGTGCAGATGATCTGCACCGACGAGGCGACCTCGCACCACTTCGCGCATGTCTTCGCCCAACCCCGTTTGCAGGGGACGCCGATTCCCGTGCATGACATCTGGATCGCCGCGCTGGCCATCCAGCACAATCTGGTACTTTTCATCCGCGATAAACATTTCGACCACCTGCCCTAACTGGCACGCTGCTGAGGGTGTGGGATGATAGAGGGGCGACGACGATTTTTTCCAGCGTCTCGCCATTTAGCAGGCTTTTGAGGTGCAGGGTCAGGTTTTGGGCGTTGGCGTCGGCGTGCAGGATGGTGGCGGTCCCCACGTCCGGGCCACCGCCGATCAACTGGCCGAAGGGAAATTCCGCGCTCGCCGGGAGCCACGCTGCGATGTGAGTGTGCCCGGAAATTACGATTTGTGCGCCCCAGCGTTTCAGCGCATCGGCCCAGGCCTCCCGTCCGCGGCGGGTGCTGTAAAGGCTAATGCCCTTCTTGGCGTAACCATCCGGAAATTCGTCCCGCCAACGCATCGGAATGTGACAGAAGACCACGCGATAAGGCACGTCCCGGAAGGCCGGTTCCTGCGTGGTCTTTTCCAGCCATGCCGTCTGCTCTCGCGCCAGGGGATCAAAGGCGGCCAGACCCGCGACGGATTCATGCGTGTCCGGTTCATGCTCCCCGGTGTCCAGCACAATGACCGCCACCGGCCCCGTCCGGAAGGCGTAAAAGGTGCGCTCGCCGGGGAAGGCGACATAGTCGGTCAGCTTATGGGCCCAGAGGCCATGCACGTCATGATTGCCCCGGGCAAGTAGGATGGGCGGTCCTTCGGCTAGGTCCACCCCCGCGGGATGCACGAACTGCCCCGGCAACTGCTCCCGGTGATCAATGTCATTGCTCAGATCGCCATTCCAAAGCAGAAAGTCATCTTCGGCGCGGCGCAAAGCGTGAAGCTTCTGGATGGTCGCGGCCTGGCCGTGGGTGTCATTCCAGACGGAAAAATGCGTTTCCGCGACATCGCCGGGTAGGGTGTGGCCGTGGTAGAGGCTCGTGCGTTCTTCTCCGGTATCACCCGGTGCCCGCGCCACCCGGTGCCCGCGCCACCCCGCGCCAGTAATAGCGCCGCCCCGGCGACAAACCGCGCAGGCAGATTTTGACGACTTGATCGTCGCGGGGCACGAAGCCGTCCGGGCCGGTATGAGTTTCGTGCCCCAAGGCTTCGGTTTCACCATACTCCACGCGCACCAAGGCCATCCGGTGCAGCGGAAACACCATGGTCAGACTCTCGCGGGTTGGAGCAAAAACGGCGGGGGTGCCCTTGAACAGGGGCGCACGCTCCGGAGATGAAGGCGGGGTCAGCATCTCGGCCTCAAAAGCTGCTTCGTGTCCCGCAAGTAGGCGGCCCAAGCGGCGACGCTGTAATCCGGGCCATAGGCAAAAGGCGGAGCCTCAATGCAGGCGGTGCCAGTAAATCCGATTTCGGCTAACAACGCGGCCACTTGCGCCCAATCCACCAGCCCATGTCCCGGTGCCAGATGCGAGTCGCGGTCTCCGGCGTTATCCACGAGATGAAAAGCACGCAGGGCCGGTTTCATCGCCTCGTAAGTTCCTTGGTCTGGCCGTGCATCATGACCAGAGCGTGTCCGGTATCCAAACAAAAGCCCAAATGTGGATGGGCGAATTTTTCCTGAAAAACGCGAATATGTTCCGGCAGGGATCCAAAAATTCGCCCGCGCCCGCGTGGCGACGACATATTCTCTATGGCCAGGATCACGCCCAACGATTCGGCGAAGGGCAGTAGGTCGTCCAAGCTTTTGCCGAGGGGAACGAGGAAACGCTCGAATCCTTCCACCTTCAGATAGGCGCCATTGGTCGTGGGGTGCTGGATCATCACGCGCATTCCTAGGACTGCGGCGTTCTCCATCCACCTTTTGGCAATGTCCACCGCCATCCGCCGGTTGGCCTCGTAGAACGCCGCGATGCCACATTCCAGACTGTAATAGGGAAGGTGAAAAGTAGTAAAAGGCACCCCGCTGGTTCGGTAAGAATCTCCCACCCGTGCCAGCGTGCTGTGGGTGGGGTCGGGAAACATCTGCATGTGCCCTTCAACGCCGGAAAATCCCGCCACACGGCAGATGTCCTGAATTTCCCCGTGATCCTTCCCATGAAATGACGGCCCATGTGCTGCATAACCCCAAGGCTTCCAATCTTTCATATTGTGAGTTTTTGCGCCTATCACAGCAGAGAGAGTCGGGCTGACCACAGGTAGCTGGAGCGTTCATGGTTATCATTTTCGGCGAGGAAAATTGTGCCATCGGTAGCCACGCACAACTCGTGGATGCGGGCGGGACGAGTCCCGCTCCGGCTATCAACGAGATCATTCCACAGTTCCAGCTGATGGGTTCGTGGATCAAGGCGGCAGAGGGCGGTTCGGGATTTCATACCGCCCCCGCCGTAGAGATAACCATCCGGGCCGAAGATCAATGCAGGCAGGCGGCCTGACTCCATGACATTGGCAATTTTTTCTACGCGATTGGTCTCGATATCAATGCGCGAAAGCACACCCGCCACGCTGCCCGCATAGATGTAGCGTCCGCCATCATAGACCATACTGTCGCAAAATCCGTAGTCCTGTTTATGCCGCGACTCGGTCATGTCGGGCATCGCTTTCAATAGGGTCGGTGGATCTGGGCAAAGCTGCTCTCGCTCGACTTTGCGGGCTAGGCCATGATCCAGCCAATGAAAGCGGTCTTCCTCCGGGTGGTATTTGAACAGGCGAATGGGAGTCGGCCCCGGAGTTTCGTCCCAAGCGCGAGTCTCAGCATAGGTTCCCCACAGCCAGCCGTGGCGATCTACTACGGCATTATGGGGCTGAGCAAACATGATGGCGTTGCCTACGTAGCCGAGAATACGCGTCCGTCCCGTGCCTACGTCATGACGGAAGACCATTTCCGCCGGATAGGTAAACCCGTAAATAATCCCTCGCGAATAATCCATGGCGATGGACTGCACGTAAAGGTGAGGCGCAGGGATGCCGAGAATGTCGTAGCGGTCCTGCTTCCAATCGTAGCGCACCAGTTTCCCGCCGGATGCCTCGTGCTGCTGATCCGCATCGTGCAGGAGAGAGGTCGCAAAATAGAAATTGTCATCCTGCGGGTTGAGCAGCAAGGTGCGGTGGATTTTAGAGTCAAACGCATCGGTCCAACGCTGAGTATGCAGCCCCTCAAACTTCGCTTGCTCCGGGTCAAAGCGATAGAGAAGATCGCCGTCCAACGAGTTCAACCCACAATACACCTTCCCGTCACCGGGGTTGAAGGTGACAGCATCAAAGCTGATCCAGCCGTGCCGCCAAACAGGGTCGGCAGCCAGATCCCGGTAATGCCAACGCCCTGCGATTTTTTCTCGCCAGCCAGACAGCACCACGTCACGCAGGGGATAGGAACGAACTTCGAGTGGATTCATGATGAAAATACAATGATCGCGTAGCGGTTAAGTCCGAGCAGATGCAGGCCATCGTGCATCCGTTGAAGTTTCGGAGGAACGACATCCGGAGAAAGTAGTCGGACATTTTCAGAATCATTGACCCCACAGATAACCAAATCAATCGGGGCGGCATCGGTGTCCACTTGAATAAGGTGGAGTAAAATTTCACCGGTGTCCGCATGGAGGGCGGTGTTGGTAAGCAGCGAGTCAGGGCCGTTAACCTCGAAGCGAAACGGCCCGTGCAGGTCGCGTAGAAACTTTTTTATCGCGGGTGCTTCAGGTGAGAGTTTCCATTCTTCCGGCTTCAGCGAGGAATTTGCCAAACAAGGAGGATTCCCCGCCCCTATTTGTGGCCAATAGCCAAGGCACCCTTTGCCAAAAGGTCGTATCCACGGCTCCCCTGTCGGATGGTCACCCGCTTCTTCACTCTCGCTGAAGTCTTCCTTGTACCAGGAAAACCAATCCTCCGCACCCCGAGACCGATCAAATTCCGGAAGCCACGAAAGGATGGCAGGGCACGGGCGACGGCGTCGGAACTCATCGTGGGTTCCTGTCCGACTTGTGAAAAACAAACGACCACCACCTTGCGCGCAACTTTGTAAAAGGTTTAACTCACCATCGGAAAGTGATTCCACATCGGGTAAAAGGAGCGTTCGCATCCCCGACAAAACCTCTGCCGAAAGCGTGTCAAACAAGCGCCAAGGAATGCGCATATGAACGAGAATCTGCTCCATGTGCATGGCGGCATGCCAGTGTTGACGGGCGTTCCAAGCAAGGCTCGGAAAATGACGAAGCAAAGCGATGTCCCCAAAAGGGCGCGTTGAGCCAAGCAACGGCCAATGGGCCGACGCCCAGTGAGTCATGCGCCGCTTTTCCTCCTGTCCAAGACTATAGTGCGGCAAATATCGGAAAGAGAATCCGAGGCAAGACACATTCCCCCGTTGGCCGCGATAGACAGCGCAAGGCTGGCTTCGATTTTCTTCGCGTTTGTCGTCCAGTGGTAATGCCCAACCGGCAGTCCGTATTCCTGCGCAGTTTTGAAAACTCCGATGCGAGAACAGATCGAGCCGTTGCGAAAATCCAGATGAAGGGCATCCTCGATAAAAACCATATCCAACCACGGCAACAGTGCCTCGACATTCTTAGCCGCAATACGCAGGCCATTGTCCATACGCCCCCACCCCGGATTCGCGGTCAGGGCCAAATCCGGTGCAAGCTGACGGGTGAAACGCCGGACATGGCGCGTGAAGGCAACTTGCCGCTCCCACTGGAAAAGATACCACGCCTGCATATCGGCGGAGGTCAGTACCGTGGGTAGCGGGGCATGTGGATAAAACTCCGGAAATTCGATAGCGTCAAAATCAACCAATCCGAAACCCCGCCGCCGCAACTTCGGATCGGCAAAACGTTGCTGCAGCCAAACCCGGTAAGTTTCAAGGCAGCGCGGACAACGACAAGCATCCCAAGGTAGGTGGGTCACCGAATAGCCATCCAAATGGAGGTAATCAGCCCCAAGCTCCTCTACGGCGTAAAGAAAGAGCTTTTCCAGCCAGCGCACCGCACCGGGGTGCGAATAGCAGATGCGAAGGCGAAAAGTTTGCTGGGCCGTGTAGGTGCTGCGTCGCCCGTACATGCCCACGGATATCCATTCTTCCACGTCCGGACAATCCCTTCTCACCAACTCGGGAACAAGTGCATCCACGCGGATGTAAACACCGGCTTTCAAGCCACGCACATGAGCCCGACGGATCACATCCTTTTCTTGCTCCAACTCTTCCTCCGTGGCCTTTAACCCAAAACCCTTGGCGTAAGGCAGGACAATCCCCCCAGCTCCAAGTTTGCCGTAGCGATCAAGAGCCTTATCAGAAAATTCCTCCTCCCGAAAATAATCCTCCTCATCAACATAGGCATAGCCCGCACGCGAACGAAAGGAAAGCGGCTCCCACACACCAATAAATGCCAGCGGACGATCCAAAAATGCCTTCACCCTCGGAGGCGGAACTCCTTCCCTAGAAAGTGGCCACATGGGAAATAATAAATCATCTTCCTCCACCACAAACCTGTCAGCGACACCCTTTTTAAGCATGTTCATAACCAATATGCACAATGAAGATAAAACTTGAGCTTTGATCCAACACGAAATGAAAAATCGGTATTGTTAAACCTTTCCCAATTTTCCTATATTGTCCAGAAAATTTCTAATGCTCTAGTTTAATTAGAGTTTGCATCATAGGAAGTCCGAGGCTCATGGCGACCAAAATGGTGCCTTCCATACTTTCGCCGGAGACAGCGCCGAGATGAAAAACTCAGCCCAAGTGACGCACAAGGGCACACGGACTCTCCCTTTTTCACCGATCTCAAAAATGAATTCAAATATGCAAATGAAAAACGTATTTAACCTTGACCTCATGAAACATCGAGTTTAAGGAATGGAACATTGTCATTTCATCAGCAATTTATGAGTACACCAACCACCATCCCCGAAGAAAAAATCTTTGATGTCCGCACGATTTTTTCTGAGCGTCATCAGCGGATTTTCGATCGCTTCCAGGAATTATCAGAAGGCGACTATTTTGTGCTTCGCAATGGGCACGATCCCATTCCTCTGCGTCGGCAATTTGAGCAGCTTTTGCCCGGATGTTTTACATGGGATTACCTCGATCCGGGCGTCGATTTTGTTCAAGTCAAAATCACCAAGCTTCGTTCCGGTGAAACAGAGGCTGCGGTGAATGATTGTCGGTGTCAGTAACGACATCGCCACCACCTCAACGTGCTAAGCGCACACTCGCAGACAAAGTCATCCGTTAAAAAACCCGAGGGACATGATCGCCTCGACTGTGATTAAACGGTCTATATTTCCCGCGAGAGCGAGGGAAGCTGCACCCGAGGACAACTTTACACGGCTTCCTATTCCTCATGAGAGGACTCGATGCTTTGCAAATACGAATCAAACTTTAAACTCGGAGTATTGAGAACTTAGGGCGTAGTATTGCCTATTATGTCTTACCGAATTCCTTGGCGACTATTGAGGGTTGGGTTTCTCATGGGGACTTTCGCCTGCGTGAGCTGCAGCACACCACAAGAAGCCCCCGCCACATCCGCACCGGCCATGCCTTCTTCACCAGCGGCACCGACTGTGGTGAAAACCTACATGTGCCGAGTTTGTGGGTCCGTCACTTCTAAACCCAGCCGCCTCGGGCGTTGTTCCAAGCAAAAGGATGGCGGCCCTTGCCGTTGGAAAGAAATCCCGCGCACCAATTGACGCCCCAAACTTTCTTCGGCGATCACAGCGAAGAATGCTCGCATCGGTGGTGATTTATGCTAGGGTATATAGCTAATTTTTCATGAGTGTTTGCTTGTTAAAATCGAAAATTCACCGCGCCGCCGTCACGGGTGCTTCGCTTGATTATGAGGGCAGCCTGACCATAGCGTCCGACCTCGCCGAACGCGTAGGGCTCCTGCCTTACGAACGCATTCTCGTCAGCAACATGGCGCAAGGTCAGCGATTTGAAACTTACGTGATCTATGGCCCTGCAGGTTCCGGTGCTATTGAACTCAATGGTGCCGCCGCCCACTTAGGGCAAATCGGTGACCGCGTGACGATCATGTCTTTCGCATGGCTGGATGCTCAGGAAGCAGCGCAGCACAAACCCAAGGTGATTGTCGTGAATGACAAGAACGTCTTGGTGCGGGAGTCGTATTAAACGGCTCCTTAACGTTGCTTTAACAAGTCGCGGATTTCTCCCAAAAGTTTTTCCTGAGCCGATGGTTCGGGGGCAGCTGCCGCTTTTTCTTCCTTCTCACGCTTGAGAGTATTGATTCCTTTTACGAGGAGAAAAATGACCCAAGCGATAATGAAAAATTGGATGAGTACCGTAATAAAAGATCCGTAATTCAACGTGGCCGCACCCGCTTGTTTTGCTGCAGCAAGGGTGTCGTAATGCTTGCCATCGAGCGAAAGGTAGAGCTGGCTAAAATCCAATTTTCCAAGAAAAAGGCCCATCACAGGCATGATGAGATCATCCACCAAGGAGCTGACAATTTTCCCGAAGGCTGCGCCGATAATCACGCCGATGGCGAGGTCCACGGCATTGCCTTTCGCAATAAAAGTTTTGAATTCTTGAAGCATAAGGGGTCAGCATTTGCCAAAAGCTCCCATGACGGCGAGCAAAAACACTCACATTTCTCATGATTTTACGTCTTCATATTCTCGCGCTCCTTATCGGCTATTGTGCCGCCACGTTTGTTTTTGGAGAGGATACCTCTCCACTCAAAGTCGGCATGGACCTTTCCTATCCGCCCTTCGAGACCATCGGCGCGGATGGTACTCCCTCGGGCATTAGCGTGGATTTAGCACGCAGTTTGGCCGAAAAACTTCATCGTCCATTGCAAATCAAAAACATTCCGTTCACCGGCCTCATCCCCGCTCTCAAGTCCGGCAAAGTGGATATCCTCCTTTCCTCCATGACCGCCACGCCCGAACGCGCCAAGGCTGTGGCGTTTTCCGATCCTTACCTCACCACAGGTCTGGCCGCGCTTATTCCCAAAACCAGCTTGGCGTCGAACATCGAAGAAATAGACAGCACGACCAACACTATCGTTGTTCGGCAAGGCACCACGGGAGAAGTTTTTGCCCGCCGCAACCTCCGCAATGCACGTATCCTCACTCTCGAAAAAGAAAACGCCTGTGTCTTAGAAGTCGTGCAAGGAAAAGCTGCGGCATTCATCTACGACCAAATGTCCGTATTTCAAAATGCCAAACGCAATCCCGACACCACACGAGCGTTGCTGGCACCATTGCAAAAAGAGCATTGGGCGATTGCACTGCGCAAAGATGACGATGCCCTACGCTCGCAAGTCAATGACTTTCTCCGGGTGTTTCGTGCCGACGGTGGATTTAATCGCCTCGCCGACCGCTATCTTCCCGAAGAAAAAGCGGCCTTTGCAGCCCAAGGGATCCCGTTTGTCTTTTGAAAAAACTCAAGCTTGCGCCGCAAGGCTCTGCGCGGCTTTCACCACGGCTTCCATCGTGATTCCAAGTTCTTTCATGGCAATCCCACCCGGGGCACTCAAGCCAAAGCGATCAATCCCAAGTGCCAGTCCCTCAAGGCCCACATATTTAAACCACGGCTGCGTCACACCGGCCTCAATGGAAATGCGCTTCGTACAGCTTTTCGGTAAAACAGACTCACGATAAGCTGCCGACTGACGATCAAATCGCTCAAAGCACGGCATCGAAACCACACGGACACCGACACCAAGTTGCTCGGCAGCTTTCATAGCCAAGCTTAATTCGCTGCCAGCCGCGAGGAGAATCAATTCCAATGCTGCCGTTTCTTTAAGCGCAATATAGCCACCTTTCAACGTTCCTTCGCGCCCTTCCACCGCTGGAATTTGTCGTAGTG
The DNA here is from genome assembly GCA_021463515.1 of Chthoniobacterales bacterium. Taxonomy (GTDB): domain Bacteria; phylum Verrucomicrobiota; class Verrucomicrobiia; order Chthoniobacterales; family JACTMZ01; genus JACTMZ01. Next base: position 48,157 of record JAJTYZ010000041.1, on the reverse strand, counting down.
TCGGCACCACCTGCCGCGTAAGAGCCAACAAAGTTGGTCCATCCTTCCGCTCGAACGCCGCCGCGAAAGCACCTGCGGTTTCCTCGGGGTCCGCTGGTCGAATCACATCCAAATTAGGAATCGTCCTTAACGCCGCCACGGTTTCTACCGGCTGATGTGTCGGTCCGTCTTCCCCCACCCCCACAGAATCATGGGTGAAAATGTAAACCACCGGAAGATGTGATAAAGCGGCGAGTCGGATAGACGGTCGGCAGTAATCGCTAAACACGAGGAAGGTTGCGCCGCTCGCATGAAAAATTCCATCGTAAGCAATGCCATTGAGAAGTCCCGCCATCGCGTGTTCACGAATTCCAAAGCGAAGGTTGCGCCCCGCACGATTGTGGGCATCGAAGTCTCCGCCATCCTTGATGTAATTCAAAGTCGAGCCGTGCAAATCCGCGCTACCGCTAATCACAAGCGGCAGAGCTTTGGCGACATCCTGCAACACGTTGCTCCCTGCCTTACGCGTGGCAATATCCGGCGCATCCGTGGGATAAGTTGGAATACATTCCAATAAATTCGGCGTCCTTTTTTCGAGGGCTGCATCCAATTGCGCCGCGAGATCGCGATTCGCTTCACGCCAAGCTTTGTAGCTCGCATTCCAAGCCTCGTAATCCTTCATCAACTCCGACTCATGCCGCGTAAAATACTCCTTCACTTCCGGTGCGACATAGAATTTCTCCTCCGGCAGCCCCAGTCCTTTGCGAGCGGTATCCGCGAAAGCCACGCCTCCTTCTCCATGGGCCTTACTCGTACCGGCAACTTCTGGAATACCTTTCCCAATGAGCGTCTTGGCGACAATAAGCTGTGGCTTTCCTTGCGCCTTCCGCGCCTTGTCAAAGGCCGTCAAAAAAGCCTCCAGATTCTGCCCGTCCACCTCCTGCACATCCCACTCACACGCACGAAAACGCGCCGATGTATCCTCGCTCTGCGTAACCAACGCCATCGCATCGAGCGTCACATCATTGGAATCGTAAATGAGAATCAGATTGTCCAATTGCAGATGCCCTGCCAAAGAAATTGCTTCGCTCGCCACTCCCTCTTGCAGACAGCCATCGCCCGCAAGACACACGACTTTGTGATCAAAGATGCGATGCTCCGGCGTATTGAAATGTGCAGCGGTCATTTTTCCCGAAACCGCAAACCCCACCGCATTGGCGACGCCCTGACCGAGTGGTCCCGTGGTACTTTCTACCCCGGGTGTTTCGCCAAACTCCGGATGCCCCGGCGTCGTGCTGCCAAGCTGACGAAATTTTTTTATCTGTTCCAACGGCACGTCATAACCCGCCAAATGGAGCCACGCATAAAGGAACATGCTGCCATGGCCGGGAGACAGAATGAAGCGATCACGTGCAAGCCACCGTGGTTCCTTCGGATTATAGCGGAGAGCGCGGCCAAAAAGAGCCGCGCCAATTTCAGCACATCCCAGCGGGAGACCTAAATGACCGGACTTGCAAGCAGCAATGGCATCAATGGCAAGGCCACGCGCATCGCGTGCGGCCAACGAAAGAACTTCAAGCGGAAAACCCATAACCTTCCATTTCGCCGCAGTTCGTGCCGTAGGACAAGCAAACTTTGCAAACCGGATGACGTTCTTTTGCACACGTGAAAAACTTGCGCCTTCGCAAGATCACGCTATTCTTCCCCGCACACGCTCGGGTGGTGAAATGGCAGACACGTACGTTTGAGGGGCGTATGCCGCAAGGCATGGGGGTTCAAGTCCCCCCCCGAGCACCATTCCCCTTACGTTTCCCCTCACAAAATGCGATCACGGCGTCTCTTGGATTTGGAATGTTCCGAAAATAGGCCACACATCCTGATTCTCGGTTCCATATACCTGACACGTGAACCAACCATGCGAGGCGTCGGAAAAATTAAGGGCAAATGTGTAAGCACCGCCAAAGCCGACATCGAAATACAGAGTGCTCAACGTCGGCCATAAATAATACCCGCGAAGAAGCATGGGGGCACCATTATCAATGACAACCGAGCCAAAGTTTCCATCCTCGGCATAGCCCTCATCGGCAGCAATCGTAATGGTTAGTGTTTGCGATGCACTTGTAGCATTCAGTGTCAGGGTTTTTCCAATGAGAGCTTGGGGACGTGGAATGTAATTCGCTCGTACGACGCGATAAAACTCGCGGGATTCATTTCCGGGAGCAACCGTGATCTCGAAAGGACTTCCAGAAGAAACACGGTCTTCTTGTTGCATATACGACGTCCAATTTGTGAGATTGGTGGAATTAAAAATGAAGTTTTTAGAAAAGGCAGGGCGCGGAGTTGTGAGCTGAAGCGCGCCTCCTTGTCGTTGGAGTGTGGGTGAAGTTCCGGTGATGAGTGGCAATCCTGCGGGAGGTGTATTTTTGAAATTTGTCGCACTAGAACCAATGGCCGTAATCGTGACTGATTGAATCGTCGTGTAGCCAAACTGCGGATCATACACCTCGGGCGTGGGTTGATTGCTGATGGCTTCCACGATGTTCATACCCTCGACAATATGACCAAAAACAGAATGTTTATTATCGAGCCATGATGTCGGCGCAAGAGTGATAAAAAACTGACTGCCATTACTATTGGAACCGGCATTGGCCATGGAAAGAACACCCGCCGTATCGTGGCGAAGTTCCTTGTGGAATTCATCTCCGAAGGAATATCCCGGGTCATCCGTTCCTTGTTTGTTGAGCGACCCGGCTTGGATCACAAATCCGGAAATGACACGATGGAAAATAATCCCGTCATAAAAGGGATGCGTGCTGAGGTTGCCGCGCATAAAGTCCACCCATGGTCGCGTGCCTTGAGCAAGGCCGATAAAATTGGCGACCGTGTGTGGAGCTTTGTCGTAATCAAGCCGAGCAACAAAGCTGCCTTGCGACGTTGCAAAGGTGGCATAAAGGCCCTCTTCGGAGGGAAGAGCCTGAGCCACCGCAACAAGGAGACAGGCAGCAGCAAGAATGAGAGCGAATGTTTTCAAGGCAAGCCTGTGATTCATCCCATGCCGCTTAGGTCGTGTCATGCACTTTTTAAGTGCCAAAGGCGTGCCGCAGAATGTCCAAACTCCAGAGCGCCAAAGGCGCGATAATATCCCAGCCCAGCCCAACGGGCTGGGTCTGGGTGATTGAAAATATTAAGCCCTGAAGGGACGCGATAGTGGGCGTGTCTCGTTGGAGGGTGCATAACACACCCGAAACTTGGCCTGTAAGGTTCCTGATAAGCTCTAGTTTTCCTCCCTCAACGCTGAGCAAGTGCAAAAGAGGTTGCGGTCGCCATAGACATTGTCCACGCGGCGTACGAAGGGCCAGAACTTGTTGGCGCGAAGCCAAGGCAGTGGGTAGGCGGCACGTTCGCGTGCGTAAGTATGCGACCAATTGTCCGCAATGACGCACTCTGCTGTGTGCGGTGCATTTTTGAGGGGATTGTCGTCCTTATCCAAACGCCCTTCTTCGATAGCCACCAGCTCGCCATGAATGGCAATCATCGCTTCACAAAAGCGATCAAGCTCTTCGAGCGATTCACTTTCCGTCGGCTCCACCATGAGAGTCCCCGGCACCGGCCAGCTCATCGTCGGAGCATGAAATCCGTAATCCATCAGGCGTTTGGCGACATCCTCCACTTCAATACCCGCGCGTGTTTTCCATTCGCGCAAATCGAGAATGCATTCGTGCGCCACAAAACCGCGTGCACCCTTGTAAAGCACCGCGAAATAGAGCTCGAGTTTTCGCGCAATGTAATTGGCGTTAAGAATCGCCAGCCGCGTTGCCTGCGTGAGTCCGACGGCACCCATCATGCGGATATACATCCACGAAATGGGAAGAATGTTCGCACTTCCCCAAGGAGCTTGCGAAATTTCACCGGTAGCTTGCGTCCCTCCGGTCGCCACAATGGAATGTCCGGGTAAAAAAGGTGCCAAATGTGCAGCTACGCCAATCGGACCCACACCCGGGCCCCCACCACCGTGCGGAATACAAAATGTTTTATGCAAATTGAGATGGCAGACATCGGCGCCAATATCACCCGGACGACACAGCCCAACCTGTGCGTTGAGATTGGCACCATCCATATAAACCTGCCCGCCTGCGCCATGAACGAGTTTGCACATTTCCACGATGTCCTCCTCAAAAACGCCATGGGTGGAAGGATAGGTAATCATCAGGGCTGCGAGATTCGCCGCATGGGACTCGACTTTTTTTCGCAGATCATCAAGCGACACATTTCCTCCCTCATCACAAGCCACCGGAACAACGGTCATTCCCGCCATCACCGCACTCGCAGGATTCGTACCGTGGGAGGATGTGGGGATAAGACAAACGTTCCGTGTGTCATGACCTTGCGCACGATGGAAGGCGCGAATGACCAATAATCCCGCATACTCGCCTTGTGATCCGGCATTGGGCTGAAGCGACACAGCAGCAAAACCCGTAATTTCTGAGAGCCATGTTTCCAAATCGCGGAACAATGCCGCATAACCCGTGGCATGGGATACGGGTGCAAAAGGATGCAAGGCACTGAATCCTGACCACGTCACCGGAATCATTTCGGACGCCGCATTGAGCTTCATCGTGCAGGAACCCAAGGGAATCATGCTATGATTAAGGGCCAAGTCACGCCCTTCCAAGCGGCGTAAATAACGCATCATCTCCGTCTCGGTATGATAGGAATTAAAAACCGGATGGGTCAAAAATTCGGACTTTCGTTGCCCATTGACAGGAAGTCTCCCTTCGAAATCCTCCGAGAGAAGCGATGCCCCAAAGAGTGCCGCTAATTCTGCAATATCCGATTCGTTCAACGTTTCATCCAAAGCAATTCCTAGCGAGCCATCGCGAAAATCACGCAGCAAAAAAGAAGCGCCTGCAGCACGTTGAAGGATGTCCGCTGACGAGGCACCGTTTGGGGTGATACGCAGGGTGTCGAAAAACACCTCATGATGCACGCGATGGCCCACAGCTCTCAACGCTGCAGCCAACGCAACGGCGTTGTTATGGACACGATTGGCGATGGAACGAAGTCCTTTAGGTCCATGATACACGGCATACATGGAAGCCATCACCGCGAGCAAAACTTGCGCTGTGCAAATGTTGCTGGTGGCCTTGTCGCGACGAATATGTTGCTCCCGCGTTTGAAGCGATAAGCGCAACGCCGGACGACCATCCACATCCTTAGAGATTCCAACCAGCCGCCCGGGCATCCGTCTTTTATGCGCATCCCGCGTCGCAAGATAAGCAGCATGCGGCCCCCCATAACCCATCGGAACGCCAAAACGCTGGGCACTGCCGACAACGATATCCGCACCAAATTCCGACGGAGATTTTATCAATGTGAGTGCCAATAAATCGGCGGCGACAATCATCACGCCTTTAACGTCATGAACTCTCACTGCAAAGTCCGCGTAGTCCTCGATAGCACCATCCGTCGCCGGATATTGTACCAAGGCTCCAAAGTACGAGGCATCCAACGCGGCCTCGTGCCAAGGGCCGCTGACAACTTCCCATCCGAGAGGTTCTGCCCGGGTGCGGAGTAAGGAGATGGTTTGAGGATGAACATTATCTGCCACGAAAATCTTATCGCCTGAGCCTTTAATACCATGCGCCATCGCCATCGCTTCCGCCGCAGCTGTGGACTCATCGAGCAAGGAAGCATTGGCAATTTCCATGCCGGTCAAATCGGTGATCATCGTCTGAAAATTAAGCAATGCCTCCAATCGCCCCTGCGCAAGCTCCGCCTGATACGGCGTGTACGCGGTGTACCACCCGGGATTTTCCAAAATATTCCGCAGAATTACCGAGGGTGTGTGGCAAGAATGGTAACCCATACCAAGGCAACACCGTGTCGGTTTATTTGCCTCCGCATAAGCGCGAATGTGCGCCAAAGCGGCGGATTCGCTAAGAGGCTTGGGCAAGTTAAGCTCCGAACGGCGACGAATAGACTCTGGAACAGTGGCGTCTATGAGTGCCTCTAGGTTTGCGCAACCAACAACCGCGAGCATCTTGGCGATGGCAGAGTCGTCAGCTCCGAGGTGACGTGAAGCAAAGGGAGGAAGTTCAGGTGTGGTAGATTGGCTCATCGTCGGGATTAGCCAATCTGCGCCTGATAATCGGAGGACGTTTTAAGAGCCTCAAGTTGCGAAGGGTCCGTGAGTCGGATTTTAAAAAGCCAGCCCTCGTCGTAAGGCGACGTGTTGACTAAGGAAGGATTGGAGGCAAGAGCTTCGTTGGCTTCGATCACTTCGCCGCTCACGGGGCTATAAATATCACTCGCCGCCTTCACCGATTCCACCACAGCACAAACATCGCCAGCTTCAAACACCGCTCCAACTTTGGGTGCTTCGACATAAACAATGTCGGTCAATTCCTCCTGCGCATGATCCGTGATTCCGATGGTTCCCGTGTCGCCTTCGACACGAATCCATTCGTGTGAAGAAGCATATTTTAAGTCGTCTGGAATGTTCATAGTGTTGTCAGTTTTGCTGGTGTTTTAAGCTGGGCGATAAAAAGGTTTTTTATCAACCACGGCGGGAAAGGTACGGCCACGGATGCTGATCTCAACTTGCTGCCCGAGCTTAGCAAGATCGTGTGGAAGATACGCAAGCGCGATACCAACTCCAAGACTCGGAGAAAGCACGCCACTTGTCGTTTCACCAAGGGGCGAGCCCCCGAACAACACCGGATAATGCGCACGAGGCGGCGGAGATTTTTCCGTCATACGAAGTGCCACCAATCGCACGGGCAAGCCGGACGACTTTTGAGCCACAAGCACATCACGTCCGATAAAGCTCGGTTTATCCAATGCCACAAAAGCCCCCAGTCCTGCTTCGAGAGGCGTTCGCTGAGGGGAGAGATCGGAACCATTAAGCGGATAGCACATTTCCAAACGCAATGTGTCCCGTGCCCCCAACCCGCAAGGCTTCACACCCAAGGCAAGAATCCGCTCCCACAACTTCGGGACTAATTCATTGGGCAAAAATAATTCAAATCCCACCTCACCCGTATATCCCGTCCCAGCAGCAATGATTTCTTCGCCATCCTGCGGCAATGCCACAAATGTACTTCTTGCAGGCATCTCACGTCCGAAAATTCCCTGAAAAATCTTGGGAGACTCCGGCCCCTGAATTGCAAGTGCCCCCATCGCGTCGCTCTGATTATCCAATGTTATGCCCGCCTCAATATGAGCCTCCAACCACACGACGTCCTCCGCAATTTTTCCCGCATTTACCAACAGCAAAATGTCATCCTCACCTCGCCGATAAACAATCAAGTCGTCAATCACCCCACCCTGCTCATTAAGTAGGAAGGTATATTGCGAGCTGCCAATCGCGCATTTGGCAAGGTCATTGGTCAGCAAACCCTGCAACCAATCCAATGCCTTCGGTCCGCTAATAAAAATCTCTCCCATGTGTGAAATATCAAACACCCCACATGCGGTGCGAACCGCCTGATGCTCCTCAAGAATCGAAGAAAATTGCACCGGCATTTCCCAACCTCCAAAATCAACACACCGCGCCCCCGCAGCTTTTTGAATATCATAAAGAATGGTGCGGCGTGGCGAAGAATTCACCGACACACCTTACTCATAAACATCGCACGCCTTCAATGCCAAAGCAGACCTCGTGATGCTTAGATTGCTCGTTGGTAAATTTGCTTGGTTAGAGGGCGCAGACGAGACGACTGTGCCGAGCGCATCACCTTGGGAAATGACAGCGAATGGAAACGCCGTATTCGGAGGAAGCGACGTCAAAGGTACCTCCGAGTTGTTTCATTCGTTCATGCGTACCTGCAAGACCGACGCCGGCAGAGCGCACGAGTGAAAATCCCTCGGGGAGACCGCGGCCATTGTCACGAATTTCGAGGGTTATTTCTTGCTCGTCGGCCTGCAAAATGACCCATGCCCGCTCGGCACCGGAATGACGGTAGATATTACGAAAGGCTTCCTGCACAATACGAAAAATGGCAGTTTCAATCTCCAAATCGAGACGGGGAAAATCCTCCGAAAAATCGAGCGTCACAGGAATGTTATTGCGCTTGGTGAAGCCATCGGCAAACCAACGGATCGCAAAAGGAAGCCCCTCTTCTTCGAGAAGAGGTGGATGTAATAAATAGGAAATGTTTCGCAATTCCTGACACACTTGACGGCACAACATCGCTGCTTCTTCCGCGAGACGGCGTGTTTTTTCGTCGCCACCGCGAGACTGAAGAACACTCATATTCATTTCGAGTGCCGACAAACTTTGCGCTGTGGAATCATGCAATTCTCGGGCGATACGGCGCCGCTCTTGATCTTGTAAATGTACGAGCCGCGCCGAGAGTAAAGCCAATTGCTGTTGGGACGCCTCGAGTTTCTTTGCGGCAAGGATTTCCGAAGCGCGGTATTCGCGCTCCGTGGTTTGAACCAAACGCGCCAGCTCTTCCATGTTGGTGGCCAGCTGTGCAATTTCGTCATCGCCGGGCACATCCAGCCGCACCGGCAGACGCTCCGAACGTTTTTCATTTTCTACCTTGTCCGCCAACAATTGGATACGAGCGAGGACGGTGCGGTCCACCACAACGAGCATAAGAAGTAGCATCACTCCACCAACGACGGCGACAGCGACGACAAATATACGTGCCGCAGTTTCTCCCGCTCTCCCAAAAGAACTTCGGCCACTCACGATCACTTCCCCCGGTAAGAATCCGTCCAACCCGCGAGGTACAAACACGGCTACTTTCGCCCCTCCTTCCGAAGATTGTAGGGATATTTTTTCCTTCTCCTCGGCATGTTGATTGGAAGGTGTACGTAAAGAAATCCGTTGTCCCAGGAGGAGCGAAGCTCTTTTAAGTTCCTCAGGAATCGCTGAAACAGGAAAAAACGCCAAGGAAGTTTTCAAGCGCTCCGCTGTAGCTAAAAGTTCAACTTCATCCTCTGCCTCAAATTGCGAAAAAACGACACGCCAAACGAGGGACACGGACACACCGACAACGACAAAGAGCATGAGTGCCAATAAAATGATGGCACGCGAATAGACCGTCTCGGAACGCAACCCAAACAACTTCCCCAGCCGTTTAAGAAAACGTCCGGCAAGAGAGTCCGCTTCGGGAACAAAACGAACCATGATTAGCGGCGACCTCCGGGCACGGCAGGAGCCGACACTCCCGGCGTCTTGGGCTTGTCAGGTTTTAGGAGGACTTTGTTTAAGCCAAAAATCGGACCATAAATGCCATAAATGATCATCCCCACCATGGATCCCAAAATGACGAGAATAAAGGGTTCGAGGAGTTTATCAATTTGCGCGGACATCAAATCTAACTGCTCTTCGTAATCGGAAGCAATTTGATCCAGCACCTCATAAATTCCGCCTGTCTCACCCGCCATCTGCACCACGGAAGCAATGCCGCGCCCATCATTTCCAAGGCGGTGACATTCCATGAGAAAGCTTTCTGGAATGGAGAGTCCATCCACAACATGGTCACGCACGGCGAGGAAAAATTCCTCAAATTCCACGTGATTGGCACTTTTTGCAGAAATTTCCAAGGCGGTAACCACCCGAACATTCGCATGTAAAAGAAGCGACAGAACGCGGAAACTTACCATCGCTGCAGTCTTGGTGATGAGCTTTCCAAGACTGGGTATGCGCGAGAAAAAAATCTGAACTTTCGGGATAGCATAAATTTTTCCCCAATTCTTAAAAACCAAGATAACGGCGACGATCGGGAGCAAAGCGAGATAAGGCTGATGGACGAGAATGTTGGAAAATCCGACAAGGATTCGAGTGACTAATGGGAGCGCCACATTCATCGAAGCATACAATTTCGACATCGAAGGAATAAGGGTGAAGCTCATAAGAAGAATCACCCCTATGGCCAAAACAATAACAATGGCCGGATAAATCATTCCCGCACGAAGCTTGCGCAAAATGCGCAGTGACTTTGCACGTCCGCTGGTAATTTGCTCAAAGACGGTATCAATTTGCCCCGACTCCTCACCGGCATTGATGAGAGCCAACACATCTTCGGAAAAAAGATCAGGATGCTCTGCAAAAGCATCGCTCATTTTTTCGCCGGACAAAATACTGCGGCTAATATCCGCCACCGCCCCACGATAACGCGGCGACGAAAGGCGCCCGGCCATGAGCTCGAGACCTTTGTTAATCGAGATATTACGCTGCAAGCAACGCGCCATGCCGTTGAAAAAATTCGTCGTTTCTTCCAACGACGGTTTTTTTTGCGTCAAGCGATGAATAAATTCATCCGCTCCCGTAATATCCGTGACCTCTGCGACCTCATTGGGCGATTTTCCCGCTCCAAAAACAGCCTTGGCATCATCATCCGTATCAACAATCACCTCGGATTTCTTCTCGTTGTAAATGTTGGTGAGACGAACTTTTTTAAGCATAAGTACGGCGCAGAGCTATTGGGTGTATTTAACCCGCAGAGTCGGGCGCAAAATCGTCACGGAATTTGTGCGAGCTCCCCCATCCGCTCCCGCAGGCGCATAGGAAATCGTCGAACCTGTTCGTTCGACGGCAACATTGACGCCATCCACATCCAAACTTACCGGTGCTGAGCGTGTAAAACTCAACACATAGCCATTAGTCGGAGGCGCACCGCTCGCACGGCAATCCTCGGGAAGCAATGAAAGAATCAGCGCATGGGAAAGGTCCATGCGGTAAAGACGCACTGCTTGCTCCTGCAAATTTGCAGCACGCAAGGTGGCTGTGTCTCGCTCTTGTTGGGCCATGATGCTCGCCGCCAAAACTGCAGCTGCCGTCAATCCTACTGCCACCACAGCCGCTGCCACCATGGTCTCAATAATACTAAATGCAGCGCGTGCGTTCATGGCGTTTTGTAATCTTCTAGCCACATCATACGATCGGCAATGTAATCCAACCCGCCCGGATTTAATTCCTGATGGAGCGTAGGGCTTCCATTGATAAAGCCATCGGTTCGTACACCACCCACGATATCAATAGGCCCATCAAAGCCGATATCGCTATGGGAAGTCGTAATTCCAAGGCGCCATGTTCCCGTGGCATTTGTTGTGACAACCTGCAATTCTCCCGGGTTACTCGTGTCACGGCGATAATTGAGATAAGTCACACGTCCGGTATCCGCCGGGTTATTTCCGACAAGCTCGATTTGTTGCGCATTGGTGTTGGAGGAGGGAATGATAATTTGCAAAGGTTTAAGCCCATAGATGCTGGTGCCAATGAGTCGCACGGAAACTACCGGAAGTGTGTTGGTGATAGCAGGGATCGCGTTTGTTTCAAAATACTCCGCCTGCGATGGAACCAAATAGACCAAAACCTGACTCGTATCATTGGGATCGGTGGAGCCGAGATTAACCACCGCCTGCAAATTGGTGGCCACGCCATTGGTGTCGGTTTCAAATGGGCTCATCGTTGCGGCGGTGAATGGCGCAAAGGAAGCGACACCCGTGGGAGCATCGAGATAGCCAACGTACCCCGTCGTATCACTGGAATTGGTATTGGTCACCGAGCTCACTCTCATCCGTGCCATTTCATGAAATCCAATAATCTGTTCAGCATTATTCATGTCCACGTAGGGAGAGTCACCCACCAAACCGGAGAGGTTGGCGTTCGCCGGTTTATGCTGAACGACGGGATAACCGGCAGCAATAGGGCTGCGTGTACGCACTTGAAAATTCCACGCGATATCATCCACGCCATCGGTGATCGTTCCTCCGATAACCACCCGGTAAAATCCCCCCCGCTCCATGAGGGTGAAGGGATTAATTTTGAGATTCACATTCGTATTTGTCGTCGAAAGGGTCGTCCAATAATTATCCGTTCCGGGGGCCTCAAAAATTTGAAAGCCCCCATAACCCGAACCATCGGTGTAGGAGACGTCGTTGGTGATGGGGCCAATGAACATCCTTTGCATCACATATTGCCGCGCCATGGCACGGCTGTTGTCCAAACGAATGTGGCGATTGACCATCTCCCATTCACTTTCGCCTACCAAAGCCTGGGTTGCCGCAAGCTGCGCAATTCCGGCTAACACAAAGGCACCCACCGTCAGCAAAAGCACGGCAAAAACAAGCACGGAACCGGAGATGTCATTTGGGGGCGAAGACTTCATAGCGAAGGGAAAGCAGGAAGCACAAAAAACAAGGATGTACGCTCTGCCATATTGGAGTAGTTACCCCTCGCAGAACTCGACGTAAAACTCGGTATGGCATTTCCTTCGAGCGTAGAAACAAGCGGATCGGGCCACCACACAAAGGTAAATGGTTGATTTATGGCCACATGAAAGGGGTCCGTTCCTCCCGGGTCAGCCGCCTTGCGTCCGAAAAAGGCCGCGAGCGGACGAAATCCATTCGAGCCATTGGATTCCTCGGGATAATAAACATGATAATAATCGGTTGGCACCGCTGTATTCGTTCCGCTGTAACGTCGCACCGAGGCCACAGTTCCACCGGCAGGTTTTACCGTGGGAACGAAATCCATTTCGTAAATCGCCAAAATCGTGAGGGTATTCGGGCGCTGCAGAATGGAAGATAATGTTCCCACCAAAAAGATGGTCGCGTTGGTTTTATTAAGCAGTGGCCCATCTTGCGATGCAGGGAAAATATCCGCCATGTCGCTATTTGCCCCCACGAGAAAATTACGAAATGTAGAAGGCGTCGCGTATTGGCGAAAGTCGGTATCCGATACCAGCGGCCATGTCAGCACACGTTCGGCGGGCGTGGTTACTACATTTCTGCCGAGACAAAATACAGCCGACGAAGCGAGCACATCGGTCATGAGGCGGTCTTTCATGCGTCGCGCCTGAGCCGCTTGAAAATAGTTAGGATTATTTCCAAGTGTGACATAGGACACATTGGTTCCATACCAATTGGCCATCACGCCGGAGGGCAGTTCGACATTGGTGGTGCCGCGATTTAAGGACAACCCCGAAATAACGCCGAAGCCCATAACGGCACCGGTAATTACTGCCGCGCCAATGACGGCAGCGATGAGCATTTCGACGAGCGAAAATGCGCTATTTGGATTTGGCGGGTTGGGGGTCATGGTCTTGTGGGACAAAAGTTGCCTCGCCCATCATTTCGAAGCTACGTTCAACCAAAGACTCCGCACCCTGTTTGTCAAGTGCCTCCGAAACGGCAGCAACACCCTTCGTTTTTAGAGGCTCCATGGCTACCGCTCCACGTCCATCGAACGTAACAGTCTTCTTAACCAGTTCTCCAGGCAAAACCGAGCGAACACGCGGGCGCATATTAAAACTAAAACTCAAGGTGCGCGGCGGCAGCGTTGGGTCTTTTTCGGTGAAGGAAAGCACCACATCATGATCGGTGACAGAAACCACATGCAATGCTTCTGCTTGGTCTGCAAACAGTCGAGGCAGCACTTCTCCCGAACGAAGTTGGAGGGGACCTAAGAGCGCCGTATAACCTGTGGCCGCATCTCCCGTAACGCCACTCACACGCAGGCTTCCCAAAATGCGGCGAATTTTCATCTCCTCGGTCTCAACTTCTATAGGCGCAATTTCTTTCTCTTCTTTGGGAGGAGGAGCCACAGAACCAAAGGGATTTCTTTCATCCGACCTTACATCGGTCGGGTTTCGTTTTTCCGGCAATAATCCGGAGCGATCCAAATCCGGCAATCGAAGATCAGCCGCCTTCTGCTGCGCCGGCGAAACTTCTTGCTGTGCCCATGCGGGATATAAAGTCAATGCCATTAACAGCGCAACGCCTAGCGAAGACGTGCCCAAAATGCCCAAGGGGTACCGGTGTCTCACCCGTGATCGTTCCTCTCCCCGCGCCATGTGCCCGCTCCTCCTGCTACCATCTCGCCGGTAAATCAAAGCGCAAAGTCTTGGGGGCATAAGATTCATTTTTTCTTATTCCGCAGAGGAATTTCCAAAACGACTTCCATCCGCAGGTCTTCTCCACGAGAACCTTTGGATAACGCCAGTCGCCCAATGCGCATGGTCGGTTTAATTTTTTCCATCATCCCAATCCAATTTAGAAGTTTGCTAAAATCGTCATCAAAGACCAGCGACGCACGGACAAGAATGGGCAACGAGGGGTTTTCCTTATTGTTAATTTTGTGGGGAATCTGCTGATAATTTTGGGAGAGATTGAGCATCCCTGCTTCACGAACCTTCATGCTGATGCCGGTTTCAGCAGCGTGCTGTTCCTCAATGACGGCAAAATAAGGTTCCCATTTTTGCACAAACTCGAGCAGCTCTTTGGATTGCCCTTGAAGGTCTTTCAATATGGCGGTCTCAATGGCCAATTGTGTGTTTAGGGTTTCAGCTTCCTTCTGGGCCGCATGCGTCTGATCATCAATCACCTTAGCACCCTTACTCATGGATAGCCCCCACTGAACAAAAAGCAGGATGCCCACCAACAACACCACGCAACCAATTTGTTTGGGATTCATGGCCTGCCTCCCTTGGCTTCCGTCGTTCCAACGGCACCCATCCGTTCCTCCGGCAATTGCCGCCGCGTGTGCGGATTTTGCCACAACAAACTCGCTCGATAATCAAGATCTTCTCGCACCCGCGTTTGTGTGGGCGAAAACTCCCGATAATCCATTTCTCGAATCGCTTCCAATGACCTCTCCAATTGCTCATCTGAATCGGCATTGATGCGCAAATTCATACGAAGTTGCGACGGTGTTTCCGCATCACGTTCTAGGGTGAGATTCACAATGGAGGACTGCTGAGTCATGCTGCGAATGATACTCATCACGAGGGGTTGCAAAGGCATGGAGGCAAGTACCCATAATTCTAGGTCCGTCGCTTCACGAATCTGTGCTTCGAGTGCCGATCGTTCGGCTTTATACGTTTCGATCTTTTTCTTAAGCTCACTCACGTCTTTCAACACGGCATCGCGTCGTGCCTCGGCAACACGCCGATGGAGGTAGGCGGCGGAACCTACGACAATGAGAAAAAGGAGCGCCCCGTAAAATAGAATCGGCACAAGGCGTAAGATCATGGGCAACGGTGCCAAAATGCCTTTGCGCTCCGTCTTAAAATCGTCAATTTCGCGCCCGAGAATTAGCATGGTTAATTCGTATGTAGCAATCGAGCTAAGTAACCCGATTCGGTGAAATCTTGAATGGCACGCCCGGGAAACATTTGTGCTAAACCATCCTCCAACTGCGGAATTGGCTCATCGCAAGCGACAATGATTTTGGCATTTTCGCTGAGTCTTTCTTGAAAAGGTTGGAGCAAATCCAACATCGGCTTGATGTCATCGGCAAAAAGGTCCGGCCTCGACCGCACTTCGAGCCAGTTATCTTTTTCCTGCGAAAGCGCACAGACCGAGCCATTGCAGCAGGCAATATAGAGAGCACTAAAAGGTGAGTCTGCACCCTTTTTAACATTCGTCATGGACAAAGCATTTCGCAGTAGCACGTAGGTACCACAGCATATCCGGCCAATTTTGAGCTTTTGCTCCTTGCAGAGCATTTCCACCTTTTTGATACTCTCTTCATCAAGCGTGAGTAGAAGACTGGAGTTTGTCTCGGGATTGTGTGTTACCGAATAGCGTTTACCCCGCTCATAACGTGCATGAAGTATGCTGCGAGGGTCCTTTTTTAACGTCGCCTCGGAGCCTGGTTTGCGGGAGAGATTACTTTCGACGCTGATCACGTAACGGGTGTCAATCGAGACCGTACACCAACCCTCAAATGTCCCCTCTCGAATCTCCGGTCCCAATTCTCCAAAGATTTCTTTATACTCACCCTGACTCCGCGCAACCGACTCAGCTTTCCCCTGGCGATCCAATTTCGAAAATGCCAAGCTATTTCTTCCTACATGTAAAATTGCTGTCGTTCGCCCGGGAAATCGCCCGCCCCAAGATGCTCGCGGATCATCCGGCTCGGGCCGAAACGCCGAAAAATCGAGAACGCTTTTTACGTAAGAAAGCATGACAATTTACCGAAGCATCCTCCCAAGCTGCCAAGGCATCCCGGCAAGCACTCCAAAATTTAAGGACGATATCATTTTAGAATCGAAGATTAAAAATTCAGCACGTTGCAATGTGCCAGCTATCTCTCGCTTGGTCAAAAATCAAAACAGGCTGCCAACACACAGCCATTCCGAAGGCGGTTCTTACAATTTGAAGAATCTTCGAACTGCAGCCTCCGTATCCGCAGAAACTTTATCCAATGTCTCCCCGCGCAATACCGCTATTTTCTCCGCTGTAAGGCGCACATGCGCCGGTTCGCAGGTGCTTCCTCGAAAGGGTACAGGCGCGAGATACGGACAATCGGTTTCCACCATGTACCCTTCGGCGGCGACCGATATGGCGGAGGCCTGAGTTAAGGCCGCATTCTTAAAGGTGACAATGCCGGTGAAGGAAACCAAATGCCCCATTCCCACCACCTCGGCAACATCTTCCGGAGAGCCTCCGAAGCAATGAAAAACACCGCGTAATTTCCCCGTGAACGGACGTAAAATATCTAAGGTGTCTTGCCACGCATCGCGTTGATGAATGGTGACGTTGAGGCCGAGTTCTACGGCGATATCAAGTTGCACCTTAAATGCCTCTGCCTGCGCAGATTTAACCGCCCCATCGGCAATTTCCGCTTGAGTTGCTTCGGCGGTTCCCGCCATCAAAGCACCAAAAACTGCTTCGGATTTGTCACGTTGTATCAGCTCACGACTTGGTAAATGATGATAATCCAATCCCGTCTCCCCAATCCCCACTACCTTCGGATGCCGTGCCAAGTCGGACAGATCGCTTAAAAATTCCATCGCCCCCGAGTCCATCACCGCACAAGGATGCAACCCAACCACGGCGTAAACATGCTCGTATTTTTCCGCAATGGCTAATGACCGATGGCAACTCTCACGATCAATGCCAATCGTAATCACTCGTTGAACCCCCGCTTCCCGCGCCCGTGCAAGAACAGCATCAAGCTGCCCGTCATATTCCGGATAATCCAAATGAGCGTGTGTGTCCGTGAGCACTGGAATTACCAACGAATCACCGACGACGCCCACGTAAGACCTCCGCCAAAAACAACCATGAGAATATAATCGCCACGTTTGATGCGTCCGCTTCGCTGCGCCTCATCAAGCGCAATGGCCACAGCAGCCGCCGATGTGTTGCCGTATTCCGTGAGGTTGACAAAAAAGCGTTCCATCGGCATGTCGAGCTTATGGGCGATGGTTTCGATGATGCGAAGATTGGCTTGATGTGGAATAAAACATGCTATGTCCTTCGGCGTCAGCCCTGCGCGTGTAATGGCTTCCTTCGCTGCGGATACCATTGTTGTCACCGCATGACGATAAACTTCCCGCCCTGCCATTTTCATGGTGTTGAGCTTGGAGTCCACATTTTCAGAAGTTAGAGGACAACGTGAACCACCCGCCGGTACATTGAGAATTTCATCCAGCGACCCATCGCTTCCGGAATACGTAGAAACAACTTCTCCCCCGCCATCTTTCGCCGCTTCCAAAACCGCCGCACCTGCCCCGTCTCCAAAAAGCACACACGTATTTCGATCCGTCCAATCAATAATCCCGCTCAATTTATCGGCACCAATCACCAACGCTTTTTCGGCCATGCCCGAGGCAATATAGCCTCGTGCAATTTCCAATCCGTAAAGAAATCCTGAACACGCTCCGGAAACATCAAAACACGTCGCCTTGGTTGCTCCGAGTTCCTTTTGCACAAAACATGCTGTGGCCGGAAACGCCATGTCCGGAGTGACCGTGCCCACGACAATAAGATCGAGGTCAGCCGCCGCAACATCGGCATTTTCCAAAGCCTGACGCGCCGCCGCCGAGGCAAGATCACTCGTTGCCTCATTCGCTGCTGCAATACGCCGCTTTTTTATTCCTGTCCGCGTCGTGATCCATTCGTCCGACGTGTCCACCATCTGCCGCAAGTCTTCATTGGTCAAAATACGCTCGGGCACGTATTTTCCGGTTCCAGTGATAGCGACAGAACGTAAGGACGGGGCATTTTTCATTCTTGAGCGTAAAAAGCAGCAAGCTCCTCGACGATGCGTGGATTGATGCGTTGTTGAATGGATTCCATGGCGACGCGAATCGCGTTTCGGATGGCTTTCGCGCTGCTCGATCCATGGCCAATAATGCAGATACCATCCACTCCGAGGAGTGGACTTCCTCCATATTCTTCATAGTTGGTGCGGCGCTTAATCGTTTGGAAAGCACTCTTGGCAAGCAGTGCCCCCGCCAACCGCACGGGCGTGCGCTTAAGTTCATTTTTGAGCCAATGAATCACGGCCTCCGCTGTGGCTTCGCAGGTTTTAAGAACGACATTGCCCGTGAATCCATCGCTCAATACAACTTCAACCGGATTCTGAAAAAGGTCATGTCCTTCGATGTTGCCACGAAAATTAAGTCCGCTGGCTTTTAGCAATTTGAAAATATCTTTGGTAAATTCGCTGCCCTTAATGTCTTCGCCGCCGATGGACATCAGCCCAATGGCAGGATTGGTGTAGCCGAGAACATAGCGCGAAAAAACGGCTCCCATGATCGCATATTGCAACATGTGTTCCGGTCGCGCATCGGTATTGGCACCGGCATCCATAAGGACGGTGAGATTTGTTTCTGTAGGAAGCACGGCCGCAATTCCAGGACGATCCACGCCTTCAAGCGTGCGCAATTTAATCGTCGTCGCGGCGACAGCAGCACCCGTGTGGCCCGCACTAACAATTGCATCGGCATCTCCATTTTTGACGAGGTCAACAGCACGAGTAATGGAAGAATCTTTTTTGCGCCGGACGCTTTCCACGGCACTCTCCGACATTTCAACTACCTGCGAAGCATGGACGATTTCGAGGCGTGGATCGGCACAACGATGCTTGTCGAGCTCCTCGCGAATGCGCGTCTCGTCACCCACCAGATAAAGTTTCTGGAGATGCGAAAAGTCTCGCAAAGCCTGCACGCTTCCCGCCACACAGTTTTGCGGGGCGTAGTCACCGCCCATGGCGTCGAGCGCAACCCTCATAGGATTTTAAGAGGGTCAGGCTGCGCCGACCGAGAGAATCTGCCGACCTTTGTAATAACCGCAGGAAGGGCAAGCGGTGTGTGAAGGCACTTTAGCACCGCATTGGGCACAGGTACCGAGTTTTCCCGCACGCCAACGATTGGCGGCTTTACGGGTGCGCAAGCGCATTTTAGAAACTTTGCGTTTTGGAACTGGCATATCGAATCAACGTTCAGGTTTAAAATTTTCCAACTGATCCCACGCGGAGTCTGACTTCCGCCGTTTACCTCTGCCGGAAGCTTCCGGGCGTTGGTAGGGACAATGGAGCCTGCTATTTAAATCACAACGTGGGTGGTTTGGCAAAGCCAATAAAACCTCTTCGCGAATCATCGGCGTAAAATCCACAAACTCCCGCCTATCCGCTTCAATCTGCATCGCAAACGAATCTATCTCCGCCGTAAAATCAAAAGGTTGCAAACAAGCGACGCATCGTAATTGGAGAGGCACGGACAAACGCCCCGTGGCAAAAACGCCACCCTCGGAAGTACCAACTTGCAAATCATAATGCATCGGCCCCGTAGCCTGCGCCTCAATTTCTTGGAGGTCCAAAAATGCGGCGTCTTCCACGCCCTCGACATGTTTTCCCTCGGGTGGAATTTGCCTCAAATGCACTCCAATCATATCAAACTTCCTCCCTCATATTTTTTCCTCAAAGCCTCCTGCACCGGAGTCGTGACCACACCGGAAACATCACCACCGAGACGCGCCACTTCTTTAACAATGCGGCTGCTGATGTAGCTGTAATCCTCCTTGGGCATAAGAAAGATCGTTTCAATATCAGGCGCCAGGCGGCGATTCATCAATGCCATTTGAAATTCAAATTCAAAATCCGAAACCGCCCGTAATCCTCGAATAATCACCGTGGCCTTTTCACGCTTCACAAAATCCACCAAAAGGCCGTCCAACTTTTTGACAAAAAGCCGTCGCTCCTCCGGCAACGAAGATCGAATCAATTCCAATCGCTCCTCAATTGTAAAAAGTGGCCCCTTCCCTTCGCTCGGCGCAGCCGCCACCAGCACTTCATCAAAAAGTGCCAATGCTCGACCAATAACGTCAATATGCCCAAGAGTCACAGGATCAAAACTTCCGGGATAAATGGCGCGTGTCATACAGCTTATTCCCACTCAATAGTTGCCGGCGGCTTGCTGGAAATATCATAGCAGACGCGATTGACGCCTTTGACTTCGTTAATGATCCGCGTCGAAATGCGCCCCAACAATTCATAAGGCAACCGCACCCAATCGGCAGTCATTCCATCGCGACTTTCCACCACACGCAATGCCACGGTGTTTTCAAATGTTCGCTCATCGCCCATCACGCCTACGGAACGAACAGGCAGGAGGACGGCAAAGGATTGCCACACGCGATCATACCAACCGGAAGTCACCATTTCGGCTTGCACAATTTCATCCGCCGCTTGCAACACACGCACGCGAGAGCGCGTGACTTCGCCGAGAATGCGTACGGCGAGGCCCGGGCCCGGGAAGGGTTGACGATGGACAATTTCACGTGGCAATCCGAGTTGTAGCCCTACCTCACGCACTTCGTCCTTAAACAACTGCTGCAGTGGCTCGACGAGTTGAAACTTCATGCGCTTGGGCAATCCGCCAACATTGTGATGGCTCTTAATCATCGCTGCCGGATTCCCTCCGATGGGCACACTTTCAATCACATCCGGGTAAAGTGTCCCCTGCGCAAGAAATCGAAAGGGACGTCCCCTCCGCCGTGTTGCGAAAGACTTTGCCGCCTTTTCAAAAACCCGGATAAACTCCCGCCCGATAATTTTGCGTTTTCGCTCAGGGTCCGTAACCCCACGTAATTTCCCAAGGAAACTTGCCGAGGCATCCACCACGCGCAAATCTAGATGAAAGTGCTTTCCAAAAATTTCGCGTACCCACACACGCTCTCCGGCACGAAGCAGGCCATTGTCCACAAAGATGCACGTAAGCTGTGAGCCGATGGCACGATGCAGCAGTGCTGCCGCTACGGAAGAATCCACACCTCCGCTCAGCCCCAACACCACCCGATCCTCTCCAACCTGCTCGCGAATCTCCGCGCATGTTCGTTCAATAAAGGACCCGGGCGTCCAATCCGCACGACAGCCGCAAATACCCATAACAAAGTTTTCAATTACCTCACTCCCGCGCGGCGTATGTGAAACTTCCGGATGAAATTGAAGTCCATAGAATTTACGGCGCGTATCTGCAATCGCGGCAGATTTAGAGTTTTCCGTCGCCCCCACCGCCACAAATCCTGCAGGAAGCCGCGTCACTTTATCACCATGGCTATTCCACACATCGAGCGTCTTCGGGAGTCCCGCAAAGAGCGGCGATGTACGAGTAATTGTAAATCTCCCCGAACCGAATTCACGCTCTTCCGAAGGTTGCACCGCGCCGTCAAGATCCCGTGCCAGCAATTGCATGCCATAACAAATTCCAAGAATCGGTAACCCGAGACGGTAAATCCCACGATCCACACGGGGTGCTCCCTTAGCATAAACACTCGCCGGGCCACCCGATAAAATAATGCCGCGTGCTCCGCTGTGCTTCAGCTCCGATGCGGACGTCGTGTGCGGAAGAATCTCCGAATAGACATGACATTCCCGCACACGGCGTGCAATGACCTGCGTGTATTGCGAACCGAAATCGAGGATGACGATTTTCGACGCCCCTGCGCTGGTGGACGAGGTACGTTTCACTGGTAATCGGAACCGAAAGCGTCGGAGGTGGGATTACGTGTCACAATCTGGCCTTGGCCGCGAACACCCTGTTCAATTTGTTGAGGTGCTGTCGAAACCGGTTCTCGAACTGCCGCACATCCGCAAAACACCACAAGGGCGAGCGACAGCAATGCATAGTGGAATGTTTTTTGAATCATCATTGGGTTGGTTGAATATCTGGAAAATTAGAGTCCACATCCCGCCGGTGCAAGGTGGAAGCAACGCAAAATCATTCTCCACGGTTCACACCTTGCTCCTCTCGAAAAAATTTTCCTAAATCCTCCGGTAACATACTTTCCACACGGTGCCTTCGTTGCCCATCATCAAACTCAAGAGCACACGCATGGAGCGCATGACGCGGCAGCAACAACTCCGCCGCAAGCGAGGGTGTCCATCCCGTTTCGATAAATTCCAAATAAGCACCTTCACGTTCAGCGTAAATTTTATCACCAAGGAGGGGATACCCCGCATGTGCCAGATGAACTCGTATTTGATGCGTTCGCCCCGTTTGAGGCCGTGCTCGCACCAATGCAATATGCCGACCTTCCCACATAACGCGCCGCATCACTTCCGCCTCCGTCACAGCCCGCGCCCCGCGTGCATCCACGCAACGCTTAAGCCAAATTGGCGACTCTCGAATTTCACCCTGACGTATCAAGGGCGCATCAATGACCGTCCGTTTCCACTCCGGGCATCCCTTCACGATCGCAAAGTATTCTTTAGCAATTTTTCCGCTCTGCATAGCCAACCCAAACATCCGAGCCCGCTCCCGCGTGAATGCCAGTAAAACAAGCCCACTCGTCTCACGATCCAGCCGTGTGATGATGGAAATTTGTCCCTTATTCGCTAGCTCGTAAGCAAGCAATCCTCGCAGTCCATCCCACAAGGTCGGCACTCCATCAGGCCGCGTTGGGTGCGTGAGCAAACCCGCCGGTTTCTCCACGACCATCCAATCCTCCCCCTCCGCTACCACCCGAAATCCATCCTGCGCCCGATAGGCTGACCGCATTTCTTCCGCACTCCTCACGCCTTCGTTCTTCGTGTTCACATTTGTAACATTCCGTTCTGTAGATTTCGCAAGTTGGTTATGCCGCTACGGATTTACGATTGACCAACGCCAACATCAGATCAGTTTTTGAAACCGAGCCAAGGAGTCGGCGTTCTTCATCCTTGGAAACCACCGGTATTCGTTCGCCGGTATGACGTGAAAAAACTTCCAACGCCATGGCAAGCGACGTTTCCGGCTCAACCGTGGGAAATTCTGCACGCACCAAATCACCGGCGATGACAACGGCAGAAAAGTCGGCATCACCGAGAAATTCTTTCACATCGTGCATGGAAACAACGCCGCAAAAACGATGTTGTGCGTTGATGACGTAGAGGTAATTCACGCGATGAGAAACAAAGAGGCGGGCAATTTCCGGAAAGGTTGTTTCGAGTGTTACGCAGGGAGGATCGGGCTTCATAATCTGCGCAACATGCGCCGCAGCAAGACGCCGCTCGAAGGAAAGATTCGCGGCACTGCTCGTCACTCCCGCATAGACCCCACGCGTGGCAAAAAGGCGAGATGTTTGGTAGGCCAGTACGCACGCAGCCATGAGCGGAAGAATGATGTCGTAATTTAACGAAAGTTCAAACGCGAGGATGATGGCCATGAGAGGAGCCTGCGTCGTGGCCGCCAGCAATGCTCCCATCCCCACCAATCCAAAGATGGCAGGATGTACACCGAGGTGTGGCCAAAATTGCTGAAGGCCTGTGGCAAAAATAAATCCCAAGCTGGCACCCGTAAAAAGCGTCGGCGTAAAAACACCACCGACCGCCCCCGAGCCAAAGGAAACAGCGGTGGCGGCTACTTTGAAAACTAAAATGGACACCAGCGCGGGCACCAGCCATTGGCCGTGAAGAATGGAGACGATCACGCTGTAACCATTGCCGCCGACTTGTGGAAACCAAATTGCCATTGTTCCCACGAGCGAGCCACCGAGAGCGAGTTTCAAAGGCAGCGTGACTTTCAGACGTTGAAAGCCCATACGTACCGCACGCAGAATCCAAAGAAAGGCAGGTGCCGCAATTCCAGCCATCAGCCCAAGCCCTGCAAAAGCAACCAACTCACCCCAGCCAATTTCATAGAGGCGTGGTAGCGAAACTTGATAAAGCGGATTGCTCCCGAGGAGATGACGACTCGCTAAGGTGGCCACCATGGAGGACAAAATCAGCGGTCCGAAAATTTCCATGGAAATAGTTTGGAGGATAATTTCACTGACAAACAAAGCACCGGTGATGGGCGCATTGTAGGCGGAGGCAATACCTGCCGCCGCACCACAGGCGACAAAAAGTCGAAGCCTCACCGCCGGGATTTTTCGCCAGCGTCCAAAGAGCGAAGCCAACATCGCGGAGAGTTGAACAAGCGGACCTTCACGACCAATGGAGGCACCAGAGGCAATCGAGAATAAAGCCGAGGCGCTTTGCACCAAACTGGAACGAAACGAAATCTGTCCGTCACCCAACACAATGGCTTCCATGTAGTCTCCTCCTCGGCGGCTCTGCCATTTGTTACGCAACAGAAGAATCAACCCTGCACACAATCCGCCCACCGTTGGAACTAGAATACATTTCCACCATGGCAAGCTGGCAAAACTCGCCACATGACCAACATGCTGATCGGTGAGGACCCAATGAATAAATTCCGAAGCGCGACGGAATGCAAACGACGAAACCGCACCCGCGAGGCCGATGAGTGCGGCAATGACTAAAATGGACTGTTGCTCACCGAGGCGAAGTATCTCTGCTAAACGAATGCGCCGGCGCAACCGCCGCGTTTCTCGACGAGAAGGCAGCAACTCCTTCATAGACCTCCACATCTTCAATCCGAAGTTGAAGATATCGCCGATTCCGCAGCCGGCAGACTTTGCAAAATGGCCACAACATTTTCATTCTTCGCCAATTCAGGAATCCCCTGCGCCACATCCGAACGCAACCACCGCGCCAAACGGCTTACAAAGCGAAGATAATGCCGCACCATAAATGGAGGGATGCCGACGAGAATGATCAAATGCGCACGCGGTGCGTCGGGGGATTCAAAGGCAATCCCCTCCTTACTTATTCCCACGGCCCACACCAAATGATTAACCGCCGTTGTGCGAGCATGAGGCAGAGCAACGCCCGGACGCAGCTGGGTTGAGCAAAGCTTTTCCCGCTCCACAATGGCCGCCTCCCAAGCTGCCGTATCCTCGACTCCCGCATGATCCCGAAAATGCTCGATCATTTCATGAATCGCGCCCCATTTATCCGTCGCACGCAATTCGGAAATAATCAGATCGGGAACTAAAGGAGCAGAATCCTCAGAATCTTCCGTCACCACAACCCACCGCCTCTCCACACATCATCAACACTTCGATTCTTAAATAACCCCATAGGCGACAGAATATGTTAACCACTCAACAATTTCCATCCCTGACTTCAACAAGAGATAAAAATTGATGGAAAAGGGAACATGACAAATGGATCGGCGTCTATGCGCCATCATGTAAAAAACTATTTATGCCGTGCCTACCGAGGTCCGCATGGAGACGATGAAGGAATCCAAACGCGATGCTTGATCAGGGGCATGGGCGTCTCGCCCGTGTTCGTTCTTCATCACTGGAGAACACAGGCGAGACACCTGTGCCCCCTAATTTTTTTCCAACTGATGCTTCATCTTGGTTAAGAATCAGTAAATCCGGTCGCGATGGATCTCGTTTGCACTTGCCTTTAGACAGACGGCAAGCCGGAGAGCGCTGCTGCAATTTCTTCGTCGGGATATTCGTAATTTTGCAGCTTACCTGCGAGGTAATCGGTGTAAGCGGCCATATCAAAATGCCCGTGTCCGCTGAGATTGAAAAGTATGGTGCGTGATTTTCCTTCCTTGCGACACAACTCCGCTTCCGCCACAGCTGCTGCAATGGCATGGTTGGCCTCAGGCGCAGGCAGAATTCCTTCATTCCGAGCAAAAAGAAGACCCGCGGCAAAACTATCCAGCTGCTGAACATTGCGAGCTTCGACCCAACCTTCATTCACCACGTGGCTCACCAGCGGTGCCATGCCATGATAACGCAATCCTCCCGCATGGAATCCCGGCGGAATAAAACTGCTCCCCAGCGTGTGCATTTTGACCAGAGGCGTCATTTGCGCCGTATCCCCAAAATCGTAAGCAAATTTCCCTCGTGTAAGCGACGGGCACGCCGCAGGTTCGACTGCTACAATTCGATAATCTCGCTCCCCTCGCAACTTGCGCCCGAGAAATGGAAATGCTAACCCCGCAAAGTTTGATCCTCCCCCCGTACAACCTATGATGATGTCCGGCTCATCTCCCGCAATTTCCATCTGCTTCATCGCCTCCTGCCCAATCACCGTCTGATGCAATAAAACATGATTAAGTACGCTACCCAAGGCGTATTTGGTATCTGCATTTTTTGCAGCAACTTCAACGGCCTCGGAAATGGCAATGCCTAGCGAACCTTGACATTGCGGATCCGACGCTAAAATGGCGCGACCACAATCTGTGTGTGGGCTCGGACTGGGGATGACCTTGGCTCCGTAAGTTTCAATAAGGGCACGACGGTACGGTTTTTGGTCATAGCTCACACGCACCATGTACACCTCACACTCCAACCCCAAAAAGCTACAAGCTAATGCCAGCGACGATCCCCATTGGCCGGCACCGGTTTCGGTGCTGAGGCGTTTCACCCCAGCCTGCTTATTATACCATGCTTGTGCTATCGCGGAGTTCGGCTTGTGCGAACCGGCAGGACTCACACCTTCGTATTTGTAGTAAATTTTCGCCGGCGTTTGCAGAGCTTGTTCGAGGCGACGCGCACGAAAAAGTGG
Organism: Chthoniobacterales bacterium; assembly: GCA_021463515.1. Classification (GTDB taxonomy): domain Bacteria; phylum Verrucomicrobiota; class Verrucomicrobiia; order Chthoniobacterales; family JACTMZ01; genus JACTMZ01. The sequence goes on along the minus strand of JAJTYZ010000041.1, from coordinate 21,573 downwards.
AGACGGGCGCCATTGGCGGAGAATATTGCGTACTTCGCTAGGTATGGCGACATCACGCTCGGTGGACATCTCCTGAGCAATGAGGGCATCGGGAAAAAGTGGCTGCAAATCTTCCGGCTGCAGCGGCTGATGCGTTCCGGGATGTATGACCGGTGCAGGTGGCGTGGGAAGATCAGAAACGATGTTGTACCAAGTTTCGGGAAGGTCGTTTTCGGGCAGAAGATATTTGATGGTTTCAGGCATGGGAGTCTTAGAGTGAAGGAGTACTTCTACACGTCAGGCCTGTTTATCAAAAGCTACAAAACTCAATGACACATAACCCTTACATCTATTTTCGTTCGATTTGTAACGTACATCCTCTCTTCGGCAGCATTCGGGTGAGGGCGTTATCTCGAAGAATGTAATGATGAAAGAGCGAGGCAGCCGTGTGCAGCCCGATGAGGTAAAGTCCAGCGATACCTAAGTTTTCATGAATATCTTCGAGAGTGTGCGCCAAATTTTTATCCGGTGCTATTAATGCTGGCATGTCAAAACCGAAGAATGGGATCGTTTTTCCTTTGGCACTGAGAGTGAGCCATCCGAGTAAAGGCACAACCACAAGAAAAGCATAGAGTGCAAAGTGCATCGCACGACGTAGAAATTCCTGCCAAGCAGGCGGGGTGGGCGTGATAGGTGGCGAACGAAAAATAACCAACAGAATCACGCGTACAAAAACAAGACCAAATACGACCATCCCCAGCATGAAATGCCAGATTTTCAACCCATCACGTAATGTACTCCCCTTGGGAAAATACTCACGCCCAAAAATCGTCGCATAAACGGCAATAAGTAAGGGGACGCTGAGCCAATGAACAACGATCATCAGGAAATGGAAACGGTCAGCATTTTTTTTCATTGCAACGGTAAATAGTATATCAATCCATAGACAGTCGCTAAAAGAATGTCAAAAAGTAGTTTTCCTAATACTTCGATTATAGATATTTGCTGTCTTCTGTGCCGCGACGGCCAATGCTTGCCTCAATGAAGCAGGCTCTAAAACTTCCGCTTCTTCGCCCCAACCTAAAATCCATTGCTGCAAATCAGGAGAAAGCCCTGTCTGCATTTCAAGGACGACACTTTCTTTGCCAACATGCAATTTTTGCGATGGATGCCAAGACCTCTCCGCCACCAAACGTGCCGCCACGCCGCAAAATCGAATTCGCACACGCTTGGCGTTGCCACCTTGAAATACCGCAAAACTTCCCTCGAGAATTTTGGCTAAGGAAAAACTTTGAGGCCGACGGAATTTTTCTCCCGTTTGTTCCACTCCCGCAATGCGCGGCAGCGCAAATGTACGCACCGCTCCACGTTGAACATCATGGGCAAAAAGATACCACTGATGCTCAATACAACCCAGATGGTACGGCTGCACCGTGCGAGTTTCAGGCGCATCACCCGAAAGTTTATGATAAGCAAAAGTCACCTCCGCACCTCCTGTCACCGCACGCGCCAGCGCATCGAAAACCTGCATATCGGTTAGCCCTGTTCCGCTGCTCCGCACCGAAAGTGCCTGCTCCAATTCATGCCATGTCACTTCCATTTGCCCATGAAGCGCACGACTCAACTTCCGAAACGCCGTTGCTAAGGGCTGTTCAAAAGGCGTGCCTTGGAATTGTTCGAGAGACTTTTGCGCTAACAACAAAGCCGCCACCTCCCCCTGCGTGATTTTCATCATCGGGAAATCCTGCACGGATGCAGTGTAATAAAATCCATGCCGCACCGGATCATAGGCCAGAGGCAATTTCAGGCGATCACGCATAAAATCTATATCGCGCATCACGGTCTTTGGAGAAACTTCGAGCGTCACCGACAATTTCTGACAATTCGGAAATCCTCCGGCAGAAATCTCCTGATGAATTTTCCACATGCGTTCCATAGGAGGACGACTCATCAGCACTTCGCGAGAGCTTCGGGAGGATGTTGCTTTTTGTAAATTTTTTCTAGGCATAGGACAGCGGACGTCCTCTCCCATCGTGCAAACTCACGCGCGATGAAAGCAAAAAATCACACAAAACAAGTTCGCCACACAACCACGCACACCCACAAAGATGACGTGTTGCCATGCGAATTGGGGACACATCTCTTCGCGATTATTCGCCGCAATCTCCTTGCAGCAAAAAAACCCACACCGGCTCCAGCGGTACAACTTACCTTTGCGCTTTAAGAGCGCAGAACATCATCAGCTTCCTAAAATGACAAATAACGCATAAATAGCCACCATCGCGCCTAGGCCGGCACATCCTCCGGCGACAATTGAAAGAATATCCTTCGACGCTTCATTCTTCGGAAGCGGTGATAAATTGCGGAAACCTTCGGGTCTCCCCAGACCTGAAGTTGCTTCCTGCACGGTCTCTTCGATCGTCGCAGGAGAATCCGCCACGACGGTCGCAGCAACGGATTCTGCAAACACCGCACGAATATTGCCAAAAAGGATTTCATCACCCGCCTTGATCGTCACTTCGCCCGAAACCTGCTCCCCATTAAGAAATGTACCATTAGTCGAACCAAGATCACGAAGAGTCGCTTCTTTTTCATGTAGGATAATTTCTGCATGGCGACTGGAAACCGACCCTTCTTCCAATTGAATATCATTATCGCTTAGACGCCCCACCGTGAGTTTGTTGTCCACAAAATCGTGGGTCGTTGGGCTGTTATCGGGGAAATAAACCGTCAGGCGCATAACCGTGAACCCTACCAACCCGCCCGCACGGCATCAATCAGGAAAACAAAACGGCATCCCTCGCGCTAACGAAGGATGCCGTTAAAAAGTTTGCCCCAGATGAGCCGTCACGGCTCAATTCCCGATCCCTTGCAGACAAGGGCGGATGACCACCACGACTGACGCGGACTTCCAATGAAGGCCTGTCCTTACCAGCCACGGTCTAGCCTCCTTGGGAATGCCAAATACGGTTCGGGGCCTGAGCCCGTTTACTCGAACTCCCTAGGGCAAAGTGTACTCGCACTGCGAAAGAGCTATTCGCGAAAAGTGGCACCAAGCTCCGTTTTCACGTGATCGCGCAATGTTGCCACGGCGCAGTCAACTTCATCTGCTGTCAATGTTCGAGTGGCCTCACGAAATGTCAAGGTGATTGTCAACGAACGCAACGCTGCATCCAACTTTTCGCCCGACGCATCACGATAGACATCTTTCAAAAAAATCTCCTGCAAATGGGCCGCCTTTGCAGCCTGCAAGCTGTGCTCAATTTCTACAAACGGAATACTCGTTGGCAAAACAACAGCAAGATCGCGCTCCACCGAGGGAAACTTGGCAAGTGGTTTTACCCGCACCACACCCGGCTCCGCTTCCAACCACCGGTCGAGCAAAACTTCGGCATAAAAAACCGGCGTCTTCGCATCATAAAATACCGCCACTTCCCGAGGAACACGTTGTAAAATCCCATGCGTTAAAGAACTCTCCAAGCATGCAGACAATCCCGCATCGGAACTCGGCGTTACCGCCATCGTTCCGAATACGGCCTCCACGACACCTTTCAAATCATAAAAGTCTGTCAATTCCGACGCCGTTTTCCACGTGTCCTTCGTGACTGCTCCCGTGGTAATGATTCCCAACGCCACGCGTTCTCCTTCCTTGGTGAACGTAGGACCCATTTCAAAAAGCCTTACGGAAGATGTTCCATGTCGCACATTGTGGGCCAATGCCGCAAGAAGACCGGCTTGCAATGTCGGACGAAGCAAAGCCTGCTCCGCTCCTAACGGATTGCGAATAGTCATCGCTTGCGCCGCCTCAACACCGGCACGATTTAAGGATTCCGCCGAGACAAAATGTGAGTTCCGCGCTTCGCTGAATCCTTGACCTCGCAATTTTTCCCGTAAAATTTCAGCACGATCATGCCGTCGGTCCGCAATTCCGGAAGACGCGGGAAATGCTCGCAACCTCGAGGGAACCCGTTGAATGCCCGCCACGCGAATGACCTCCTCAATTAAATCTACCTCGCGCGTGAGATCAGGGCGGAAGGGCGGGACAATCCAAAGGCCGGAATCGGATGCCACCAGACCCAAACGCTCAAGAATGGCGGAGATTTCATCATTCGCAATTTCCATTCCCAACAACTGACGGCACCGGTCATTATCTAAAAAAACTTCCCGCGCATCCTCCGGCGCCACTCCCGCCACCAGCGTCTGATTCTCCGCATCGCCTCCCGCAACTTGCAAAATCAACTCCACGGCACGAGCAGACGCCGCCAATACTCCTGCCGGATTTACTCGACGTTCAAAGCGATAACTCGAATCCGTCTGCAGCCCAAACTCACGGGCCGTACGACGAACTCTCGTTGGCTCAAACCATGCACTCTCCAAAAGAATATCCGTCGTAATTTCTGTCACCGATGTCGCCACACCGCCCACAACTCCAGCCAATGCAACCGGCTTAACACCATCTGCAATCACCAAATCATAAGCACGCAAAGTCAAGTCGCTTCCGTCCAGTGCCTGCATTTTTTCCCCGTCACGAGCCGATCGCACAACAATCCCACCCTCTAATTTTCCGTAATCAAATGCGTGCAAAGGCTGCCCCATTTCCAGCAGTACGTAGTTCGTAATATCAACGACATTGTTAATCGGACGTAATCCCACCGCCGTTAAACGTGCAGCCAACCACGGAGGGCTTGGGGCAATACGAACGCCACGAATAAGGCGTGCCGAATAAAACGGACATCCCCCATCACGAAGTTGCACGCGCTCTCCGGCAGGTGCGATGGTCGGGTCAGAAATTGTAGGAACATGAAACTTCGCGTGAGTCAGCGTCGCCACTTCACGAGCGATGCCTTGAATACTCAGCAAATCCGGGCGATTCGGCGTAACCTCCAATTCCAACACTGTATCCGGCTGAAAGAGTTCTCCCAAAAGATGCCCTACCGGCGCATCAGGTGGAAGAATCAATAAGCCTTCCGCATCCTCTGCTAATCCTAATTCCTTAGCACTGCACATCATCCCATCGGATACAACGCCCCGCAGTTTTCCGGCTTTGATTTTGAAATCTTTCCCAAGCACGGCACCGGGCAACGCCAAAGGAACCTTGTCGCCGACTTTGTAATTTTTTGCGCCGCAAACTATCTGTCGAGGCTGTCCCGAGCCATCTTCCACGCGACACACACTTAAGCGGTCGGCGTTGGGATGCTGCTCGCTGGACAAAATCTGCGCCACCACAACTTTGTCGGGAATGTTGCCACGTTCTTCCTGCCCAATCACCTCCGTGCCACCATCCGTTAATGCGGCCGCAAGCACGTCCGCAGACTCCGGCAGAGGGACAAAATCTTTAAGCCATTCGAGAGAAACTTTCATCGGGAAAATTGCGATAAAAATCGCTGATCATTTTCGACAAACATCCGGATATCGGGAACGCCAAATAAAATCATCGCCAAACGTTCCAGCCCAAATCCAAAAGCAAATCCCCTCACACGACGCGAATCGTAAGCATCATCGCCACGTCGCTCGCTCACGCGCTCAAATACCGCCGGATCCACCATGCCACACCCCGCTAATTCTAACCACCGCTCACCCCCACCCAAGGCAGCGGCTCGCACATCAAGCTCATAACTTGGCTCGGTGAACGGGAAAAAATGCGGACGAAATCGCACCCTCGTATCGGCTCCAAAAAGTTCGCGAAAAAAATACTCCAACGTTCCCTTGAGGTCTCCGAGGGTCACATCTTCGTCCACATAGAGCCCTTCTATTTGCGTGAACTGCGCCAAATGCGTGGCATCCACTTCATCCCGCCGATAGGCCGCTCCCGGCGCAATGATGCGCACGGGCGGTGCTTGCGTTTCCATCGTGCGTATTTGCACCGTGGATGTGTGCGTGCGCAGCAAACGCCCATCCGGCAGATAAAACGTATCCTGTTCATTGCGTGCCGGGTGATCCGGCGGCGTATTTAACGCATCAAAGCAATGCCACTCCGTTTCGATACCCGGCCCTTCCGCCAGCGCAAATCCCATGCGGCGAAAAATTTCGACAACTTGCTTTTGCAGCATTTGCAAGGGATGCAAATAGCCCGCTGCAAACGCAACACCCGGAAGCGTGGGGTCAACACCCGACAGCTCCGCAGCTTCCATTGCCGCCCGTAATTCCGCAGCGCGAGATTCCAAAGCTCCCGTGATGACCTGACGCACCTCGTGCAGAAGTTTCCCAATTTCTGGGCGGTCATCCTTAGGAACATGGCGCATTTTTTCACCAGCTTGAGTAAGCCGTCCCGCTCGCCCGATGTAGGCAATACGAACACGCTCAAACGCCGGTGTGTTAGTCACTGCCGCAATGTCGCGCAGTGCTTCCTCCCGCAAAGAAATCAGTTCTTCACGCATGAATAAAAAAACGCCAGACGAGGCGCAGAACCGGCATTAAGCTGCTTTGAGAGCTGCCGCTGCCTTGGCTACAATCTGATTAAACGCTACTTCATCAGCCACCGCCAAATCCGCCAACATTTTACGATTGATGGCGATGGACGCCTTCCGCAGACCTTCCAGCAAACGGCTGTAAGTAATTCCCTCCGCACGGCACGCCGCACTAATGCGGGTAATCCACAGGGCGCGGAAATTGCGTTTGCGCGTTTTACGGTCACGTGTTGCCCAGACTTGGGCTTTCATCCGAGCGTCTTTTGCGTAACGGAAGAGTTTACTACGGCGTCCGCGATAGCCTTTGGCTTTCGAGACCATTCTTTTGCGCCGCTCACGACTTGCCGGCGCGTTTGTTGCTCTTGGCATTATCTTTTTCCGCCTTACGGCGGTCTCCTTCGGACGGATCGTTTCGTTGTTCGGCCCCGCACCTCATCCATCCTACGAACCTCGAATCGCGAGGTCAGGCGCGGTAGCCGGCGTCAATTTTCAGCTAAATGGCAGATTCTCTTTAATCCGCGCAACATCGCTCACGTCCACAAGAACGTTTTTGGCGAGCTGGCGTTTGCGCTTGGCGCTTTTCGACGACAACAAGTGCCGCCTTGACGCTTGGGCGCGAAGAACCTTGCCGGAAGCTGTGACCTTGAATCGCTTGGCCACAGCCTTCTTTGTTTTTCTACGAGCTACCGATTTCGGCATAAGCGGAAAACTTTAGCGGAAGAAATAATGAGGATCAATACTTTTTATCTCTCAGCAAACTAGGGGTCAGGGTGCATTTTCTTGCATTTTTAAATCAAAACAAACAAACGGCCGCAAAATCTTAGTCACTCACATCTTGGCAGTTTTGTCAGATGCAAGAAAATGCACACTAACCCCTAGTTTGTACTCTGACTTGATTTCTACGCCTTAAAATCTCGCGTGGAAAACACGGCCCAGGCGAGAGTAAAAAGAGTAACATCAAGAGCTATCAACCATGCATAATTTTCAAGGAGGATTTCCCATGGAATGCGGGATTCAAATGCCACCACCCACGTGCTCATGCGAGCCGTTAAAAACCACTCTCGAATCGCCCCAAAAAAGGGCGTGTTTTTTAGAACCATATCCACGAAGAGAATGGAAAGTGTCACAATCGTTGCCGCTGCGGGCTTCATGCGCAGACAGGAAAAAAAGAATCCGATCGAACTAATGGTTAAGAGGCTGAGCGACAAAAACGGAATAGCCAAAAAATACCGCACAAGCCCGGGTCCTTCTGCATAGACCGCAAAAATTTCTTCCAATGGCGCATACAAAAACAAGCCCCCTCTCCCTGCGTAAACATACCCCGTCGCCAGCGCCGTAAGCGCAATAAAGAACGTAAGAGCCAGCGTATAGATGGCACAGGTGACGTATTTCAAAACGAGAATACGCCCGCGTGTCACCGGGCGACAAAGCATCATACGCAGGGTACCATCCTCGACTTCCTTGCTGACAATATCTCCTGCCACCAAGGCGAGAAAAAGCGCGCCAAGCAGCAAAACCGTCGAAAGCGTGATGGTAAGCCCGAGGGTCAGACCGGAAAGATATTCTTCCGGGCTATATCCGGCGCCCGTAAGCAATTTCGCAAAGCCTCGTTGTACTCGTGGCAAACGCAGAAGCGCGAGAATAATGATCTCTGCTCCTAAAAACGCTCCAAAACCGATGTAGGTACGATTGCGGAAAAAGAGCTTCTGCAACTCACCGCGAAGCTGACGAAAAAACGTGCTCATTGATGAATCGCCTCGCGGTAAAAATCTTCCAACGTCTGCACCACCGGCGTGACTTCCCTCACCGCAATTCCCTCGCGAACCAAGCGTTCAATGAGCGGGGATGGATCAAAGTTATCCGGTGCTAACCAGCATTCCCCCTGCGCTAGAAGTCCAACTTCTCGAAGAAGAGCTTCACCACGTTCCACAGGATCAAGCGCGAATTTCCACAGCGTTGACGACTTGCGCCACACACCCTCAAAAACCATGCGGCCCTCATGCAAAATTGCCACACGGTCGCAAAGGAGTTCCACCTCAGAAAGCAAATGCGAAGAAAGCATCACCGTCATTTTCCGCTCATCACGAAGGCGACGAATCAAGGTTCGCATTTCGAGAATCCCAAGTGGATCTAAGCCATCATTAGGCTCATCGAGCAAAAGAAATTCCGGCGACGGTACGAGAGCTTGCGCTAAGCCTAGACGTTGTCGCATTCCATGACTGTAGGCTTTAACACGATCGTGAATGCGCTCGGTAAGCCCCACCAACGCCACCGCTTCTTCGAGACGAGCACGCGAAATATTTTGTCCGCTGAGCGAAACAAAGAAGCGCAAATTATCCCACCCACTCAAATAATCGTAGAAGGCCGGTGTCTCAAAAATAGCACCGGTTCTCCCAAGAGCTTGTCGTCTCTCACGTTGAACGGAATACCCTCCAATAAACGTCTCACCATGATCGGGTGTCAGCATCCCCAACATCATTCCAAACGTCGTGCTTTTTCCTGCGCCATTATGCCCCAACAGCCCAAAAATTTCGCCTTGAGAAATGTTCACAGACACATCCCGTACGGCGGGGCGTCCGCCGAAACTTTTTGAAAGATTTTGAAGTCGTACCATCATTCGGCAAAAAGCCGCAGCTCCGCACTCGCATGGCCATCAGCAAATAAATGGTTCACCGGCTTTCCCGCACCCCGATGCCAACCCTCCTTATCCACCAGCACCGGAATCCGCGTCGCTTCCTTCGTGAGCCCGAGAAAATTGAGAGCCATCAACGACTGGCCCGAGAGGACGCTGTTGTAGTAATAGCTCGTTCCGGTTTTTGCCGCGAGGTTGTCGGTGTCTGCCGGACATGCAAAAACCTTCACATCCTCCACGTAATTTGCGAGCACCGCATCTAAAACTGGAAGTTCCTGCTCCCGAGAATTACGACCAGCAGCCATCGTGGGAAACATCATGTTATTTTCTCCAAGGTATTGACTCAATGCGCTACCAAGCGAGCGAAGATGCCCAAGACACGCGGCAGAACGGGCACGAGCAGATGTCGTATGCACGGCAGGAACAAGGATTGTTGCCAGCACTACCAAAATGGCAATGACGACAGCCAGTTCCAAAAGCGAAAACCCTGCGGCAATGTGTTTCATCGCAATCCCTGCGTTGTTCGCTGCAAACGCTCAAGCACAGGCGCAAAATCCAATTTCACATCCGCATTAGCATCTTCATAAAACGTCTCCAACCCACGAGAGACAATTTGCGCGACATCTTTTTCAGTAAAACGCTCCGCAATTTCAGGGCTCTCACGTTCGATATTTCGCAGCGCACGATTGACGACTTTTTTACGCTCGTCGGGCGTCATGGAGTTTAACGCCCGCATGAGTTCGCGGAAGCCCTGAGGCAATGTCAGCTCCAAAAATTCTTTCCGTTCTTCCGGCGTAAGTTTTTCAAAGAACACGCGATCACGTCGCATCGTTCGAAGCTCTTCACGCTGCTTAAAATCCAAACGGTTGAGCTGCTCAGCCACATGACGAAGTACCTTCTCTCGTTCTGCCGTATTCATTTTATCGAATTGCAACTCTTCCATATAAGTTGAGAGAGATTGCGCCGTCGGGCGTGATGAACGGCTCCATGAGATCACTCCAAATGCCGCAGCCCACACCGCCGCCAATACGAGAGCAATTTTAATCCAGCGAACCATCAGCAAGCATGCTAATCACGGCCCGCCATGCAAGAAAGGGCAGATTTTATCGAACGCTGTGAGGCCAGATTATTCCAGCCACCGCAAAATATTGAAATTCACGCTTACCATCGCGGTGATCACAGTGACTGCAACCAACAAGGCAAAAAATAAAGCTGCTGAAACGGCTATGGTCATTTGTTTTGCAAATTTAATCTCCTCGCAGAATTCTGACATGCCTCCTGCCTACTGGCAAATGCGACTTGTGCCAATACGAAAAATCCATCGGTAAATTTTCATCGGCGGAAATTCGGGTGCAAGTTCGCCGCGTTTCGGCCAATGTTGAAGGTTTGTATGTTAGACCAAATCACGATTCGTGTTCCTGCCACCAGTGCCAACCTCGGCCCGGGCTTTGACTGCCTCGGCGTTGCTCTCAATTGCTACAACCTCGTGTGCATCACGCGCCAAGGCACCTCCGCACCACACACGATGGTAGATGAAGCTGCTGCGACTTTTTTTCACGCAGCAGGAGTTTCGCCATTTCAATTTTCATGGACAATCACCGGTGACATCCCTCGATCACGCGGCCTTGGCAGCAGCGTCGCGGTGCGACTCGGAGTTCTTCACGCACTCAACGCACTGTACGGCGAACTACTCGATGCCAATACGCTTTATCGTCTGTGCGTACAACTCGAAGGGCACCCTGACAATGCGGCTCCTGCAGCGTTTGGCGGCTTTACGGTGGCGCGACCGGACGCCACTTACTTTCGCTGCGATGTCTCGCCCTCCCTGCATTTCATCGTGCTTCTGCCGACGGAGGAGATTGAAACAGATGTCTCTCGCGGACGTCTGCCTCGTGAAATTTCTCACGCTGATGCTGTGTGGAATACGGCCCATGCTTCGTTGCTCACGGCGGCTTTTGTGTCGCAACAATACGAGCTTTTACGCGGAACAATGCGGGATCACTTGCATGAACCTTACCGCCTTGCCGTGAATCCGTATCTGCGGGCTGCTGTGGAAGCGGGGGTTTCTGCGGGTGCTCTCGGCGGCTATCTCAGCGGCTCTGGCTCTGCGATTGCCTGCGTTTCCTTAAAAAATCCAGAAGCCGTGGCCACAGCCATGCGGGCTGTGGCACCGGATGCAAAGACGCTCATCCTTCACGCCGACAACACCGGCATTACGGTCATCAATTAAACCATGCGCGTCCTCCTCGAAAGACTCGAACGCTTCGCCGTAGATGTCATTCTGGAAAGGCGGGAAGGCGGGCGTGCTGACGCTCTCAAATTTGTTCTTGGCGGATTTTCTGCGCTTTACACACGCATTGTCCAAGTGCGATTGGCTTTCTACCGTCATCGCATTCTCCGAGCGCAAGAACTCGGATGTAGGGTGGTCAGCATTGGAAACCTCACCGTCGGTGGAACAGGAAAAACACCTGTTGCTGAAATGCTCGCACGATCATTGCAAGAACGCGGGCGGCGCGTCGCCATTCTTAGCCGAGGTTATAAAAGCGTTCCACGTCCGTTTTTCCAACGCCTCCGCGCCAAACTTTTTAAGAATCACGAACTCTTCCCTCCCCGCATCGTATCCGATGGTCAAAGCGTGCTTCTCGACTCGCGCCACGCAGGTGATGAGCCGCATATGTTGGCAAAAAATCTCCCGGGTGTTTGTGTACTGGTTGATAAGGATCGCGTCAAAAGCGGACTCCTCGCCTTGCGTCAATTCGACAGCGATATTTTGCTCTTGGATGATGGACTTCAATACCAACGCCTGCGCCATCGCATGGACGTCGTGCTCGTAGATCGTCAATCCCCCTTCGGCAACGAACACCTCCTCCCTCGCGGCACCCTCCGCGAGCCACCTGCCAATTTGCGCCGCGCCTCCTACATCATCATCACCAAGAGCTCCCCCGATCCCGATCAAGAACTCCTCGCCCGCATCCGACGCCTCAATCGCACAGCCGACATTATCGAATGCAGTCATGCGCCACGATATTGGGAGGATATTCGAAGTGGAGAGCGTTTTCCCATAGACCACCTCGAAGGCCATCACGTAGGTGCCATCAGCGGCATTGCGCGTCCGGAAAGTTTTGAAGAAGGCGTACGTCAACTTGGAGCAACTATTGATGTGGCCAAAGGTTTTGCCGATCATCATCGCTATACGAAAAAAGAAATTCTACGCTTTCTCGAATGGTGTGATCGCCGCTCTCTCGATGCGCTCGTTACGACAGAAAAAGATACAGTACGTTTTCCCGACATTGAGTCACCGCCGATCCCCATGCTATTTTTGCGTGTGGAGATTGAAATTCTACGCGGGCATGAGCATTGGGAGGATTTACTCAACCGCTTGGTTGGCTCTGCGATTGCGGCGAAACCTCACCCCGTCGTTTCCAAACATACCGTTGCAACAGCACCTTAAGCGTTGCCGTCAGCGGCACCGCAAGCAAAGCACCCAGCAATCCCCCCAAGACTAAACTCCATATTAACACCGCCATAATCACGGTGAATGGCCGCAAGCTCACCGAATCTCCCACGATCCATGGCGAAATAAAGAAGCTCTCAAAATTGCTCATACCCACGAAAATGGCCGTGACAATGAGAGGATGCGTCCAATCTCCAAACTGCGCTCCCGCGATAAGAACCGCCGGAATCCAGCAGAGCAAAAGCCCGAGGTAGGGAATCATTCCCATAATGCAAACCGCCAAGGCAATGAGCAGTCCGAAGTTTAACCCCAAAATGAAAAGCCCCATTCCAATGAGGGCACCATCAATAAGACTCACCAAAAATTGTCCGCGAAAATAACGGATGAGGTAACTATTAATTTCCTCAACGAGCGAAGCAACTTCATCTTTCAAGTCCGAATCCGGCAACGGAATCATCGTCCGCCAATTTTTTGCGAGGTCTGACGCATCTTTGAGGAAAAAAAACAAGAACAATGGGACGAGCAACAAGCTCAAAACAATTCCTGCGACACCAAGAACGCCACCCATGCTTCGCTGGAGAAAACCGATCACCGAGGCAAAAATAAGCGGGAGTTTAAGCTGCAACCATTCCATCACTTGTTGAACATAGCCTCGCGCTAATCCCCAAACTTCATCGCGCACCGTCCGCTCTGCTTCCTCCACGGCGTGTGGCTCAAAACGCGATTGGATATCACGTGCCCATTCTAAGGTGGACATCAGCAATTTCTGTCCCCGCGTCGTGTACTCCGGAAGCGACTGACCCAATTGCGTGACTTGATGCGAAATGGGTGGTGCAACCCAAAGCACAATTCCGGCGAATCCACAAACGAGTAAAAACAGTAAGAGTACTACGGCGGCTGTCCGGCTCATCCCCCAAGACGCAAACCGCGCAATGACTGGGGAGAGCAAATATGTGAGAATCACCGCTACCACCACGGGAATGAGAAGCGGCTGTAAAAAAGCCAAGGCACTAATCACCAACCATCCCGTGGTAAATACAAACAACACCACAACAGCAATGGCCAGAGCCGTGAGTGCGGCATACCAAATTTTTCTTTGCCAATCTTTAGGTTGAACAGGAGGTAAATCCACGCGGCAAAATGTGACCTAACTTCACTTCGTTGAAAACTCCAAACTACAACCTCTAACCCTCGCTCTTTCCCAGAATTTCTAAGTAGGAACGCGACAGCGGACGTGACGCATCCTGCGGACCAAACCGTTCTATGCGCATTTGCTTTAGCATCCATTGGCCGTCAATGCGCTGCCCCGACACCACCTCAAAGCGCCGCAGCAATTTTCCCTCCCAATCATATCCCTCGATGCGCATAAGCGCTCCACTGGTCTGATCTAGCCATACCCGTACCACCGCAAACTCCGATCCACGCCGCCCGGGGCGCAGGTCAATGATCCAACACTTCCGCGTGCGCACCGATTCTTCACCGAGAAGCTGAGCATCAGGCCAGTAAAGGAATCCCAACGACAAATCTTCAATCGTGACATCCGCTCCGGCCACCACAGGCTCCCTCATGCCTTTTTTGACTTCGTTACCATTCCCATCAAAAACTCCCGAAGCCTCTTCACCCAACCGCACTTCGAAAACACGTGCCGGATTCTCGAACTCAAATCGCAGTCGGCCAAATACAACCCTCAAAATAAAGGGCGCACGCAGAGAGTCTGCCCGAAGTTGCCCCTTCACCACAGCCTCTTGAGTTGTGGAAGCCATGCGGGCAACACGCAGCAATTCCTGCGGATTCGGTGCCTTCTCCTGCGCAAAAGCTGGAGTCGCCGCACATCCCATCATCGTCACGAGAAGGAGAAAAAAAAATGAACACCCATTTCCTCGCTCTATGAACGCTTGTTTCATCATGCTCGTGCAGCGACATTATCACACGTGTTGTCCTCGCTCGACCAGCAACTGTTTTTCTTTTTCAACGCCACACGCGACCTTCCTTGGCTGGATTCTGCCATGGCGATTTCCTCAAGTCTCGATTTCTGGTTTCCCCTGTTCATCATCGCTGGTGTTCTCATTCTTTGGCGGGGTGGGTTTCGCGGACGCGCCATGCTCGTTTGCCTGCTTCTTTCCGTCGGGATCATGGAAGGCGTCGTCATCAATCCCATCAAAAAAATCGTCCAACGTCCGCGTCCCAACGAAGTTCTCAATGGTGCTCGTATTATCAAAATTGCGCCAATCCCGAAGCCGAATGCTTTTCCGTCCTCGCTCCTCGAACAAAGCGCACGCGCTTTAGCATCAACGACACAAGGGCGAGCTTTGCTACTTCCGGTAAAAATCCAAACGGTTCAAATCACAACCCCCGCAACCACGGGCAAATCCTTCCCCTCGGGTCATGTCTCCAACATGTTTTGCATGGCCACCATTCTTACCGCATTTTACGGGCGACGCGGCGCATGGTTTTTTCTCGTAGCGGTGATCGTTTCGATTTCGCGCATCGCCACGGGTTCCCATTGGCCAACCGATGTGATGCTCACAGCACCTCTCTCCATCGCGGTAACCTGCGCTCTTCTCGTGCTCTACGCATGGCTCTGGAAAACTTTTTCTTCTCGATGGTTCCCCACCCTCGCCGCACGCCATCCCCATCTTCTCACTTGCGAATGAAAACCCCCACCCACACAACATTCCAACCCCATGCGTTGGTTCACCCTCTACCCAAAAATCCCAAGGGGCACAGGCGTCTCGCCTGTGATTCCAATACAAACACAGGTAAGACGCCTGTGCTCCCTGACCAAACCAACCACGCTGGAAACTCGCGAACTTTTCCAAGCAACAACCAACCTATGCACAAGTATGGACTGCTTCTCATCATCACCTTTCTCACGCTACTGCGCTGGTTATGGAATGTAGGTGCCGTCATTTCTCCGGAGGCCGCCTATCTCTCGCTATGCGGAAGCACTCCTGCTATCGCCTATTTTGACGGTCCTCCCGGAACTGCTTTGTGCACCGCACTCGGAACCGCTTGGGCAGGCAATACTGCATTAGGTGCCCAATTGCTATGGCCCCTCTTTGCAGCGTTGGCAACAGCTGCACTCTACTTTCTCGTGAAACCTCTTTCCAATGAACGTGCCGCATTTTCTTTGGCCATTTTGTTAAACTTACTTCCGGCTTTTAATACAGCTTCCCTCTCCCCCAATGCCGCGTTACCCGTTGCCGCGCTCTCCCTCGCAGCTTTGGCCTGCGTCTGGCGTGCGCTTAACTCCAACGCACCGACTTGGTGGATTGCCCTTGGATTCTGCACTGCGGCAGCACTGCTTTTTAGCTACGTGGCGGCACTTCTCGTGCCCGCAGTACTGCTCATTCTCCTTACCTCACGGCGTTGGCGCAGGCATTTTCTCACAGCAGGATTTTGGGCTGCTCTCGCCCTTCCAACTCTCCTCGCGACGTTGTTCATTATTTGGAACTCTCGGCATGGATGGGTTCATTTTATTGGAGGCACTTGGCAGACAGCACTCACCCTGCACAGCACGCAATTCCTTGTCGCAAGCACTGCCACCACCCATGCCGCATCGCCACTCATTGTTGTAGCTCTCGCAGGCGGCCTCGCCATGGCTTTGCGCCACATTCGCTATGCTCCCAAAGCAAAGTTTTTGGTCATTCCCGCCCTCATCGCTCTTGCAGCAAGCCTCTATGCCTCGCTCACACAATCGCCTTCCCAAGCGATCGGACTTTCTGCACTTGTCCTCGCACTCCCGCTTTTAATATGGCTACCCCATGTCAGCACCGGCACCACGGATAAAAAAGTCATTCTTCAACAATGTCTTAGTGCGCCCATTTTCTTCACGGCTGTGTTTTTAACATCCGGTCTTGCCACATTCTTTGCCCTGTCGCGGCTGCCTACGCCTCGCAATATCGCGAGCGTGCCTGTCGTTCGGGAAATTGAAATCCTACGCACCAACACGCCCTCCAACGGACAAATTTTCCTGATCGCCGAAAATGCCGCACTGGCCTCCGCCGTTGGCCTTCATCTGCGCAACACATCTGCACCGACACCCGGTCATCCTCCTGTCTATGTTGTGGAATCACCCTATGCTAACAGCCAATACGCACTTTGGCCGCGGTATGACGAGATTGTTGAAACCCTCTCGCCGCCCTCCGCTATTCCAGGCATGGATGTATTTACCGAGCAAAAAGGGGTCAATCCATTCCTTGGAAAGTCGGCTTTTTATATCACCACGCAAAAGCCCGATGAACTTCCCCAAGCCATCACGGCAGCTTTTGGCACTCACCGCCTTCTTGCCGAGATCACAGCCGAAGATGGAGAAATTTTACGTGTTTTTTTCTGCGAAGATTACCAAATGCTCCCATTGTAAGCGTGACGCCAGCCGCCTCAGGATTTATAAACCCACCCCTCATGTCCAAGCTTAAAGTTCTCGTTTCCGATCCCATTTCTCAACACGGTGTCGCTGCCCTCGCCGAAGGGGGATTACTCGATGTCACGTTTCAGCCCGGCATTTCCCACGAAGAGCTTCTTAAAATTATTCCGCAATACGCCGCCCTCGTTGTTCGAAGTCAGACGAAAGTTAGCGCGGATGTCATTGCTGCCGCCAAAAATCTCAAAGCCATCGGTCGTGCTGGAGTTGGGGTTGATAATGTGGATGTTCCCGCCGCCACACAACGCGGCATCGTGGTCATGAATACACCGGGAGGAAACACCGTCTCCACCGCAGAGCACGCCTTTTCTTTGCTGGTAGCTATGGCGCGAAACATTCCTCAAGCGGACGCCAATGTCAAAGCAGGCCAATGGGATCGTAAAAAATTCCAAGGCGTAGAACTGCACGGCAAGACCCTCGCCGTTTTAGGCATGGGCCGCATCGGCACCGAAGTGGCCAAGCGCGCCATGGCCTTTGGAATGCATGTGCTCGCCTACGATCCTTACCTTTCCGAAGCACGCGCCAAAAGTCTGCAAGTAGAACTTATCGAAAATCTCGATGATGCCATTCCGCGTGCGGATTTCATCACGATGCACATGCCGCTGACGGCAGAAACGCGTCACATGCTCAATGCGAAACGCCTTGCCAGCATGAAAAAGGGAGCACGTGTCGTGAATTGCGCGCGCGGCGGATTAGTGGATGAACAGGCTTTGGCCGAGAATCTTCTATCAGGCCATCTCGCCGGTGCTGCCCTCGATGTTTTTGAAACCGAACCCCCCTCCGCCGAGTCCATTCTACGCAAAGTCCCCAACATCGTCTTCACTCCCCATCTCGGTGCTTCCACCGCCGAAGCACAAGAGAGCGTCGGCATCGAAATCGCCCATGCCATTCGTGCTGCCCTTCTCGATGGCACCATCAACAACGCCGTCAACGCCCCCAGCGTAGATGCCAAAACCTTGGCCTCTCTCGGCCCTTATTTGCAGCTCGGCGTAAGTCTCGGGCGCTTCGTTTCCCAACTTGCTCCGAAGCGCTGCGGGACTCTTCGCGTCGTTTACAGCGGAAAGGCCCGTGATCTCGATATGGCCCCCGTCACCCGCTCGATTCTTAAAGGCTTCCTCGCCATCAGTGGCGATCATGTGAACGAAATCAACGCTCCAAGCCTCGCCGCCAATCTCGGCCTCCAAATCATCGAATCCCGCGTGAGTGACAGCGGAGAGTTTACGGACCTCATTACCGTCACCGCCGAGGACGCCTCCGGTGCCGTCTCCGTCGCTGGAACCTTTTTCGGCAACAAACCTCGCGTGGTCATGGTCAATAGTCGCTATGTCGAAGCCAAACCCAAGGGCGTTCTTTTGCTGCTCGAAAACAAGGATCGTCCGGGCATGGTGGCGCATATCGGAACACTCTTGGCAAAACACCAAGTCAACATCGCGAATATGTCGCTCGGACGCGATCAAGTCGGGGGCACCGCGCTCACCATTCTCAATCTCGACTCCACGCCCGCCGAAGGCGTCATTACAGAACTTTGCGAAGACCCGGACATCTTTAGTGCTCGAATTTTGCAACTCGCGCCACCCGAACAGGCATAAAAAAACGCCCCGAAGGGCGTTTCACGAAAAATAAAATTGCCGAGCATCTCCGCTTTTAACGGATCATAAGGGTGCGATGGATTTTCACCACCGCTTTACGAATAGAAACATTTTTTCCATCGCTTATCATCGGCTTGTGGCCATCGGACGGAAATAGAAAGGTGAACGTATTTCCATGGAGCGGCAGGAAGATTTTGGCCGGACTTGGACTATAAAATTGCACATCATTCTCTGTGTCATACACGCCTTCCGACATTAATTCCTGCGTCGCCGCCCACTCGATTGTTTCTCCACCTGACAACCCATATTGGAGATCAATATACTCGCGATGCGACTCCCACCGAACCGCCTCAGAAGTCACCGTATCGTACGCCAGTACTTTGGCAAAAACCTTATCTCCAAAAAACTCCACATTCACCCCCGGTTCCGCCTGCGCCCCTTCCGCCAGCCAGTCACAAAGTGGCACGGGATCAAAGTCCCGAAAGTGCGCCGCATAATGCCGCAAATTATCATGGGTGTCGAAAATCATGAAATATCAGGCAGATAAGGCGCGATCCAGCGAACGCTCAAAACTCGCCAATCTTCGCAGTAAACTATTGTAACGCCCATAAACATCTCCAGACTCACGCCCCAACAAATGGTAAAGAGTCATCTCCGCAGCCATCATAGCCGCGACATCCGCCATGTCGAGGGAATGTTCCACGCGTTCTTTCGTGGCAGGAGGTCTCATGGATTTGCCGAGGCCGCCTCCGCAAGCCTCCGTAAATAATGACCATAGCTCGATTTTCCGAGACTCGCCGCACGCGCCTCAAGACTCACCGCGTCCAGCCAGCCTTGGTGGAGCGCAATTTCTTCCAGACACGCAATCATCAGCCCTTGTCTGGATTGGATGGCATGAACAAAGGAAGCTGCATCCAGCAACGACTCCGCCGTTCCAGTATCTAACCACGCCGTTCCGCGTCCAAATTTTTCCGCCCGCAAACACCCATCCTCAAGATAACATCGCGCCAGATCAAGAATTTCGGTTTCACCGCGTTTAGACGGTTTAAGTGATGCTGCAAATTTAGAAGCCCGTTCATCAAAGAAATAAATCCCCGGTACGGCATAGCCCGAGCGCGGCTGCGGAGGCTTTTCTTCTAACGAAAGAACATGTCCTGCTGCATCCAACTCAATCACGCCATAAGCCCGCACATCCGCGACATGGTAGGCAAACAGTGTCGCTCCCATGGCTTGCGATGCCGCCCGAATACTCTCTCCCAAGCGGGCCCCATAAAATAAATTATCGCCCAACACGAGACAGGATGGAGCGCCGGACAAAAAGTCCTCCGCAATGGTAAAAGCCTGCGGCAATCCTTCCGGCTTGGCCTGCTCTGCATAAGTGAACTCCACCCCAAAAGCACTTCCATCGCCAAGCAACTCCTTGAATCTCGGCAAATCCCGTGGTGTTGAAATCACAAGTACTTCCCGCATCCCGCCAAGCATCAACACCGACAGCGGATAATAAATCATCGGCTTGTCAAAAACCGGAAGAAGCTGCTTCGAAATGGACGAGGTACACGGATGCAACCGCGTGCCGCTGCCGCCGGCGAGGACGATTCCTTTGCGATTCATAGGTCGGAAAGCTTTCAGTGATTCAGTCTTCAGTTTTTCAGCGTTTCAGATTTTCCGATAGTACCATTCAAACATCAATAGTGATACCGCGCCTGTACGAATGTCACCCGGTCATCGGCGACCTTGTAAACCAACCTATGTTCTTGGGTGATCCGCCGCGACCAGACTCCGCTTCCGAGCGACTTAAGCGGCTCGGGCTTTCCGATCCCCCCAAAAGGATCTCGTGAAACAGCCTCCACCAAATCGAGAATTTTCATTGCTGTCTTTCTACCTGTTCGCACCCAGTGGTTCAAATCGTCAATAAAATCGCGGTCGAACACCAGCAGGCGTACGCCGATTTTCATGTCAAACCGGTCGCCTTAGCGAGAGCATCGCGAGTCATCCTGCGTCCCCCCCCCTTTTCAGCACGACGCAAGGCGGTCAGCAAACGCCGTGCATTGGCCGGAGATCGCAAGAGATGCGCTGTCTCATTTAAACTCTCCCATTCATCCAAGGGAAGCATGACGACCGATTCTGTCCCGCGCCGCGAAATAACGACTGGCTCACGCGAGGAAACAGCCTTATCCCACAAACTCGCCAAATTTTCCCGTGCTTCTGTGTAAGTCACCGTACTCATGGGCACAACATAACATGAACAGACTTCCTGTCCAGAACCTATAAATACTCCGCCATTTCGTAAAGCACCGGGTCACGTCGGGGTGGTAGGCGACGACGCAAAGCTCCCACCTCGCCCTTTTCGCCCTCGCCCTTACCCATCCCGAAATCCTCCATGCTCTCATCCCCCAGAACATCGCCATATTCCTCCTCAAGCTTTTCCGGGTCTTCCCCCTTCTCCATTCTTGCCAACATTTCAAGCATTGGCTCGGGCATTTTTTCGCCCGTAATATCCATCATCCGCCGCATCAAATGCCCAATCTGACGTGGGTCGGGATTTTCTTCATCCATCCCGGACATCTCTCCCGCCAATCTCATCATCTCCGCCTCCTGACGCGGATCGAGATCGGACATCCCCTCGCTGCCTGGATTGTCAGCCTTCTCCTTCGCCCGTCCTGTGACGGCAAACTGCGAAACCAAGCGTTCCATCCGTTTCCCCTCCCCGTCCGGACAACGCGGCACCACATCAGAGCCAAGTAATCGGCGAGCATAGAAGCTGTAAATCTTGTGCGTGTCAGCAGAGTAGTATTCGTAGATAGGCATGAGAACGGCTAGGGATGAGGGATGAAACAGTGGAAGAGAAAGATAAAACCTGAGACCTGAGACTTGAGTGGAATTGGCGTGCCCCGCAAGCGCAGGGCCGGTGGCTGTTTACTCAGGTTTCAGGTCTCCGCCTTCTTTCCAGCCCCAATCTTTCGCGCTGGTAACCGCGCGATTCCACCGCCCGGCACCAGGCGTCATTGGCTAAATACCATTCGACGGTGCGGCGGATTCCCGACTCGAAGGATTCCATTGGCTTCCACCCGAGTTCGTTGCTCAGTTTT
>JAJTYZ010000040.1 GCA_021463515.1 Chthoniobacterales bacterium | reverse complement strand
TTTCAGCCTTTTCCCCATCCCTCTTGACGCCGCCTTATTCCGTCGTATGTTGCCTTGTCTCTTGAGGCAGACGAGCGAAGCCACCCCTTCGGAGTCTTCGTCCACCGATGCTTCAAGAGATATTTTCTTTGCAAAAAAGGGCGCCCCGAAGGACGCCCTTTGTTGATCTTAAGTTGCGTGGTTTTTAGTAACCGCCACGGTCACCGCGATCGCCACGATATCCGCCACCGCCGCCGCCACCGCGATAGCCGCCACCACCGCCACCGCGATAGCCACCACCACCGCCGCCGCGATAGCCACCACCACCGCCGCCGCCACGATAGCCACCGCCACCGCCGCCTTGTGGTCGTTCTTCACGAGGGCGTGCTTCGTTAACTTGAATAGTGCGTCCGTCCACATCCGTGCCATGAAATTTATTAATGGCTGCGTTGGCTTCCTCGTCCGTTGAAAACGTGACAAAGCCAAAACCGCGCGAGCGGCCTGTCTGACGATCCAAGGCAATCATGACGTCGGTCACGTTGCCACATTGTCCGAAGAGTTCGCGGAGCGAGTCATCGGTGCTGCTGAAGGGGAGATTCCCCACATAGAGTTTGTTACCCATGGTTGTACTTTCGTTGTATTTTTCTGTCAGGCTCCAAGCTGTCCGGTGCCTGCGCCAAATCCCACGAACGTTAACTCAACCCGAGGGTATGCGCTTTCTGACCTGAACTTGTTGACTGTCGGTTGCGACAATCGCCGGAAACGAACAAAGCGCAAGTGAAATAAAACGCAGTGCATGATCTTTTGGCGTTCGTCGTAGAAAAATTATTTTTCCACATCGGGCGATGAAAACGCTCTATTCAGTAATGCCGCCATGCGATTCCCTGCGAGAACGAGGCGTTGTTCTGCGGCTTCGCGTGCGGTGTTCACGTAGTGCTCATCCACCTTCGTCACGCGTCCAGCTTTGGAAAGCGGAATAAGTTTTCCATAGCCCAGCTCGTAGCCAAGGCGATGGCTCTCCTGCGCCCACTCCTCGGGCTGATCCAAATCCGGCGCGCCCAAATTGGGAAATTTTTGCCGCAAAGAATCTGCTTCACGACGGATTAATTTCAATGCCGCCTTATGCCCGAGAACGGGTTTGGCAACATCATGCGCAGGCATATCGTAAATTACATCGGTGCGTTCCTCGCGAAATCTCCGACGGTACGAGCTGTCCCAAAAAGCATGGAGGTTACCCGTTTTTCTTTTGCTAAACATCCGGTCTTCGGAACTCAAATCCATGTTCCGCATAGACACCGCGTTGCCTCCGTAATCATTGCCACGGTTTGTGGTGTGAAGCGGCTGATGAATATCGCCCACTAAATGCGTGAGCATAAAAAGTGCCTGCGCCCTGCTTATTTGCGGGTCTTCCGCTTTTCCCGCGAGAATATCCAGCATTCGCCCAATTCCCCAAATCACATTGGGAGCCTCACCATCGGGAGGCAGCGGCAATCCATCCTCATTAAATGGTAAATCCACATAATGCCATGCGCCGATATCATAACGATCCTTCATGCTCCGAATGTCATCCATCCAACACGCAGCGGTAACAAAATCATACGGCACATCGTCTGGATGACGCTCTTCGGCCTTTTGCTGATTAAAATCCGCCAGCAACTTCTCCACCCCCGCCCGCGCCTCCGGCGTGAG
>JAJTYZ010000004.1 GCA_021463515.1 Chthoniobacterales bacterium | reverse complement strand
GTTTCAATCGTGAGGCTGCGAGCGGTGTGACCGAAGCGTAGGAAAAATGCTTCGGGATGTTCCGGCATCGTTTTGGGAGTGACGCGAACGCGGATGAGTCCGTTGCGGCAGGGGCGGCCTTCTACCTTTGAACGGGGTTCGGGAGGGATATGTCGGGATGCGGCGACAATGAGCTTTTCTCCCCACAACGGATGCACATTGGGAATTTCGTAGAGGTATATTCCCTGCGCATCAAAATCTTCATGCATCATAATGGCCGCATCAAAGATACGTTTCCCCACAATCTTTTTTTGCGCCGCAATCATGGGCACGTCCTCGCGGTGGTAGCACCGATTGAGATCAAGCCCCTCGGCATTGCTTCGGCAATTGTTGCGAAGTCCCCAAGGATTGAGGCAAGGAAAAATGAGAAGCTCGCATGTTTTTAACGCCGCCGCCCGCCGTTCACACCAAGCTAGCAGTGCCTCGGGTGCTGCGGGCTCGTCGCCGTGAATGCCCGCAGACAAATACAACTTCGGGCCGGGACGTTGTGGGGTCTCAATCACATAGAGCGGAATCGCGCCAGCCATCGCAAATTTTGTCATTTTCCACCCCAGTCGCCGCGTCAATGTTCGCCAGCGTTTAAGTAGCCACACGTCATCGTGCGCACGTAGGTATGCGCGGTTTTCGATTTGCTTTGCCATAGAAAAGAGCTATCGAACATAGACGGTATGAGCAAAATTTCCATTCTTCTCGCGGCTTTCGCCCTCGCCATTTTGTCCGTTCCTGCGCATGGTGCGGATTCCATGAAAGACATTCGTATTATCGTCAAAACCAATCGCGGCAACATCGAAGGCGTTCTTTATCCCTCGAAAGCTCCGGTCACCGTTGCCAATTTTCTCAACCTCGCCAAGCGCGGCTATTACGACGGACTCAAATTTCATCGCGTCATTCCGAACTTCATGATTCAAGGCGGTGATCCCACCGGCACGGGAAGTGGCGGTCCGGGCTACCGCTTCGAAGATGAATGTACGCCGGAGCTCAAGCATGATAAGCCGGGGATATTTTCCATGGCCAATGCCGGCCCGGGAACCAATGGGAGTCAGTTTTTCATCACGCACGTGGCCACGCCATGGCTCGATGGGAAACATACCGTTTTCGGATCGGTGACGAAGGGGCAGGATGTCGTGAATGCTGTCGCTCAAAATGACAAAATTGAGTCTATCGAAATTCTTGATCCGACAGATGACCTTTTCCAGGCCGAGGCAAAGCGCCTTAAGGAATGGAACGCCGTTCTCGATAAACGTTAAGGCGCACGACGCGGAAACGCGGTAAAGTTCAAGGGCTCGGTTCTTCTTGCTGAGAGCGTCTTATTTTGCCGTTTTCTTTGACAAAACATCTTGAACGTTCGTATAAATTACCGCATATTTTAACGTTTAGCCTACGTAGAGACGTTTAAAAATATTCTGACAAATTTTCTGAAAACTTCATTTCTAAAGCTCACTTTTTTTCTATTGCTGTGGGCTCCGTGCAGTCTGCTGGCGCAAGATATTGCGGCACCGTCTCAAGGGGGGCAGCGGGCGGCAAATCCTTTGGTGGCAACATCGGTTCCGGCCAGTCGTTACAACATCAAGGCAGGCCCCATGCAGATGCTTTTCACCGCGGGCGTCGGCGGGGAGTACAATAGTAATGTGAATCTCTCCGAGAATTCTCCTCAGGGTGATTTCATCGTCACCCCGCGTGTTGGCATGGGCGTTTTTTGGCCTATGACAAAAATGAACCGCCTGCGTTTTTATGTGCAGGTGGGCTATCAGTATTATCTCAACAATAGCTACCTCAACCAGCAAACGCTTGTCATTGAGCCGGGGACGGAATTTATTTTTAATCTCAACGTCAACACCCCCAATATCCGCATTACCTTTTTTGAGCGTCCGACAATCACGGTGAACCCCGTGGATAATCCGACATTTCGCGGAGGTGATGATAATAGTGCTGCGAACTATGCCATTTTCAATAACACGGCGGGAGTGAAGGCAGTTTGGGACCTCAATGATGTTCAAATTGGTTTGGGCTATTCCAACTTTTTGCAATACGCCCTTAATCCCGACTTCGATTATACCAACCGCGTTTCCAATCAGGTTTTTGGCGATATTTCTCTTCTTGTGCTTCCTTATTTGCGTCTCGGGTTGGAAGCGTCGGCGACTCATACGACGTACACCAATGGTACTTCCTCCGGCTCCAATGCCCTCAACGACAGCATGGGCTACATGATCGGCCCTTTCGCCAGTGGACAGCTCTCGCGTTACGTTGATTGGACCGGTGGGGTCGGGTGGCAAATGACGGATTACAATGATTCAAACAACCCGTTGAATACCGGTAATTACAATGACCCGTATTTTTATTTTAGCCTTAATCACACGCTGAACCGCTTTTTCTCGCACCGCATCATGTCCGGGCTTGAAGCCATTCCGAGCATGGAGTCAAATTACGCGCAGCTGTTTTATGTGCGTTACGCATTCAATTGGCTGCTCATCAACAACTGGTCGCTAGGAGGTTCGGCGTTTTATGAAAATGCGCAGGAATCACCGGGACCTAATTCAGAAAACTTCGATCGCATTGGGGCGAGTTTGTGGCTTAATTATCAAATTACCAAACATTGGCTCCTCAACCTCTACGCCGGTGTATTAAGTAAAGGCTCTTCGGCAAGCTTTGATGGTTACAATCAGCAGCGACTTGGGTTTAATCTAACCTATGCTTTCTGATCCCTTGTCCGCGCTCCCCCAAAGCGTTGGCGTATTTCAGGCTTATCTTCGCCTGAAAGCCTTCGTTTTTGTTCTGCTGCTCATGCCATGTTTGGCCTTAGCCCAGCAGCCCATTAATATACCTGCTCACCCTCTGGACGTTCCCGCCGGAACTCCGCCACCCCCACTTCCCGAAAACCCTCCCACACGGTCCGGCACCGCTCCCGTGGCCACCACGGTTTCGATGGAGGTTCTCGATGCAGAGCGTGCGCTGGGGCGAGGGGACACCGTGAATTTTCGCGTCGTCGAAGACCGCGATCCTGCGGTGAGTTTGCAGGTGACGGACTCGGGAGATTTAGAAGTGCCCTACATTGGGCGAGTTCATGCCGAGGGAAAAAGCCCGCGTGCTTTGGCTTTCGAAATTAAATCGCTGCTCGAACGCGATTACTATTTTCACGCTACGGTTATCATTGGCCTAGATACCGAAGGTCACCGTTCTCCCGGGCGTATTTACGTTACCGGTGCCGTCAAAGGCGGTGCAGGCCCACAAGAAATTCCGCCCAACGAAGTGTTTACGGTGAGCAAAGCCATTTTACGTGCTGGCGGATTTGCGGATTTTGCCAATGAACGTAAGGTAAAACTTACTCGGTCAAATTCGGATGGCAGTACAGAAACTAAGATTGTGGATGTCAAAGAGGTCATTGAAAAAGGCCGCCTCGATCTTGATGTTGAGGTGAAGCCGAATGATTACATTCTTGTGCCAGAGCGTTTGATTAATTTTTAGAAGTTATGTCCGTCTATTCAGGAGAATCTTCAGCGGCAGCAAGTGCGCAACAGCATGAGCGCGCCGAGATATTGCAGCTTACTTTTCAGCGCTACAAATACATGCTGCAAAGTTGGTGGTGGATTCCTTTGTTGACCACGGCAGTTGGCCTTGGCTTGCAAGCATGGACGATTCTTAGTGCCCCGCCGAAATATCAGTCTGTGGGTCGCTTAATGGTTTCCGGAAAAATTGCGCTTCCCGAAGGTGCGATTTATAGCGAAGAAGCCGCTAACTTTTTTGGAACGCAATTGGAATTGTTACAGAGCGGTGAAGTCGCTCGCAGAGCGGATGCGCGGGTGGCGGCACTTAATCCCAACCTCGAAAAAATTCCCATCAGCCTTTCATCTTCCGTACTTCCGCGCACGTCTATCTTCCAAGTCACCGCACGAGGCGGACTGCCGGAGCAAACGAAGGCTTACCTTGATGCGGTGATGGACGAGTACATTGCGTACCGCCGATCCATGCGGACGGATAAATCGGATGTCACGCTGAGTGCGATTACGGACCAGCTCGTCAGCCTCGAAAAGGATTTGCGAAAATCCGAGGAAGATTTGTTTGAGTGGCAAAAGCAAAACAACGTCGTGTTTCTAAAAGAAGAAGGTAATAGCGCAGGAGCCTATCTCGCGCAGCTTAATCGCAATCTCGCGAACCTTCGTACCGAAAGTCAGCTTCTTGAGACTCTCTCTCTCGAACAAAATCTCGAACGCCGAGCGCAAGTAGATGTCGCCGTCGAGAGCAATAAGGACAATCTGGGTTCGCTCATGCGCAATTTTGGCCCCGTGACGGATTACCTCAAAGCGCGCCAAGAGCTGCAATTGCTCCGCGCTCAACGTGTGGAAATGGGGATTAATCTTAAGCCGCGTCACCCCAAAATGGTCGCCCTTGATCAAAAGATTGCGATGCAAGAACGGCTCATGGAAATTTACCAAAACCAAACCGCCGAGCAGTTCGAATCGCAGGTTGGTTCCCTGCACGCCCAAATCCAAAATACCGAATCCGTCATCAAAGAGTGGGAAGTCAAAGCCCTCGAACTTAGCCGCCGCCTTGGCGAATTTGACCGCCTTAAAAGCAAAACCGAACGCCTAAAAAGCCTCTACGAACGCCTCCTTGCCAGCGTGCAAAATGTAGATGTCACACGTAATATTGACCAAGATACCGTGACCATCACCGAGTATGGTTCTCCGGCGACTGTCATTCGTCCCGATCTTGGACGCGCTCTCCTCCTCGGGAGTGCCGGTGGCTTTGCCGTCGGGCTTGGGATTTTGCTTCTCATCGGGAAATTGGATGACCGCTATATCTCCGTCTCCGAACTCGAAGCACATTCCGAGATGGATGTTGTCGGCCTTATTCCGCGCCTCAAAATTTACGACACGCAGATGCTCGAAGAAAATGACAAGCGACACATTCTTGTCGAATCGTTGCGCAATATTCGTTCGAGCATTTTGTTCATGCCCACGGCTGACTACAACCCGAAGAGTTTTCTTATTAGCAGTGCCATTCCGGGCGAAGGAAAATCCACCTTGGCGATCAATCTCGCCGCGACCATGGCATTGGCCGGTGCCAAGACCTTGCTTGTAGATGCCGACTTGCGACGCGGACGAATCAATCGCCTTTTTTCCACCAAGAATGAACCCGGCCTCGCGGAATGTTTAAAAGAAACCGCCACAATTGAGGAAGCCATCGTAGAAACGCATTTGCCGAATCTTTCTTTGATGTCGCGAGGCAAAGCTCTCGCCGGCGGCAACGAACCCGTTCCCGGTGCGCCGTTCCGTGACCTCATGAAGAAGCTGCAAAATCGCTATGACTATGTCATCCTTGATAGCTGCCCCGTGTTGGCTGCGGATGATTCCAGCGCGATGGCGCCGCTCGTAGATGCGGTTTTCTTCGTTGTTCGCGCCCGCTTTACTTCCGCGCGACTTTTCATTCGCTCGCTTAAACTTCTCGCTGTTCGCGGCGTCACCGTGAAAGGTCTCATTTACAATTGTGCCGAAATGGGCAGCTCCGATTATCCGTATTATCAATACAAAGAATACCATCGTCCGCAGATGGTGGAGCCCACGCATATTGGCGAAGTTTAGCAAAAGCTCTGCTTGCCAACCCTCGCACACGCGTTTATGGTCTCTCGATTCTCTTTGGCCAGATAGCTCAGTTGGCAGAGCAGAGGACTGAAAATCCTCGTGTCGTGGGTTCGATTCCCTCTCTGGCCAC
>JAJTYZ010000039.1 GCA_021463515.1 Chthoniobacterales bacterium | reverse complement strand
TACACGGAGGCGGAGCGGCCACACCGTGTACCGATCACAGTCTGAATCACGGATTGTCACGGATTAACGGATTACACGGAGGCGAAGCGGTCACACTGTGTACCGTTCATCGGTCACCGCCCACCGATCACCGATCACCAATCACCGATCACCGATCACCGATCACCGATCACCGTTCACCAAACCACCATGACCCAACAAGAATCCCTCGCCTTGATCCGCCAACTGCTGGGCGCCAAGGATGACGACGAACTGACCCAACTCATCGGCCTCAATCTGGGGCGCATCGATGGCACCTTCTTTGGCGTGCTCAACGCCTCAGTCAGGCAACTGGAGCGCGAAGGCAAGCCCACCATCGCCCAAGCGCTGCAAGAGCTAGGCGACCGCATGTTGCGCATGAAGACGTTGATTTGATGAGTAACGAGTAACGAGTAACTCGTAACCCGGAATCGCGGAGAGCTTTTCTGGCTACGAGTTACTCGTTACGTGTTACGCAACCCGGGATCACGGAAAGTCTTTCCGGGTTACGAGTTACTCGTTACTCGTTACGACTCAACATCCCCCCACACCCATCGCACCATTCCGTGTTACGAGTTACGAGTTACGAGTTACTCGTTACGTGTATCCACACCTCCCATGCTCGCACACGCTTCCCACACGTCCCACGTACTCACCCTCCTCCTCTGCCGCCATGGCCAGAGCGAGTGGAACGCGCAGCGCCGCATCCAGGGTCAGGCGCTGCAGGCCGGCGGGCTGACGGAGCAGGGCCGTCGAGAGGCGCTGCAACTGGCCAGCCGGCTCCAAACTGCTGGCGTAAACGCCCTCTACACCAGCGATCTCCTGCGTGCGCGGCAAACGGCTGAGGCCGTCGGCGCGGCTGTAGGGCTGCCGGTGCAGCCCGATTCCCGTTGGCGAGAGTTCGATCTGGGCGTTTGGCAGGGATTGACGCCGGAGGAAGTGGACCGGGGCTGGCCTGGCGAAGAGATCCGTGCGTTGGACCTGCCGCGCGGTGAGATCGGCGAGACTTTCGCCGCGCTGTGTGCGCGCACCCTGGCGGCCATTCAGGATCTGCATCGCCGCCACGCCGGCCAGACGGTAGCCGTGATCTGCCACGGCGGCAATGTGCGCGCGGCGCTGGAGGCTATGCCCGCGGCGACCGGCGATAGCCCCTATTCGCGGCACGCGCCGATCCCCAACACCTCAGTCACCGTGGTGCAGGTCAACAGCGCCGGCATGCAGGCGCTGCTGATCGCCGATGTCAGCCATCTGGACGAGGCAGCGCCACAACAAGGAACGAACAATGCCGACGAACAGCGCTGACCCGACCACGCTCATCCTCTTGCGCCACGGCGAGACCGAATGGAACCTGAGCGGCCGCTGGCAGGGGCAGGCCGCGGACACGCGGCTGACCGAGCTGGGCCGCCAGCAGGCCCGCGTCGTCGCCCACCGGCTGCGCAGCTATCCGATCCACGCC
>JAJTYZ010000038.1 GCA_021463515.1 Chthoniobacterales bacterium | reverse complement strand
GAGGTGCGGCGATATTGGCGGGGCGGACGGGGACTTTGTAGTGGTTTTCGTATTCGGTGATACGGTTGCCCCAAATGGCGTGGGTTGAGGTAAGCTGTTCGCGGAATTTCACGACGGCGTCGGAGGCTTCTTGGAGTTTTTGGAGGTCTTCGGGTGAGTGCTTGTTGATTTTTGCGGCCAGCGCCTGGAGATCGCGCGACATGCGAAGTTCGTCGAGGCCGGATTTCAGGAAGAGCACGCGATCTCGCGCTTCAGTGTCCTGATTGCCCAGCTTTACCAGAGCTTGATCCAGCAGTGCCTCAGCCGGTTCAATCACGTCATCCCCGTAGAGATAAGGGAGCGCGCGCCGTGAGCCGCGGACAAAACTTGTCTCGGTTTTTCCCTCCTTGAGAAGCTCGGCAAAGCGGCCCTTTGCGGAAGAGGACGTCTCGTAGGCATACGGATCCACGATGGCAATCTTCGAGGTGATCTTTTGCCAGTAGTCGAGGTACTGGCGAATGAGCGGCGCAGCGACGCCAAAGGCCGAGGTGTATTCATCGAGAATGGCGTCTATGCTGAGATCAGGTCTCGTCATCATGCGTGCCCAGAGATAATAGAGAGAGCCTTGCGTCGCCCAAAAACCAATCAGCGCGTCATTGTCAAATCCCTCCATTTTGTTTTTCCAGCAAAATTCGAGAAATTGATGCGTCTCCCGCAAGGGCAAGTGGGGCGCATGCGCCGCAAGGTGCCCCCAATTCGGGCGCAAAAAAACCGACCGCACACCGGTTTGTTTGCTCCACTCCTTCCACATCTGGAAATCGTGATAGCCGCAAACCACCATCAGGGCGGATGGCGCGATGAGAGGGCGCTCCGGCGGGGGCGGATTGCGATAGGAGGCATAGGCGTATGTGCAAAGAATCACCTCCGGATTGATTTGTTGGAGCCGCCTGGAAAGCAGGTTCCAAAACTTCACAAATCGCGGCGTGAGATTGGCCGTGCCTTTCCAGATTTTTTGGAGATCAAGATCGGGAGGAATGTCCCACGCCCTGGTTTCCGCACTTAGGTCAAAGCCATAGCCATCGTTCGGGCAGACATTCCAATAGCGCGGCGCGCCAGCCGCCTTGTATTCTTCGGCGATCCGATCGAGGATGGTGGGATTGGCGAGCCGGAGCTTGACCCGATCCGCTCTGGGCTGCGACTCGTCCGACGGCGTTTCGGCAAAATAATCAGGATGATCCTTGCCGTATTTTTCCCACCAATGCTCGAAAGCATGGCCGAACACCGGCCCTTCGCGCCGCCCGGACTGATGATTTTCCGCCCACTCGGCCGCCTCCTTTCTCAGGGTGGCATCCAAGACGGGATCCGCAGAGAGAGGCCATATGCCGGGATTCAGGCGAAGCCTCCGAATGGAGAGACTGGGTTGGTAGGTCACATCTGCTTCTGCGGCGGTAAACGACCGGGCCGTAGGCACATGAGTTCCGAGCCGCCCCGGCCAGAGCCAACGGACGTGCAGTCCTTCCTCAAGGAGACGGTTCAATGCCCACTGCGTAGGGCGCGAGTGCGCATCGGCACCTTTTTTCTGCCGCTCATCACGCCCGAGGATGAAAATTTCGCCCGGACGCACCAGCAGGTGGTATCCCTCCTTTGGGAGAGTCCTGGATGAAAGCCCCGCTTCCGCCGCATGCTTTGTATCCCCCAGAAACAGACGCGTTAGACCGGGCTCCAGTGCCAATTCTCCGCTTTCGGAAATCACGGGAATCGTGGCACCTGTCGAACGCTCCACGATGCCGGTAAAATACTCCGCGATTTCCCGCAAATACTCCGGACAGTTTTCCGGCAGCACAATGGCACTGACCGCCCGCCTATCTTGCACGAGTGGGGTGAAAGAGACCTTCTTTCTCCCGCACCCCGCAAGCAGAAGCGATGCAGCTACAATGGAGAGTGCCAAACCTCGAATCGCAATCCGCCAAAAAATGCCGCGCGGATTCCCGTGGCTCCTACAAAGGCGGATACGATTGGAATTGGAACTCATGGAATGTGACACTTACTCAAAAGTCAGCCGGTTCAAATCCCGGGGAAAATGAAAAGTTCGCACCGCAATCCAAGAGAGCCAGTGCGGATGCGATGTTTTGTCCGCGCACTTGGTGGATACTGACATCGAGAGGAAATCGCTCTGCTAGGAGCGCAACCTGCGTCGGAGGGTCAATAGAATTGCACCGAGCCCCAGACCTGCCAAAGCCAGTGTGCCGGGCTCGGGAACCACGTTGAGCGTGCCGGTGCTTTCCTTGAATGTCCACGTGTTCGGGCCGTCCACCTTTGTCCAAACGCCGCTATTTCCAATGAATCCATCCACGAGGAAGGTGCCGCCGAACGTTTCGCTAAGCGTTCCCACATTCACGATGTTCCAGCTATTGCCGTAGGTGCTGTCGGCACCGGACAGGTCGAAGTTGAAAGTGCCGTTAAACTGCACGGTTCCGGTGCCGAGCACGGCGTTGTTGGTGGCATTGCCACCGATGCTGAAGGTCAACACGGAGGTGGTGTCCAAAGTCAGCGTGCCCGTGCTCACTGTGGTGTTGCCGGTGTAGGTGTTGTTGCCCCGCAGAACCAGTGTTTGAGAACCGGTTTTGGTGAGGCCACCATTGGAAATGACGCCGGAGAGTATAACTTTCGAATCGGCAGCCCCATCCACGTTAATCTGGCGCGTGGCACCCGTGAGATCCACATTGCCGGAAAATATTGTCGTATTCTGGGTTGCGGCCTTCGTGGAAATCGCAAAATCCCCCCCCACAACGATGGCATTTGATATGGTGGTGAACAGCGGGACGTTTGCAGAAGATTCCACATTCTGAAGCACCCCTCCATTGATCGTCAGGGTTCCCGTCCCGAAAACCATAGAAGTGGCATTGGTGCCTGCGCTATATTGAAGGCGCCCGGCATTCAACGTCGTGCCTCCGCTATAATCGCTGTTCGTGCCGGACAGACGCCAGTAACCATTCCCATTTTTGACGATCGCAAGGGTGCCGCCATTGGCTCCATTATTTATGACCGAGCCGAACGTATTGGGCGCCGTGTTGTTGCCATCCAGATAGAGTGTCGTCGTATTCCCCGCCGTCGAAGTGCCGCGCACACCATTTAGAAACATGCGGACATTGCCGGAAGTCGCATCATTCCGAATGGTGGCCGAGCCTCCGTCGCCCTGGATGAACGTGTCGTTTTGAAGCCTGCTTATGCGGCTTGCCGTTGGCGACACCGTGGATATTTCCCTAATAACGCCACCATCCGAGAGAAGAATGTCATTTTTCAGAGAGTATCCATCGCCAGAGTTGGTGAGTGTGCGGTTATAATTAAACGTAATGCCGCCGATATTCCGGTTGGGGTCAATGGTGATAACTCGAGCACCGGAGATCGTATTTCCGAATACCGCGATATCCGCATTATTCGTGGTGTTGGTGGAGCCAGGAACGGTTCCGCCAGACCAATTGGCGGAATTCGTCCAATCACCGGCCGCATCCACAATCCACGTCGCATCGGCGGCACGGGCTTGGGGAATGACCAGCGAGACCGCAGCAAGAAGCGTGAATACCACACTTCGGCATCCTGCGGCAAGGTGTTTGGGGAATTTCAGAGTTTTCATGGTGTTTTTTATGTGGGTTGCGCAAAAAATTCATTGCTTTTGCGAATATACAAAACTTTTAGAACGTTGCAAGTGCTTTTTTCAAAAAATATTTTGAGGCGTTTTGAAAAGGGTTGATCGTGCGGTGGCGACGGCTATCGGATTAGAACGATATAAGGAATTTTGGTAATCGCAAGTTTTCGTTTTGTTACATGCCTTGAAGATTGGGCGGAGGTGCGGCGATATTGGCGGGGCGGACGGGGACTTTGTAGTGGTTTTCGTATTCGGTGATACGGTTGCCCCAAATGGCGTGGGTTG
>JAJTYZ010000037.1 GCA_021463515.1 Chthoniobacterales bacterium | reverse complement strand
TCCTTCCTCACTTTATCCACCCCCCTATTTTCCCCATCCGCTTTTCAAACCGTCCAAATCATCCGCCATTCGCACCGCCGCTCGCACTATTGACCCTTCCTCGGACGCTGGGGCCTGATCCGCTAACCCGAAAAGCGGCACGACAAAAAAATTCTCACTCCCCCCAAAAAAATCTTGCCTTAGATAATATAAGGAGATAAGAGCTAAATGGCAATGAAGTACAAATACCCCATCCTCGTTTGCCTCCTCGTCCTCCTTCCGGCTTGTTTGCTGCGCGCCGAGACTCTTTTTGACGAAAATTTCGATGACACTCCTCCTTACGGGGACAACGGCCCGCTACCCACTGAGGCTGGTTTGCTTCGTTACGGGCAGTGGCAGATCCAGGAAGAGTCGCGAGATGCTGCCTCCACAACGACAGAAGTCAGCCTTTCATCGCCTCGTTCGTTAGCTCTTGCCTATGGGGACAACGGGCGAACATCGGTATCCACGTTGCTTGGATTTGACAGCGACGGTGCTCGTGAGACTACACGTGCCCTCCGGGTGCGGGTGGCGGTCAATCTTTTACCAAATTCTTCTGCCGAAGTTTTACTTTACGGGCGGGATGGGTTTCTCGGCTACGCTCAGGCCGTTATGAACGAAAATGAAACTGGGTATATACGCGCCTGGTTTGATCACACAGCGGATGCCAACCGTATCTCCATCATGAGAAACACTTGGTATTACATCGAAATGGATTTCCCGGATAATCCAAATTCGGATAGTGAATACCAGGTCAAGGTTTTTGAAAGCGATGGAACCACCCAGATCGGTGAAACCGTATCCGGTCATTTTTATATACGTCCAAGCGGGAATACTGCTTATCGGAATCTAAGTCTGCATAGTGAAAGAACCGGGGGAACAGTCATTTTTGACAATATCTCGGTAGAAACCGTCAACTCTAGCGATTCTTCACAGCCACAAAAATAGCCATGCGTGTATTAACGTTCCTCCTGTCAATTCTTCTCGTATTCTGCGGCAGAGTCATCGCGGAAAGCTCGGATGTTGAGAACATGGCTCTTGGAAAATCTGTTCTACTAGTTCCCAACCCGAGTTATCCGGAGACAACTGATGCAGGAGATACAGCGCAGCTCACCGATGGACATTTCACCAAAAATCCAATCTGGCTTGAAAAATCTTCCGTGGGCTGGGTCTATGGGTTTCCCAAGGCTCTCCTAGACCTCGGCAAAATCGAGCCGATTCAAAACATCACAACCTATGTGGCGGGAGGCGGGAAAGCCGGCGTTAAGTTCCCTGCGGAAATCACCTTTTATGTGAGTGATGACAATCAAAGTTTCCATGAGGTAGCGCGTTTGACACCTGCTGGGCTCAAGGAAGACGGACGAACCGCTTTAACCCACGCTTTCTCGGCGGATAACCTGAAAACCCGGGGGCGCTATATCCTCGTGTCGGCAAAAGCCAACGGCTCCATGGTCTTTTGGGACGAGATCGAGGTTCGGCGGGGCGCTTTCGATCCACGCGAGGCCAATGTCACGACGGCGGCGCAAGACCGGGACACGCTGGTTTTTGAGGGCCTCGGGATGAGCAAGGATTCCTACACGCGCGGGCATTTCCCGGAGACTCCGCACGTGGCATGGTCCATCCCGCTGGCCGGGGGCCCGATCAAGGCCATCCTCGTGAATTTCGCCGACGGCATGCGCGATGTGGTGGAGGTCGCCCAGCGATTGGACTTGGACTACACGCCGGTTCCGCACTGGTCGTACTACCGTTCCAGCCCGCTGCAATCCCTCGCCGTGGAACGCATCACCAAGGCGCTGCCGGACAGCCGCGTCATGGTGGTGGGTGCCGTACGGTGGCAGGATTTCCCGGAAGAGCTGCTGCAAAAAATCAAAACGCGGGTGCGGGAGGGGATGGGATTGGTTTGCGTCTCGAACGGCAGCGGCGAATGGCTCGACCCCATCCGCGAACTTTTTACGGAGCAGCCTCTGCCGGGAGACCAAGGGGTGACGGACCACGTCCCGATGGGCCTCATTCCGGGCTATCATCCCCCGGCTGGGGGCGCCCCTTTCCGGCTTTCGACCTTCGGCAAAGGGCGCGTGGCCCTCGTGAACCCGTCCGATTTCACCCGCTCCGCCCGCACGATGCTGCCGGGATTCGAGTTGGCCGACTATGTGGACGACACCAACGGACCACTGGAGTATTATTTTCTGGCCTTCAACAAGCTGATCCTCTGGGCGGCGCAACAGGAAGGCCCCCGGCGGTTGGAAACCATCACGGCGTCGCCGGAAACCCTCTCCGTGAAAGTGTCGCCGGGAGCAGCCCCGGCCAAGCTGGAAGTCGTCGCCCGTGACACCTTTTTCCAGCCCCTCGACACGCAGAAAACCGAAGTCCCGGCGGGCGGCGGCGTCTTCCAATTCTCCATGCCGGAAAGTACGGCGGGCATCCATCCCGTGGATGTTTGGTTGCGGGATGCCGAAGGGAAAATCCTTGAAACCGGCTCCGCCTTTTTCACCAGGGAGGGTGGCGCACGGATCGCCGGGATCACACCCTCCAAACCTTTCTGGATGGAAGGTGAACCGGTGGAGGGAACGATCAAAGTCTCTGGGGCGTCGCCGGACACCATGCTCCGCCTTTCGCTTTTCGACACCGACAACCGCTTGGTGGCGCCAGTTCAGGACATTCCCGCCGCCGGGAAAACGCAGGTGCCATTCCACATTCCCTATGCGTCCCCGCAGACTCTGGCTGCGAAACTTTTCATTGAGGCGCGCGAGGGCACGGCGGTTACCGACCGCCGGATGGCGCGCCTTTGGGTGGATGTTCCGCCGAAGGACGATTTTGCGTTTCTCGGATGGTATGCACTCAATTACCAGCCGGGCGCGGAATATTGCATGAGGCTCCTGCGCGGCTTGGGCGTGGATGGCTATGTTTCGCTGGCCACCCGTCAGAAGGCCGAGAACGGCGCCTACGGCAATGTGCCGCTCGGGCCGGAAGACATCGCCTTCGTTCGCCCGTCCGGCGAGGACGTGGGGGTTCTCACCCCATCCCACGAGAAGAGAACCATGGAAAAGCTGGGGCGGCTGGCGGAGGAGTGGCGTCCGTTCGGGGTCATCCACTGGTCACTCGGCGACGAGCAAACCTTGGGGAGAGAGGACACGGCGCCGGGGCCGGAACTGCTCGCGGAGTTCCAAAAGAATCTGCAGCAACAGTTCCACACCATCGAAAATCTCAACCGCGCCTGGAACACGCGCTATAACGCCTGGGATAAAATCGCCCCGCCGAAGCTGGCGGAGGTCAAATCCGGGGCGTCCCTCCCCGCGTGGATCGCCTTCCGGCGTTTCATGGAAAGCCGCTTCGCCGACTACCACGCCAAGGCCCGGGCCATCATCACCGAACGGATTCCCCGCGCCATGGTCGGGCTTTCCGGAACGCAGGAGCCGGACTCCTTCAACGGCCACGATTGGTGGAAGCTCACCGGCGCGGTCAATCACCTCAGCGGCTATGTCGGCGTCCAAGCCGCCCTGCAGCGATCTTTCGTCCGTCCGGGTACTTTTTCCACGACCTTCCTTGGCTACGACTACACCGACCAGGACGAGCAGGCGGCGCGTGGCCGCCCGTGGGAGCTGCTTTTTAACGGCGCGGGCGGGATCAATTACTACACGCTGGTGGCCGATTCCATGAATTGTCCCCTGATCCTTTCCGACCTCTCCATGACCAAAAAAGGCGCGTGGTTTTTCGAGGAACTCGAGGTGTTGAAATGCGGGATCGGCAAGCTGTTCATGGAGGCGAAATACGCCAACGACGGCATCGCCATCCATTATTCGCCGGCCAGCCTGCACGCCGCCACCGCCGCCGGGCTTTTCCAATTG